>JAJEBS010000143.1 GCA_022822425.1 Gemmatimonadota bacterium | reverse complement strand
GCTGGCGGAGCGGCCAGATCGAGTCGGGAGTCGGAACCCCGCGTCCATTCCCCCGGGCGACGCGCCCCGCTCACCCTTTGAGGGGGGGCGGGGCGCCCGGGGGAGAACCACATACACACCGCCAGGTCGAGCGCGGTCGTTGCCGCCGGACGGCAGGAGGATCTCGGCGTCGTCGCAGGCGGGCTGACCTCGCGGAGCGACGACGCGGACACGATCGAAGGGATCGGAGTCGTCGCCGGCTCGGGCCACGGCGAGGTCGCGGCGGGGCGCGACCGGCTCGCCGAGTTGGTCGAGTCCGGATCGTTGGGCTCGCGACCGCCGGCCGAGGACGGCGGAAGAGCCAGCTCGCGGTCGGGGGCGGCGCGGACAAGGGACGGAGGGAGCGGAGCGACCGGAGTCCGATGTCCGCGCCGCCCCCGACGGAAGAGGATCGAGCCGGGACAAGGGATCAGCACGTCCGCTTGGAGCTCGCTCGCGGGACTCGATGCGCCCAATCAGGAGTTGACCTCACCGACCGGCAAGAAGGCCGGTTTTGGCACTTGCGCGCTGGTGAAGAGTCCGTTCTCCTATCTGCAGAACCGCTCGTCGGGGGATCTGATGATGCGGATGAACAGCCACGTCCAGATCCGCAGCGCGCTGACTTCGACGGCGTTCTCGGCGGTGCTGGACGGGCTGTTCGTGCTGGCGTACCTGGTGCTGATGCTGCTGACCGACGTGGTGGTGACCGCCGTGGTCCTGGTGCTCGGTCTGTTGCGGGTGGTGGTGTTCGTCGCGACGCGGGTGAAGCGGCGGGAGCTGGTCTCGGAGTCCATCCAGCGGCAGGCGGAGGCGCGGAGCTACCAGGTGCGGATGCTCTCGGGGATGGAGGCGCTGAAGTCCATGGGGGCGGAGCGGGAGGTGGCGCGGAAGTGGACGGATCTGTTCGTGCGGGAGCTGAACGTGGGGATCGAGCAGAACCGGATCAACGCGACGGTCGGGGCGGTGACGGGGGCGCTGTCGGGGGTCGGGATGATGGCGATCCTGGTGGTCGGGGCGCTTCGGGTGCTGGATGGCCACATGACGCTGGGGGTGATGCTGGCGATGAACGCGTTCGCGATGGGGTTCCTGAGGCCGCTGTCGTCGCTGGTGGGGACGGTGGCGTCCATCTACCTGCTGGGCAGTTATGTGGATCGGATCGAGGACGTGATCGCGACGGAGCCGGAGGCGCGGGCGCCGGCGGGGACGCCGGAGGTGGATGTGCGGGAGGTGGAGCTGCAGCACGTGTCCTTCCGCTACAGCGACGCGGGTCCGGAGGTGCTTCGCGACGTGTCGCTGCGGATCGGGTCGGGGGACTTCGCGGCGTTCGTGGGTCCGTCGGGGGCGGGGAAGTCCACGGTGGCGAAGCTGCTGCTGGGGCTCTACGCCCCGACTCGGGGGCATGTGCTCTATTCGGGGGCGGACCTGGCGGGTCTGGATCTGAGGGAGGTGCGGCGGCGGATCGGGACGGTGACGCAGGCGGGCTGGTATGCGGCGGACACGGTGCGGGAGAACATCGCGCTGGGGAACCCGGAGATGAGCCTGGCCGAAGTGATCGAGGCGGCGCGGCTGGCGTGCATCCACGAGGACATCGTGAAGCTGCCGCTGGGTTACGACACGATGCTCTACGACGGCGGCTTCCTGATGTCGGGGGGACAGATGCAGCGGCTGGCGCTGGCGCGGGCGCTGGCGAAGCGGCCGCCGATGCTGATCCTCGACGAGGCGACGAGCCACCTGGATCCGAAGCTCGAGGCGCGCATTCAGCGGCGACTGGCGGGCCTGCGGTGCACGCGGGTGGTGATTGCGCAGCGGCTGAACACGATCCGCGACGCGGACCGGATCTACGTGCTGAAGGACGGCGGGATCGTGGAGGAAGGAGGGCACGCGGATCTGATGGAGCGTGACGGCGAGTATGCGGCGCTGGTGCGGGCTGGCGGGGGAGAGAAGGGGTGAGGTTGCGACGATGGGTCGCGCGGACGCGGCTGCGGCTCGCCGGGGACGAGATCGTGGGCGCGGTCCTGGGAGGAGCGGACGGAGGCCGGGTGCGGATGGGTCTGAGGGAGGGAGAGGCGCTGCGGCTGCGGGACCGGGTTGCCGCCGGAGACGGGCTCGAATGGGAGTCGGGTTCGGGAAGCGATGCCCGCTGGTTGCCGGTGGACGAGGCGCGGGTGGGGCCGGGCTACGGCGGGGGCGGGAACGCCGTGCGCGCGGTCGAGATCCGGCTGAGCGAACCGGCGCGCCTTCCGGCGCGAACCCGTCCGGTGGTTCTGGTCGCCGAGGAGACCCGAGACCTCGTCGGCCTGCGAGCGGCTTCGAGGGCCACGGGCCTGGAGATCGTCATGGCGGAGGAGCTGGCGGACCGGGACGCGGTGGGAGTGCTCGTCGCCGGCGCCCGCGGTCGCTCCGCCGATCCCGGGCGGGTCCGGTCGCTGACTGGCCGGTTCCCGGGGTTGCGGGTGTTGCTGGTGGCGCCGGGAGCGGTGACGATGCCGTCGTGGGCGGATCTGCTCGATTCGGGGCGGGTGTTCTTCGTCGGCGGGGACTGGCCGGAGGGCCGGGTGCTGGAGGGGCTGCTGGCTGGCGCGGCGGATGAGGCGTGGCTCCGACGGGTCTGGCGGGAGGTCGGCCCCCGGGAGGACACCGAGGACGGCGCTCCGGCCTTCGCCTGGTACGACGCGGGGCGCGTGGTCCGAAGGCGGGCGGCGCAGCGGGTTCTGGGGGATCTGGGAGCGCAGGTCGAGAGACGGGTGAAGGGCGCGCGGGCCCGGGTTCTCGCGCTGGACGAATGGGCGGAGGGGCTGATCGGGGCGCAGCCGGTGGAGGAAGGAGATCTGGCCGACAGCCCGGTGGCCGGGCTGATCGCGCTGGCGGTGCGGGCGGGCGTGGGCATCGCGGTGGAGCGCGCCGGGGAGTCGCCGTTCTACGACGAGGATCTGGACCGGCTGCCGGGGTGCGGCCCGGAGCTGGTGGCGGCGCCGGTGCGGGATCTGTCGGGGACGGTGCTGGGGGTCGTGGCGGCGTCGCCGCTGCGGGACGAGGGCGGGCTGGGTCCGGAGGCGCTTCGCGAGGTCGAGCGGCTCGCCGCCGGGTTCGCCGTCCCGCTGGCGGCGCTTCGGGACGAGGGGGGCGAGATCGAGGAAGTGGGGAAGAACCGGACGCTGTTCCGGACGGAGGCGATCGAGGACCAGCGCCGCTCGGAGACGCCGAGCGCGATCCTGAACGTATCGGAGAGGTGGGGCTGGTGGATCGTGGGCGGTCTGGCGCTGTTCCTGTTCGCGGTGGGGCTCTTCCTCACGTTCGGGACGGCGAGCGAGTACGCAGAAGGGGTCGGGGTGGTGCGCGGCAGGAACCGGATCCCGGTGGTGGCGACGGCGGGAGGCACGGTGGCGGCGGTGCGGCTGACGCCGGGGGCGGAGGTCGCCGCGGGGGATGTGATCGGGACGCTCTACGACATGGCGGAACTCGCGGAAGTGGAGCGGCTGGAGCACGAGTACGAGGACGCGCTGGTGCGCCTGCTGCGGAACCCGGAGGATCCGGGGGCTGGCGGGGGGCTGGCGGCGCTCCGGGGCGCGAGCGAGGCGGCGCGGGCGGCGCTGGACCAGCGGCGGCTGACCGCTCCGGCGGGAGGCGAGCTGGCGGATATCCGGGTCCAGGTGGGGGCGCTGGTGTCGCCGGGGCAGACGGTGGCCACGGTCCACGCGCGGGGTGGCGGGTTCGAGATCGTGGCGGCGGTGCCGGGCAACTTCCGGCCGCTGCTGCGGGCGGGGCTGCCGGTGGTGGCGGAGCTGGACCAGTTCCCGGGGAGCCGGTTCCACCTCGAGGCGAGCCTGGTGAACCCGGAAGTTCTGGGGCCGGAGGAGGTGAGGGCGCTGGTGGGGTCGCTGCTGGCGGCGCCGACGGAGGGAGGCGGCCCGGTGGCGCTGGTCCACGCCGAGCTGGCGGCGGTGCTGGTGAGCAGCACCGGCGAGGAGTTCCCGCTGTATGACGGGATGCGGGGACGGGTGCGCATCCCGGTGCGGGAGCAACGCTTCATCGTCACCCTCTGGCCCGCCCTCGGCCGCGCCGAGTGAAGCCTCTCCTTTCTCGCGGCCCGGGCCGTCAGCGCGGCGGTGCGCGGCCTCGCGGTGCGCGGCCTCGCGGTGCGCGCCGACAGCCGTCGCGTGGTCCGATCGCCGAGGAGCAGGTTCCAGATTGAAGTCTGTACTGTCGCCCGGATCCGACGAGTCGGCGCCGCCCTCGCCCGAAAGGAACAGGGAGAGACTCCGAACATGACCTCGTGGGATCCCTTGGGGCCGTTCCAGCCGGGCGCGGGTGGCATGCCGCCCTTCCTGGCCGGACGCGAGGCGGTACAGAGCCGCTTGCGCACCCTTCTGATGCGACTTCGGGACCGCGGTCCCCTGCCTGCGGATGTGATCCTCTACGGCCCGCGCGGCAACGGGAAGACGGTGCTGCTCCGCTGGTTGCGCCGGCAGGCCGCCGCGCTCGATCCGATCGAGACCGTCGTCCTGAGGCCGAACGGGATTCCGCACACCGAGCGGCTCGCCGAACTCCTCCTGCCCAAGAGCTGGCGGGACCGCGTGACACCCGAGCAGGTGGCGGGATTCGGGATCTCGTGGAGGCCGGGCTCGACAGGAGGGGCGCCACCGTCAGCCCCAACGTGTACTGGACTTCGCACTAGACCGCTCCGGCCGTCGAATTGCACAGGTGCATACGCCTCGGACCCCGTACACCGCCTCTCGTGCGACGAAGTCTCTCATGAGTCTGCCTCGCCGGAAAGCACTCCCCATACACGCTTGTATCCGTCCCCCGAAAGAGCGGAGTCCTCCGGGCAAGCACGGCGCCACTCGCCATCGCTGAGGTTCCTCAGGAACTCGCGCGCCTGGACCACGGAGTACCGGCGATCGCCTTCGCCGACTGTCTCGCGGTACAGTTTGCCAAGACTCTCTGCTACGCTGCGAGGCGCAGCATTCATGCGCATCAGAACGGCATCTTCTGTCCGGACGCCGTGGTAGATCATCGCCGGTAGCGCATTGATCCTGCGGTGCTCGGCTTGGGATAGGCTCTTGAAGTCGAGATCGGAAACGCGGCTTAGCGCGGCAATGCCCCAAGTCCCGCTGTTCGAGATCGTCCGGTAGATCGCACGGCAGGCACTCGTAATCGCCCGGGTTCCCTCCTCGTCGTCGGTTTCCTGGCTGAAGTACTTCCGAGCGATCACGTCGATGGCCTTGCCGTTCACCCAGTCGCCCGTGATCTTGGAGATCCGGATTTGTCCGTGACCTTCGCCCCCGATCTCCTCTAGTTGCCGCTTCAGTTGCGGTACCCTCAACATCACTCCGTACAGATCGGCGATCCTCCCGCCATCGCCGAAGAGGCTCTCCGGAGCCCAATCCGAGGGCTTGAGCTTGGTCTCGAGCCTCCCCAGTTGAATCCTTGCTCTCGCTACGCCTTCCGGGGAAAAGCCCGTCGAATCCGCGAGCTCGGCAACGTCGCTCGGCATGTTGGCGAGCTTGCGGGCGTAAGTGCGCGTGGCTTCCAGCAACGCGTCGGCCTTCAGCCGCTGCGAAGGATCGTTTCGCAGCGAAGTGTATCCGAAGGTCTGCCGAAGAAGTTGTTCTGAGTCGGACAGCACGGCGTCCAAGTTCTTCTTTTCCGCCCAGAGATGGGCGACATAGCAACGGAAGTCCTCCCATTGATCCTGCCACAGCAAGTCGGAGAGTCTCGCCAATTGTCCTTGCGCCGCAAGCTCGTTCAATTGCGACACCAGCCGCGAGACCAGCGCGCCCGTGCCGCGGCTAACGAACTCGATGACGGATTCCGGGTCAGAGCCTGCCGCAAGGCCGATTACGCCCACGCTGTCATGGCCAATCCGTCCCGCGCGACCGGCAAGATTCCAGAATTCGCGGGACGACATCTCCTGTCCGTAGGGATATTTGTGCGTTTGCAAGAACACGGAGGAAACCGGAAAATTGATGCCCTGCGCGATCGTCGTGGTCGCACATAGAACCTTCAGGGTTCCTGTCTCTGCGAGCCATTCCATCAGAGCTCGCGCATCATCGGACAGGCCGGCATGATGGACACCGACCCCCTTCTCCAACGTCGAGACAAGCTGAAAGGTCGGACCGACCTCGGTCCGCAGGAAGTCTTGAACAAGCTGGATACGCCCCGGTACTGGGTCGAGACGCGACAGGCCTTGCGCTGCCTTTGTCGCCATATGCCACACAGTGGGAATGCGGTTTGCGATCGCGATACTCGTGCCACGAGCAGACATGACCGTCGCCATTGCGGCCGTCTGAAGACCTAGGCCCTTTTGTTGGCCATTAGTGACGACTTGGCTCCTAGGAACATCGACGGGCCTCACCCCGCCTACGCGATGGGTGCCAGTAAGCGCCATGGCCTTGGGAGTTGCCGTCAAGGTCTTGAAACGAAGATGCCACCCGGCCCGCTTGCTGTCGTCCGGAGCAGCGCGATAGAGGCCGATTATTCGTTCGTTGGGTTTCCAAGGCACCGTGCCGAGGCTGATGGCCTGGCCCGCATTGACATCCTGCGCCAACCACCGTGCAACCGATTCGGCCCCCTCGACATAGGGCATGAGAAGCAAGAAGTTGGCCAGCGGACAATCCATCTTGACCGTGGCAAGCAACAACTCGATGCGCAGTCCCCGACCTTGCGTCTCGATGTTATGGGCCTCGTCCATCACCACGAGCGCCAGCGGGCGCTGCTCGACCTTCTTATTACGGATTACGAGAGACAGTTTCTCGGGCGTGGCTACGAGAATGTGGAAGGACTGATGCGTTTCGGTCAGCAACTCTTCCTCAAATGCATCCACTTCAACCGCCGCTGTCAGTTGTTCGACCCTTAGACCAATGGGCTCGAAATCCGTTCTCAGCCCACGGGTGAGCTGCGCGCACAAGGCGCGGGTTGGTGCCACATAGGCAACCCAGCCGTTCTCGGCATCGAACTGGTTGAGCGCTTGCAGGATGCGGAACTGGGCGAGCAGCGTCTTGCCGCCCGAGGTCGGCAAGTCGATCACGATCGCGGTCTTAGCCTGGTCAAGGAGTCCCTGCTCCAAGAGCGCCGCGCGCTGGGGCGGCAGAAGTTCGAACATCGGCCGATGTTCGCGACGCGTGAGGGAGCGGACAAAGTCCGACGTCCGTGAATTGACAGCGCGCGTTGCCCACCACAGCGAATTGGTCACCATTATCCGCGCCGTTGCATGCATCCAGCGGAGGATCAACTCGTGCTGCGCGTCGCCTGAGGCCGTCGCCGCTCGGATGGCACAGTCAAAGTGCTTGTCAAGCGATCCAAACGGGTTGGGCGGGCATCCTTGCAGCATATACCGCGCCACGATCTCCGTAGCTCTTGCCCAGTGATACAGTGCGGCGAGCCGCAGGGCTATCGCTCTGTCCTCTTCGGGCGAGCCGTTCTGGAGACGACCTTCCTCGAAGAGTTTCTGGTCCTCTCGTAGTTCCGCGATGATCTCTCCGATCCGGTCGAGATCGTCCCAGCCGTGCTTGCGAAACAACCGGATCCAGCAGTGGAAAAGCCGATACAGCAGGCGATGGTCCCACGGTGTTCCGGCGACGCTCGGAGGCTTGAGGGCCTCCTCATTTTCCTTGTACCAGCGGCGAAGGTCGGACCAACGATCTCCGCAGTAGGCGACGGCGGAAAGCTGCAGCACAAAGAACAGACGATCGTGCGTCCTAGCCGGAACCGACAGCAACCGGCGGATGTCGAACACGCGGAACGATGCGGCGGTCGCTTGGTCGCGCAGTTCCATGTCCTCCCCGAAAGGCCGACTCAGTTCCTCCAGCCCTTCGATTGCTGCCACCTCGAATGCGAGCGCGGCCCGCTCAAGCAAGGCATCATGGTCCTTGTTCCAAGAGAACGAAAAGGCGATCTGTCCGCCAACGGCCCGGTCAGCCAAACGTTCGCTCACCAGCCTTTCAGCACCCTCCAGATCAGCTACGCCAAGCGCAGTCACGGCCCAATGGCTTTGGAGCGCGTCGAGGGCCGTCTTGGACAGACTCATGACAGGTCTCCCCCCCTAGCCGCGACGGCAACTGCGCCAATCTCTTCAAGGCGACTGACCGGTAGGTACAACGC
>JAJEBS010000296.1 GCA_022822425.1 Gemmatimonadota bacterium | reverse complement strand
GATCAGCTTGTCGTGGATCTTGCGCTGGCGCTTGATCTCGGCCTCGGTCTGAAACTGGGCGGGAAGGCCGGTCTCCAGCTGGCGGAAGCGGATGTCGTGCAGGCGCGCGGCATAAACGTGGTTCCCGGTGATCCGGCCGTCGGAACGGGTTGCGAGTTCGATGGCGCGATCCACCGCCCAGTCCGACCAGGGCGAGTTGTCCACCGGCACGAAGATCTCACGGTACATGGCTGTCTCGATTGAAGGTTCTCGAGGGACGAAGCGCTTGTGGTTCAGCCATGCGACGCTGGAGCGGCAGGCGCAGGGAGGCCCGTCCGAGGGGGCCCTGCGGGCTGGAAGCGGTCCACTTGGTTCGGCAAGTCAGGCAGGGCCAAGTCCCCGAAGGCGGTCGCCGAAGGTCGGCGTACATAACATAAGCGGGCGCCGGGGCCCGCTCGTCAGGTCTCATGTGTCGGCCCCTGCGGAGCCGGGCAAATTATACCGGAAATCGCCAATCGATGTCAAACACCGCGGAGGGGTCCGGCGACGGCGCATGAAGGGGAGGAATCCACTCCCGAGAATCGTCCCGCTGCCGCGTCAGAGATCCCATCCGGCACGGGCCAGCATCCACAGGTTGATGACGATGACGACGATGGCGGTGAGGTAGAACGCCGGGGGCAGCGCGGCGTCGGGTCCGGGCAGGAACGCTCCTTCGATCATGCTCGGAAGCCGCAGCGCGTGCAGCGCCCAGATCCCCCGGGCGAGCCACACGCTGCGCCGGAACCAGAGCCCCCAGAAAACGAGCGCCACGATGGCCGCCCCGAGCAGCAGCCAGAGCACGATGGGTCCGCGGATCGGGTTGACCAGCCCGTTGCGCCACATGGCGACCACGGCGGCCTCGTAGAGCAGCCCGACGTGCAGGTACCAGAAGGCGGCCTGCCGGAACTTGCGGGCGCGCGCATCTCCGCTCCACGCGCCGGACGACTGCCTTTGCTCCTGCCCGTCGGCCGGTCCGTCCTCCCGAGCGAGGCTCTGGCTCGAATCGGTCACATTCCCTCCAGCCCCAGGTCCGAGCGCGCCGTGTCCATGACCTCCGGGGTCATGCGGCCGATGCCTCGTTCGCGGGCGTAATCGGTGTAGATGCGCTTCACCATGCCGCGCACGAAGGACGGCACACGGCCGAGCCGATCCACCGCTGCCGGGCTCCACTCGACCCGGCCGGGACGGGCGGGAGCGGGCGGCTCCTCCTCCACGAAGGCGTCGTCGCGGCCTCCATCCAGGTTGCTGCGCACCAGCTCCATCGGCTGTTCGGGCACCGTCCTGCCCCCGATCTCGATACCCATGCTGCTCACCAGCTGCGTCTCCATGGGGTTGGTGAGCATGGCGATCTCGCGCCCGCAGGCGGAGCACTCGAACACCGCCGCCAGGGTGCCGTCCCCGGGCAGCTGACGCTCCGCGAAGGCCATGATGTGATCGCACTGGATGCAGAGAAACTTCATCGGGCCTGCTCCTCCCCGGCTTCTCCGGGTTCGGCGAGCCTGCGCGCCAGCGCCCGGAAGGCGCGCGCGCTCGGCGAATCTTCGCCGGCGAGCACGGCGGGAGCCCCGAGGTCCGTCGCCTCGCCGAGACGGGGATCGAAGGGGATCCGGCCCCAGGTCTCGAGACCGGTGGCTGCGGCCAGGCGGGCGACGCCGTCTCCGGGAAAGAGCGGATCCGAGTGACCGCAGCACGGACAGACGTACTCGGTCATGTTCGCCACCAGCCCCACCGTCGGGATTCTCTGCTCGCGGGCCAGACGCGCCGCCCGGGCCACCACCCGGCGGGACATTTCGGACGGAGTCGTCACCAGAAGCAGCGTCTCGAGTTCCGGCAGAAGCTGGAAGACGCGCTCCATCTTGTCGGTACCCGGCGGCAGATCCATCAGAAGGAAGTCGAGGTCACCCCACGCCACGTCCGACAGGAACTCGCGCACGGCTCCGGTCTCGATCGAACTCTGCCACAGAAAGCCGTCACCGGAGGGCGCACGCCAGCGCAGCGGAGCATCGGCGTCGTTCTGCAGCAACTCCATCGACATCACCCGGACTCCGTGGGCGCCGCGCGCCGGAACCACGCCATTCGCCCCATCCACCAGCACCTCCCGGGACGCGCCCAGCATGCGGGCCAGCGAGGGGCCGTTCAGGTCCGCGTCCAGCGCGCCGACGGCGTGCCCTCCTGAAGCCAGGGCGGCAGCCAGGTTCGCGGTCACCAGGCTCTTGCCCACTCCGCCCTTGCCGCTTCCGACGGCGACCAGGTTGCGAATCCCGGCCAGCCGGCTGACGAGCCGCCGCCGCTGGTCCCTGATCTGATCCACGAGCAGGTCGCCCGTCTGTGATTCCACCTCGTGGTAGGTGCGGATCTTTCTCATGGTACCGGGACAGCGGAGCCGGTCAGGGCACGAGCTGGGTTCCGTCGGCATCGAGTGCGGAAATCGCGTCCACCGGGCACTCGTCGCAGGCGGCCAGCAGCGTCTCGCGGTCCACCTCGTCGATCCCCGCCCTGAAAACCGCAATCCCCTCGTCGTCCAGTTCGAAGGCTGCTTCTGCAGCCTCGATGCAGTCCCCGAAGCCCACGCACAGGTCCCGGTCGATCCGGATCAAGAGGTCTCCTGCCCGTCGCTCGTGAATGTCGCTCACCGGGATCCCGTCGCTGAAGTAGAGTCCTCGCCGGTGTCGGCCGGGACGGCTGAACATCTCCAGGGCCGCGAAACGGGGCAAGGTTGAAGGCGTGCCGTACCGACAACTATTATCATCTTCTGCCCGCCCGTTTCCACGGCGGACTCGGAACTTGCCCGGGACGGATCGGCCCGGCACGAAGCTTCAACCCAGGGAGACGGTGGAACTCCTCGTATTCGGAACCAACCACAGGGTCGCCCCGGCTGCGGCCCGGGATCGGCTGGCGCTTTCCGGCGAAGAAGCGCGCAAGCTGCTCGGAACGCTCGTCGACGGCGCGGACGGCGACCGCGTGATTCGAGAGAGCGTGGCCCTGTCCACCTGCACCCGGACCGAGGTATTCGCCTGGACGCGCGAACCGGCTCGAGCCATCGAGCTGATGCGCCACAGGCTGCGCGACGTAAAGGACAACGACGCCGTATCCGCTGAACGTCACACGTTCTCCCTGAGCGGGCGCGAGGGAGCTCGCCATCTCTTCCGCGTGGCCGCCGGGCTCGATTCGCTCATGATCGGCGAGCCGCAGGTGCTGGGACAGGTACGGCAGGCCTATGCGCTGGCTGAAGAGGAGGGGACGTGCGGGCCGTATCTGACCCGCCTGTTCCAGTCGGCCGTACGAGCTGGAAAGCGCGCGCGCGCGGAAACGGAGATCGGCAAGGGATCGGCGTCGGTGGCGTTCGCCGCGGTGCGGCTGGCCACCAACATCCTTTCCGACCTCTCCGACCAGACCGTGCTGGTGGTGGGCGCGGGACGCACCGGCGCGCAGGCGGCGCGCAACTTCGCCGCGAAGAAGCCCTGCAGCCTGATCATCGTCAACCGCACCCCCGGGCGCGCGCAGGCGGTGGCGGACGAGTTCGGCGGGACCGCGCGGCCGTTCGCCGAACTCCACGCCGCGCTGCAGCGGGCGAGCGTCGTCGTGACCGCGACCTCCGCCCCGAACCCGGTCATCACCGCCGCAACCCTCTGCGCCATCATGCGCGAGCGGGGCGGAAGGCCGCTGGTGATCATCGACATCGCCAATCCCAGGGATGTCGAATCCGGCGCGGGCCGCATTCCCAACGTTTTCCTGCGCGACCTGGACAGCCTGGGCGACATCGTCCAGGAGAACCTGATCCGCCGCAGCAAACAAATTCCCCACGTCGAGCGCATCGTCGAGGAGGAACTCCAGAACTTCGTCGACTGGTTCGACACGCTGCAGGTGGTGCCGGTGCTCCGGTCGCTGCGCGAGAGCTTCTACCGGATCGCGGAAGAGGAAGTGCGCCGGCACCTGGGCAGCTTCGACGAATCCAGCCGCGACCGCCTGGAGCGCTACACCCGCTCGCTCGTGGCGCGGCTGCTGCACCAGCCCACCTGCCACCTGCGCGAACTCGACCTGGAGACTTCCGAGGGGGTTTCCAGCCTGGCCGCGGTCAAGGAGATCTTCCAGTTGACGCCGGACGAGCCTTCGGGATCCAACGGCGAACACGCCCGCAACGGCGCCGGCTGAACGCCGCGACGGACGGCCCTCCCGCAGACCGGCGGCATCCCGACGCATGGCCTATCCGCAGCACCGCCTCCGCCGCCTCCGGCAGTCACCTGCCTGGCGTCGCCTGGTACGCGAGAGCGCGCTCCGGGTGGACGATCTCGTATATCCGCTCTTCGTGGTGCCGGGCGAAGGACGGCGCCAGCCCGTGCCCAGCATGCCCGGCATACACCGCTTCTCCCCGGGGCTGCTCGTGGAGGAAGCCGGGGCGGCCGTGGACGCGGGGGTGGGCGCCGTGCTCCTCTTCGGCGTGCCCGACCACAAGGACGCGCTGGGCTCCGAAGCCTACTCGGCGGACGGCCTGGTTCCGCGGACGGTGCGTGAACTCAAGGCGCGCTACCCCGACCTGCTGGTGTGGACCGACGTGTGCCTCTGCCAGTACGCCGACCACGGCCACTGCGCCGTCCTTGCAGCGGACGGCTCTCTGGACGAGGAAGCCACCCTGCCCCTGCTCGCCCGGGCCGCCGTCTCCCACGCCCGCGCGGGAGCGGACGCGGTGGCCCCGAGCGACATGCTGGACGGGCGCGTGGGCGTGATCCGGGCGGCCCTGGACGAGGCGGGCCACGGCTCGACGCCGATCGTGTCGTACGCGGCCAAGTACGCCTCTGCCTTCTACGGTCCCTTCCGCGATGCGGCCCACTCGGCGCCTTCGCACGGCGACCGCCGCACCCACCAGATGGATCCCGCCAACAGCGACGAGGCCCTGCGCGAGGTTCAGGCGGACCTGGAGGAGGGCGCGGACATCGTGATGGTGAAGCCGGCCGGCCCGTGCCTCGACGTGATCCGGCGGGTCAGGGACACCTTCCGCGCGCCCACCGCGGCCTACCAGGTGTCCGGGGAGTTCAGCATGATGCGCGCCGCAGCCGAACGCGGCTGGATTGACGAGAAAGCGGTGGCGCTGGAAAGCCTGGGCGCGATCAAGCGGGCGGGCGCGGACATCATCGTCACCTACTACGCCGTGGAGGCCGCACGCTGGCTGCGCGAAGACACCTGAGGATCCGCCCGGAGAACCGGGTGCCGGCCGTGCTGGTCGGCATCATCGTGGTTCTGGCCGTCGTGCTGGTGACCATGTCGTTCAACCGGCCGGTGGTCGAGGCTCACTTACCGACTCCCCCCAACCCCTCCGAGGCCGGCGAGACGCTGGTCGGCCCCATCCAGTACACCGTCGATGCAACCTCAACCGACGGTTGGCAGTTCTTCGACTTCTCCCGCGGGTCGGTGGTGGTGAACCCCGGACCCGGCGACTGGGATCTGGCCTTCCGGCGCTTCCACATCATCGCCAACGGCGGCCCGGGCTTTTCCGGGGAGGGTGGAATCATCCGCCTGGAGGAGACCGACTTCGATGCGGTCCCGGAGTTGCCCGACGCGCCCTACGTGGAGACCGCGGTGCGGCGCGACTCGGTCAACGCCGCCATCGAGCGCTGGTATGCCTACGGGTGGACGAGCCATCTCCTGACGCCGCACCCCGCCGTCTACGCGGTCCGGACCGCGGACGGGCGCTATGCCAAGCTGCAACTGCTGGGATACTACTGCCCGGGCGCCCAGCCCGGATGCCTGACCTTCCGCTACGCCTACCAGGGGGCGGGCGGCCGTTCGGTGGAGACGCCTGCAGAAACCGGCCGGGTCGCGGATGACGAACCGGACGCCCGGGACCCATCCCGCGCGAGCGGCGAACGATGACACCCGACCCGCCGACGGACGCGAAGAACCGGAACCGGGAACTGCGCCGCGCGCTGCGGGAACGACTGGCCCGGGGCATCTACGAGCGCGAGAAGGCCCGCGACCCGACCCGGAGCAGGCGCCAATCCTCGTGGGAGGACCTGAACGCCGGCCGCCGGGCGACGCGCCTCAACTACGCCGACGAATTGCTCACCACCCTCGCGGGAGCCCTGGGCGTCGACTGGACGACGGTCGAGAGCCTGGAGGCCTGTGCGGAGGCGGCGCTTGCGGCGGGGGGCCAGCATCGCGAGAACGCCGCCGGGACGCGGGAACTGGCCGAGGTCCTCGCCGCGCTGGTGCCGAAACCCGCGGGCGAGGCCCGGGGCGTGAGCGGATCGGATTAGCTAAACTAAACGGACTAAGTCCGCGTTGTCAGCCGCGCCCTCAGCCGATCCGGCGCTGCTTGCGCCTGAGGAAGTCCATCATGATGTACTGCCCCAGGGTTAGCGAACTGGTGAAATAGGCCTTTCCGCGCGAGATCTGGGTCACTTCGCGCACGAAGCGCACCAGATAGGGGTCGCGGGCCAGCATGAAGGTGTTGATGTGGATGCCCGCGTTCCGGCACGCCGCCACCTCGCGGAAGGTTCTCCGCAGAATCAGACCGTCGGGCGCGCCCGAGTTCTTGTAGATGCGCCCGTTGGGCAGGGTCACCGCGGAGGGCTTGCCGTCGGTGATCATGATGATCTGCATCATGTCCTTCTTCTGCGCCTTCAGCAGGCGGCGCGCGATCAGGAGGCCTTCCGCGGTGTTGGTGTGGAACGGCCCCACCTGCGCCCGCGCCAGCTGCGACAGCGGGATCTCCGTCGCGCGGTCGCCGAAGGTCACCACCTTGAGGATGTCGCCCGGAAACTGCGTGCGGATGAGGTGGGTCAGCGCCAGGGCGACCCGCTTGGCAGGCCCGAAACGGTCCTCCCCGTAGAGGATCATCAAGTGCGACACGTCGAGCATGAGCACCGTGGCGCAGGAGGACCGGTACTCGGTCTGGCGCACCATGAGGTCCTGGTAGTCGAGCGCGATCGGGATCGACAGCCCCTCACGCTCGATCGCGCTCCTGAGGGTGGCGGGGATATCAAGGTTGAGGACGTCTCCGTACTCGTAGGGGCGGCTCGCCGCATCGGCCTCGACGCCGGTCGCAAGCTGCGGGGTTTCGTGGGATCCGAAGCTGGAGGTCCCGCTGGCCGAAAGGAGGTTGCGCAGAGCGCGATACCCCAGAAAATCCATGCCCTTGCGCGTAAGCCCGAAGTTCACGCTGCGGGCTGCGTCCCTGGCTTCGTCGATGTGCCCCTGGCCGGTCATTTCCTGCGTGGGCGGCATGGCCTTGCCGCCCTCCAGGGTCAGGTAGCCCTCCTCCACGAGCCTCTGCACGATGTCGTCGATCAACTGCGCGATGCGGCGCTGGACCTCCTCGTCGCCTTCGCCCTCGCCGCGAAGTTCCTCGAGCATCTCCGGGGTGAACTGTCCGCTCTCGATGAGGGCGTCGAGGATCGCCTTCTGCAGAGCGTCGTAGGAACTCGTGTCCTCGGTCCCGGACCATCCCCAGTAGGGATGGAAGTGCGGGCCACCGGCAAAACCGCCATCCATCAGGAAGTCGGTGAGGTGCTCGAGCAGGGCCTCGAGGTTCAGGGCGTCGAGCAGGCCGGGCCGGTACTTTGTGTAGGTCGTGAAGCGCATCGCCCTGCCCTCGCGGAGTGAGCGTCCGATCACGCCCGCCGGTCGGTCACCTGGAGCGCCCGGCGGCGCGGCCAGCCATCCACAGGAGAATGGAAGCCATCCACGAAAGACTGCTCGCGTGGTTCGACGCGCACAAGCGGGACCTTCCCTGGCGCGGCGTCGGCGACCCCTACGCGGTGTGGATCTCCGAGGTCATGCTGCAGCAGACGCGAGCCGGCTCCGTGGTCCCCTACTACCGGCGCTGGATGGCGCGGTTCCCGGATGTGGGCGCTCTTGCCGATGCCGACCTGGAGGAGGTGCTGCGGCTGTGGCGGGGACTGGGGTACTACGCCCGCGCGCGCAATGCACACCGGTGTGCGCAACAGGTGCGGGATGGGCATGGCGGTGCGTTCCCGTCGTCGGCCGCACGCCTGCAGGCGCTGCCGGGGATCGGACCGTACACCGCGGCCGCGGTGGCGAGCATTGCCTTCGGGGAGGCGGTCCCCGCGGTGGACGGCAACGTCCGCCGCGTGGTGGCGCGGCTGTTCGACCTCCCCGACCCCCCGCCGGCGGAGGTGCGCGACCGCGCGGCCGGCCTGATGGACACGGCCCGTCCCGGCGACTTCAACGAGGCGATGATGGAGCTGGGCGCCCTCGTGTGCACGCCCCGGTCGCCGTCGTGCGGAACGTGCCCGCTGGCGGCGGCCTGCCGGGCGCGCGCGACCGGGAGGGCGGCGGACCGGCCGCTGCGGCGACGGCGGCGCCCCGCGCCCACCCGCATCTGGGACGTGCAGGTCACGGTCTCGCCGCGGGGCAGGACGCTGGTGGTGCGACGCCCGCGGGAGGGGCTGCTGGGGGGGATGTGGGAGTTCCCGGCGGTGGAGGTGAAGGACGGTGCCGACCGGGGTGCGCGACCGATGCGGATCGCCGAGCCCACCACGGGGGCGGTCGTGGAACTGCCCCCCGTCACCCACCGGTTCTCTCACTTCACGGCGGTGTACCGGCCGCGACGAGTCGAGGTGGCCGCGGAGTGGGGGGAGACGGCGGGCCGCTGGGTCACCCCGTCCGAACTGGCCGACCTGGCCCTTCCGGTCGCGCAGCAGCGCATCGCCGGGGCGGCGGGCCTCCTACGCCGCGGGCGCGGCGGTCATCGCGACCAGGGCGGCACGACCCTGTTCATGCGGGCGTAGGCGATCGCCTGGCCCAGGTGCTCGTTCATGTGGGTCATCAACTGCAGCAGCACCGCCCAGCTCTCCACTTCGCGCCCGTACAGCTCGGTCTTCGTCGCCAGGTCCGCATCGGACATCGATTCCAGGATGCCGCGCACGTGATCCATCGACGCGACGAGGACGCGCACGGCCTCATCCCTGGTCGTCACGCGCTCCTCGAGGGAGCCGTAGTCCACCTCCGCGGGCGCGTCGACCCCCAGATACATGTCGGGATACATATAGTTGTAGCGGGCGACGTGCATGTACACGGCGGCCACGGTGTACACCCCCTCCATGGGCTGCCAGGAGTACGACTCCGCCGGCATCGCCTCGGCCAGCGCCACCAGCTTCTCGGCCGACCCCTCGAACTGGCCGCGCAGCTCTCCGCCAAAACCGGAAATGCCTTGAGCACGCGCCGAAGCGGCCAGGACCGCCACGGCCGCGAGGGTCAGGATGGCGTGGAAGACCAGCAGCCGCCCGCGGCGACTCGTTGCGGCGATGGACTGTGCGGAAACGGACACACGAGTGGAACAACGCATGGTTCTTCTCCTGAGTGGCTCAACTCTCGGCCGGAAACGGCCCTGATCCCTTGAACCCCTGTCCCGGCGCTGGCGCGTCGTGGCGCGCGCGCCCATACCCTCCCCCGCCGGTGCGGCTGATGCGCTTGGCGTCGACCAGCGCCTCGAGCGCCAGCTCGCAGGCGGACGCCCTGTGACCATCGCCGGAATCCCTGGTCGCAAGGCCGACATGGGAGAGCAGCTCCAGCAGCCCGGGCACGTTCTCGAATCCCTTGACGCACGCCTTCGCCCCGGCATCGTTGGAGACCTGCAGCGCGCCGCCTTCCTCGAAGTACTCCACGACGGGTTCCACGTCGGCGCCGCCCGCGTACGTCTCGAAGACCTGTCCCGCGGCCCGGGCGATCAACTCGCGCGCGATGCGGTCGGGTCCATGCAGCTCGCCCTCGTACTCCAGCTCCATCTTGCCGGTGATCGCGGGCCGCGCCGCGTAGATGTCGCTCACGCGTGGAACGACCGTCTTCTCCTTCAGGCGCAGCGCGCGCCGTTCCGCGCTGGCCACGGCGATCTCCAGCACCGAGATGGGCATGCGCTGACTCACGCCCGAGCGCTGGTCCACCCGCTTGTCGACACGCGCCAGAAAGGCGACCGACTCCACGATCTCGGCGATGAAGTCGGGAACCTCGACAGCAAGATCGCTCCGCTCGACCCACGCCTCCTGTGCCGTGATCGCCCTTCCCACGGCAAGCGTTGCCGGATAGTGGGTGCGCACCTCGGTGCCGATGCGGTCCTTCAGCGGCGTGATGATCTTGCCCCGCGCGGTGTAGTCCTCCGGGTTGGCGGTAAAGGCCAGCATGACGTCGAGCTGTAGGCGGACAGGGTATCCCTTTATCTGCACATCCCCCTCCTGGAGGATGTTGAAGAGCCCCACCTGGATCTTCCCGGCCAGATCCGGAAGCTCGTTGATGGCGAAGATGCCGCGGTTGGCTCGGGGCAGAAGCCCGTAGTGGACCGTCAGCTCGTCGGCCAGGATGTGTCCCCCGCGGGCGGCCTTGATGGGATCCACATCCCCGATCATGTCCGCGATGCTCACGTCCGGGGTCGCGAGCTTCTCCACATACCGGCTCTCGCGCCGCACCCACGCCACCGGCGCGTCCTCCCCGTGCTCCTCGACGAGCAGGCGGCCGTAGCGCGACACCGGGTGGAAGGGCTCGTCGTTGATCTCGCTGCCCGCGAGAATCGGGATTTCATCGTCCAGAAACGCCATCAGCTGACGCAGAATTCGGCTCTTGGCCTGGCCCCGAAGCCCGAGCAGGATGAAGTCGTGCCGCGCGAGTATCCCGTTCACGAGCTGCGGGACAACGCTGTCGTCGTAGCCGAGGACGCCGGGGAACAGCTCCTCCCTGTCGCGGAGCTTCCGGACCAGGTTGGCCCTCATCTCGTCCTTCACGCTGCGGGGGCGATAGCCCGATTCGCGCAACTCCCGAACCGTGGCGGGTCGGCGATGGGTCATGTCTGTCGTGGGGAGCGAGGGGTCTGATCGACGCCGTGACGACCGGCGCGGGATTGGCTAGGATGTAGCACTTCGGGAGGCCGGCCGCCCGGGGTCGGGCGGCGCTGCGGCCTCGACAGACTACCCCGCTCTCCGGGCCCGGATCCTGCGGGCCGGGCGCCGGCCTCGATCCATGGCGCCCGTCGCCCGCGCGGCGGCCCGCAGCCCGCTCAGGAGTCCGCATGCCGCAACCTCCGGTGTCCGTGCGACCGGCTGTCTGGCAGCCCGCGCTCCCCATCGATCGCTTCATCGTGGAGGAACCTCCGGACGCCGAAGCGGTCCCCCTCGACGTGGTCTTCGTTGGCGGAGGCCCGGCCGGGCTCGCCGGCGCGATACAACTCGCGAAGCTGGCGCGGGCGGACGGCGAGGCGGGGGGCGATCTGGGCGAACTCGAAATCGGCGTGCTCGAGAAGGCCGGGGAGCTGGGCGAGCACAGCCTGTCCGGCGCGGTGGTCAACCCGCGCGCCTTCCGGGAACTCTTCCCCGAACTCGCCGACGGCGACTTCCCCTTCGCGCGCCCGGTTTCCCGCGAAGCGGTGTACCTGCTGACCGGCTCGCGCGCGTTCCGGCTGCCGACGCCGCCCACGATGAGGAATCACGGCAACTTCGTGGGGTCGATCTGCGAGATGGTGCGCTGGCTGGGCGAGCGAGCCGAGGAGCTGGGCGTGAACGTCTTCCCGGGGTTCCCGGTCGACTCGCTGCTGGTTGAGGGAACGCGCGTGCTCGGGGTGCGCACGACGCCCGCCGGCCTCGACCGGAAGGGCGCGCCCGGTGCGGGATACCAGCCGCCCATGGACATCTCGGCCACGGTCACGGTACTCGCCGAAGGCACCCGCGGCCCGCTTACACAGGCCTGGCTGGAGCGGGAGGGCATCGGCTCACCCAACCCCCAGATCTACGCCCTCGGCGTGAAGGAGCTCTGGCGCACCCGCCGGCCCCTGGACCGCGTCGTGCACACCCTCGGATGGCCCCTTCCGCGCGATGCCTTCGGGGGCAGCTTCATGTACCCGCTGGCCGACGACCTGGTCGCGCTGGGGCTGGTCGTGGGGCTGGATTACCGGGACGCCTCGCTCGATGTCCACGAGCTTCTCCAGAGGATGAAGCTGCACCCGCTCTTTCGCCCGACGCTGGAGGGCGGCGAGATGCTGGAATGGGGCGCGAAGACCATCCCCGAAGGGGGCTACCATTCGGTTCCGGAGCGCCGCCATGGCGACGGGTTGCTGGTCTGCGGAGACGCGGCCGGCCTCGTGGACGTGCCCTCCCTCAAGGGCATCCACTACGCGATGCAGTCGGGCATCTACGCGGCCCACGCCATCTTCGCCGAACTCAAGGGCGAGGGCGACGGCCTGGCCGGCTTCAGCCGCGCCCTGGGCGACTCCTACGTGATGAAGGACCTGCACCGCACCCGCAACCTGCGCCTGGCCTTCAAGAAGGGCTTCTGGGCGGGCGGGATTCAGGCGGGGCTCATGACGGTGACGGGCGGCGCCTTTCCCGGGGCCCGCATCCCGGTAACGGAAGACGCCGAAGAGGCTCGACGCCCCGGCGCACCCCCGGCATTCAGAGCCGATGGAGAACTCACCTTCTCCAAGGTCGACGCGGTGTACAAGTCGGGGAACCAGACCCGCGACGACATCCCG
>JAJEBS010000182.1 GCA_022822425.1 Gemmatimonadota bacterium | reverse complement strand
GCCCCCGCCCGGCGAACCGGGCGGGGGCCGTCCTTACTGCTTCCGGGGACTAGCCCGGGTTGAAGGTTAGGAGCTGGGTACAGTGAAGGCCTTGGTCACGGAGCTGCTATTCAACGTTGCACTACCCACCGTGAGCACCGTACGAAGCTGCACCGTGTATCCCCGTCCGGCCACTAGACTCGCCCCGGTTACTGCATGGGGCGTAGTTTGCGGCGCCCATGCCACGTTCCACTCACCGTCTGTCGTGGTGGGATCATTGGCTTCGGCGGTCGTTGTGTAGCGGACTTCGTAGGTGATGTTGGTGGAAGCGCCTGCAGTTCCGTTCAACTCGCCCATGCCCGATGGTGCTTCCCAACTCAGCGTGAAGCCATCGGTCGTTACGCCGCTTACACTGCTGCCCTCCGGGGCGCCCGGTGCCGTGTCATCATCAAAGATGGTCAGATTGACGGTTTCGGGCTGACTGGCCTTCGGGACATCATCACCAGCCGCGGTGGCCGTTCCGCTCACTCTTACCACCGTGTGACCTGCATCTTGGTCATCA
Organism: Gemmatimonadota bacterium; assembly: GCA_022822425.1. Lineage (GTDB taxonomy): Bacteria > Gemmatimonadota > Gemmatimonadetes > Longimicrobiales > Gaopeijiaceae > BD2-11. The sequence continues at coordinate 6,960 of JAJEBS010000182.1, read as the reverse complement.
CCAACCGCCGTGATCACGATTTCGGCATTGGTGGTATTCTCGTTGCCATCGGCAAGAAGGGTGGAGCTCCTTGAGCCAGCCGGGATGGTCAGCGTCCCGAGCTGGTGACCGTCCGCCGGGTCGCCACCTATGTCCGCCGGCGTTACAACGCCTGCGGGGCTCACTACCACCGCAATGCTGACCTCCGTGTCGAACGGTGTTCCGCCGACGACCGTAGCTGTCAGGGTATCCACGTTCTCGGAGACGGCGGTGGTGCCGGTGTCGTCCGTCTCGTCAATCCGGGACTTCGCGAGGACCAACGTCACCCGCCCGTTCGGGACATCGTCATCCGTGACCGTGAGTTCAGCGTCTTCGATGGTCAATCCAGAGGCGGTCGTAGTTCCGCTAACCGTCACCGTCTCCTCGCCGGTATGGACGTTGTCGTTGACCGACGTGATCGTCACGGGCGTCCCGCTGCTCCTTGTGGAGCCCACAGCGAAGAACAGTGTCTTGTTGGCGCTGACGTTATGTACGCGGTCGTTGTCCGTCGCCGTCGCCACCGTCACGGAGAAGGGGCTCGACGTCGCGGACTTGAGCGTTGCGGTTACCGTGCTGGTACCACCCTCGACAATCTCGTCCGGCGTCACGACCAGCGTCACGACCGCGTCACCGCTTGCGGTCACGGTCACCGTGATGTTCTGCATGGACGTGTTCGTTCCGTCGCCTGTCGCCGTGACCGTCGCCTTCTTGACGTTGTTGTCTGCGACCTTGGAGTCGTATGTTGGGGGTGTCCCCGCCCACACTAGGGCGCCGGACGGGATGACTAAGATTTCATCCGATCCACCAGAGAACTCGACGTCGTGGTCGTCGTTATCGGGGTCGGTCGCCTTCACGGTGCCGATGGACTCCCCGGTCCCCGATTCATAGCTGAATCTGGAGCTGCTGGTGAACCTCGGGGGCCGGTCGCCCGACACCGTCGCCTTGACGTTGCCGATTCGCTGCGTCTGGCCAGCGATGACCGAGAACACCGTTTGCCCGTTCGGGAATTCGAGCGTGTAACCGCTGCCGTCCTCGCCGGACAAGGTGTAGGCGCCTTGCGGCACGTTGATCGAGAAGGCTCCCGTGCTGCTCGACACATCGGAAGCCGCCGAGCCTCCGCCAGTCGGCGTCGCGATGATCTTGACGTACTGCTCGGGGCCGCCGTCCGCGTTGACCACCCTGCCCGCTATCGCGCCGTGTGCGGAAGCGGTGAAGGGGAGCGGGCCGATATCCGTGTTGGCGCTGGCCGTGAAGGTGTACCCCGTTGCGGGCTGGAACGACATGCCCTTCTTGTGCGCCGTCAGCGTGACGCGACCTCCGTCGGCCTCCACCTGCACGGAGTAGGCGCCGTCGGCGCCCGTCTTGTAGATGTCGTTTGCCTCGGCGCCCGACGACTTCGCGTTCGCGTTGATCAGGTTCCCGTCCGTCACCCTGATCTCCACGCCCGAAACCGGGTCGCCGCCGGCGGCCTCCGTGACGGAGCCGCTGAACGTGGCGACGGCACCGGTGCCCGTGAGCATGAAGTCATCCGCCTCCACCGGCATGTTCGCCGCGAAGCTGATGCTGGAATCCGCGAACGAAGCATATCCGGCCCCGGAAATCGTCACCAGGACGGGCTTCCTGGGCGGACGCCGCTTGCTGTACCCCTCGACGATGTAGCGCCCCTCGTCATCGGTCTCGGCGGTTTCGCCGTTCACGTCGACGGTCACGCCCTCGGCGGGCAGACCGCTGCCATCGACGACGCGCCCGTAGAGGTAGCCCGTCGACGGGGTCACGTCGATGTTGAGGTGGTCGTCCGCGTCGTCTTCGTCCTTGTCGCCGGTGAGCACGTTCGCGAGCAGGAACTCGTCGTCCAGCTCGTCGCCGCCCGCGCCGCCGGTGGCGACCCAGCCGGACGGAATGCCGAGCTCGTAGACGCCGTCCGCCATCCGACCGAAGTCGAATTGCTTGGTCTCGTCGAGATCCTTTGTGTCCTTGTCGTCCTTCTCGGCGGCCTCGAAGGCCTCGGAGTCGCCTTCGAGGTTCTTCCCGGCGACCGGATCGAGGGTGACTTCGGTCCCGGCCACGCCGACTTCTTCCACCTTGGTGAAGCCGTCGCCGCTGTCCATCTTGACCCGGTGCTTCCACGCCTGCCCGTCGACCGTGTAGGTGTTGACGAACGCGAACGACGCGCACTCGCCGTGGTCCTGCCCGGTCGGATCGGTAGCCGTGAGCGGGCACAGTTCGACCGTGTGGTGGAATCCGCCCTGGTCGCCGAACGCGCCGCCCTCGACGCCGTTCTCATCGAAGTCCTCGTACGCGGCCAGCTGGTCGAGCCCGGAGAGCATGACGTCGTTCTCCGCCGCCCTCCCGGTGGCGATGATGTTCATGTCCGCCGGCAGACCGGTGTAGGTCAGTCCGCCCTTCTTGTCGTCCTTCGAGTTCTTCCCTGCGTCCCACATATCGCTCGTGAGCGTGCGGGTGCGGCCGTTGGCCGCGACGTACCGGATTTCCACGTCGACCATGCCGGACATCCGCCGGTCGCCGCCCTGCACGCTTCCGGTGTAGCCCCTGACCTGGTCGCGCTCGTGGTGCACGTAGAGCTTGAGCGTCTGCGTCGTGTAGGTGACCACGATGTCGTCGGCATTCTGCGGTCCGGCCAGCTGGAGCCCGGTGTGGACGTACTCGCCGCCGCTCGCCTCGTAGGACTCGCCGCCGTCCAGGTCGTTGTCCTGATCATCCGCCACCGAGAACGCGAAGGTGGCTGGCACCTCGTCAACGGTGGTCTCAAGCGACGCCATGCCGTCGTCGTCAAGCTTCGTGGGTGCGCCGTCAACGTCGTCGTCACCCGACGTGACATCGATGCTCCACCCCGCCAGCTCCACCCCGCCGCCGAGGTCGGTTGACACGGTCGCGCCGCTTACGCTCACGTTGACATTCAGGTTGACGACGTCGAAGTCGTTCGCCGCCGCGGCCGCGAAGGCCTGCGGGTCCCACTCGACGGCGGTCATTTCGTCGGCCACGTCGTAGTCGGCCGCCATTACGCCGGCGTATACCATGTTCCCGCTGGCGTCCGCGCGCGCGACCTTGATCGACGCCATGCCGTCGTCGTCGGTCTCCCCGCTGCCGACCATGTCCTCGCCGCCGTCGTCGGCATAGAGCGAAACCGTGGCGCCCGGAAGCGCGTCGCCGGTGTCCTCGCCGCTCCTGAGCGATACCGAGAAGTTGACCGTGGTGTGCGTGATGTCGAACGGAATCGCCTGCGTCTTGCTCTCGCCGACCGCGAGGTCGAAGGCGTAGCCCGTCCCCGGTCCGCCGTACTTGACGTCGTTGGCCGCGAGCGCGGCCGCGACGGTGGCGTCGACCGGCACGACCAGTTGGTACGGGCCTGCCTGCAGGTTCGGGAACATGAACGAGCCATCAGGGCCCGTGGCGCTCAGCCGCTGGTCATTGACCCCCGGGCCCACCAGCGCGAGCGGAATGCCGGCGTGGGCCAGCGGATGCTCGCCCGCGTCGTGCGCGTCGTTCTTGTCCAGCTCGTCGAGGAACAGCATCCCCGAGACGCTCGCCGTCATGGCGTGCGCGCCCTCGAAGTTCACGATCTGTGGATCGTCGTCGCCGACCGTCCTGTCCTGGCTCATCGAGTCGAACACGTACGCGTCGCTCTCGACCGCGATCGTGACCGTGTAGTCGCCCGCCGCCAGACCCGCGAAGGAATACTGTCCGCCCTCGTCGGTCATCGTGCTGTCGTCGGCTGCGCCCGAAAGCGTGACCGCGATGCCCGGGAGACCCATGCCCGCGACGCTCACCCGGCCGCTGATGCCCGAGGTGCGGAGCAGCACGCCCGTGAACGACACCGTTCCCGTCTCGTCGAGATCCACGCTCACGTCCTGCGACGTGGCCGCGAACTCGTAGTCGCGGGTGTCGAAGTCCGAAATCGAGACCGTGTAGTCGCCGGGGCGCAGGTCCTCGAACTGGTACATGCCGTCGGCATCGGTCATTACCGTGTAGCTCTCGTCGGCCGGACCGCCGCTCAGGGTCACCGTAACGCCGGCAAGCCCCTCGCCCTCGATGACCACCTGGCCCTCGACCGCCGAAGTGCGGATGAAGTGGCCCGTGAAGTCGGCCTGGCCGACCTCGCCCACCTCGACCTCGACCTCGACGTTCACCGTTTCGAACGACACATCCTCCGGATAGTCCGAGATCGTGACCGTGTAGGTGCCCGCGCGGAGCCCGGTGAACGCGAAGCCGCCGCTCATGTCGGTCTCCATGGTCTCGCCCATGGCGTGCTCGCCGTCGAGCGTGACCGTCACGCCTGCCAGCGTTTCGGGCTGGCCGTCGCCGCCGCTCATCATCGCGTCGGCCGCAACCACGTTGCCGACCACCGCGGAGGACCGGATATACTCACCGGCGAAGTTGAGTTGCACGTTCTGACCATCGGTCGCGATGGTCGCGGACTGTGTCACCTGCGCGAACGTGGCGTCCTCGGGGAAGCCGCTGATGGTGACCGTGTAGGTCCCGGCTTCCACGCCCGAGAATGCGAAGTTTCCGCCCGATCCCGTCGTGGTGGTGGCACCGGACGAGAGGGTGGCGGTAACGCCGCTGGCGGCCGTCCCTTCAATCGTCACCGACCCGGAGATGGTTCCCACGGGAGTCGGCGGCGGGGGCGGCTCCACAGGCGGTGGAGTGCCCTCGTCGCAGGCGGTGAAGGTCAGGACCGCGACAAGCGCAGCCGCTGTGAACTTGGTGAAGCGATTCATGGCTTCTCCCTCGTTTTGGAGGTTTGACGAATCGGGCGGGATCGCCCGCGTGGCGGGATGTAGGGCAAGACCGGTGCCAATGCCAACAGCCCGGTAAATTCAGCGGCCCGGCCGGTTTTGAGGCTCCTTTCCCTGCGCCTCGGGGGCGTGGGCACGCAGAATTCTGATGAAGGCATCAGGTTTCCGTGGGATCGGTCGGGGGGGATTCGGTTGATGATGCGGGCCGTCGCGTCAGGCCAGGTTGCGGTTTTGACTAAGCCGCGCACCGCGCGGGGTTGCGCGGCGCATTCGCAGCCTGACCGGCATTGTAGCGGGCGCGCCGCGCGCGCGAAAGCCGCTATCGAAGTACCCCCCGGGTGTTCTCGCCGCGGTGTCCGGATCCGTAGGCATGCCCGCGAACCAGCACGCGACAGGCAAGCTACGGTGGCATTGCCCCGCGAGTGGCCGCTCGTCGCAGGTCGTCAATGTCCCAGCGCCACGCGATGGCTTCCTTCCGCAGCACCCAACTACTCTGCAGCCGTCTCGAGACCCGAACCGCTCCGTCCGGCGACGCGGATCTCGTCGGCGGGACGCTCGTAGCCGTCGCACTTCGAGGGCGACCGGCTCGATAACCGCGCAGGGCGGGTCGGAGTGCGGCAGGTGCTCGATCCGTTTCGCGACCAGTGCGATGCCGTACCGGAGCACGAACCGGCGAACAGCCATCCCCTTGCGGCCTCCCGCAGCTCGCCGTTCCCGGCTTCCGCGCCCGCTGCCGCCTGGACATCGGCCCCCGGCGCGACGCTGTAGCCCTGCGGCGCGGAGCAGGTGCCGGAGGGCGGTCGCCGTCTGGCGCGCGGCTGCCGGCCCGAGTTCCTGAAGCACGGCTGAAGCCTGCCGGCTCTCGACGCATGTTGCACGTAGACGGCGGCCCATGGCGATCGAAGCGGGGCGCAGGGTTGAGCCTCTTGCCGCCATAAAGCCGACGTGGCGCCCCTCATTCGTCTTGCGCCCCATGGGATTGGAATAACCCCGCTTCGGCTCCGCCGGCAGGACGGAACATCGAGGGAGCCGTCGGTCGACCGCCGCCGTGGCCGTGTCCGCTACATGCGAAGGACCCGCCTCCACGGTCCTCCGCTCCGGCCACTCCGGTCGGGTTCCGCCCCACGGGGACCGACCGTGTCGGCCGAGCCTCGCATCGCGGCTCCGGGAGTTCCAGCGGGGGTGTTTCGCCGCGCCATTGGCGGAGCCGTCCAAAGAGTCCCGTACCTTATCGTGCATCTCCGTACCTTATCGTCACTTAGGAAAATTCTTAACAGTTGCGGCCCTTGCATTTGCATCATCACCGTTTTGGCCATGGATACGCTGGATCGGTACGGCCATGGAAACGCTGGAAGGGCGGTTCAAGACGGAAGTGAGCGCATTTCTGGTTCGCACGGGCATGCCGCCGACGACGTTCGGAATGAAAGCCGTGGGCGACCCGAATCTGCTGCGCCAGATCGAGGGCGGACGCTCGGTGACGCTGCGGCTGGCGGACCAGGCTCTGGCGTTCATCAACGAGTACGGCAAGGAGCCGGGCACGGCGCGGGCACCGCCACACCGCCGCCGAACCCGAGGACCCGCGCCGGAAGCGAGCAGGACAAGGAGGGATCGAGCGATGAGCGAGGAGTCGACGGAACAGAGGACGAGCCCTCCGATCCGCTTTCTGCGGATGCCGGAGGTGGTGGCTCGAACGGGCTTGGCGGCGAGCACGATTCGCGACCGGGTGGCTGCGGGGCGCTTCCCGCAGCCGGTGTCGCTGGGTTCGCGCGCGAAGGGCTGGATCGAGGCCGAGATCACCGAGTGGAGCCGCGGGCGGATCGCGGCAAGCCGGGGCGCCGCGGAAAGTGGCGCCCGCTGACCCCAAGAGGGAGGAGAACGGAATGAAGAAGCTGATGAGAGCAACCCGCGCGACTGCGTGGGCCGCGATGTGGCTGCTGGTTCCCCGCAGGCTGTGGGCGCAGGGCACGAGTCCGTGGGTGGACGCCGTGAACGAACTGCAGACGCAGTTCACGGGACCGATCGCGCGCGGGCTGTCGCTGATCGCGATCGTGGTGGGCGGTCTGATGTTCGCGTTCGGCGAGGGCGGGAGCAAGCGCACGCTGGCCGGGATCATCTTCGGGATCGGGATGGCCGTGGGCGCGGTGAACTTCCTGGGCTGGCTGTTCTGATGCGGGGACTGAGGCGC
>JAJEBS010000089.1 GCA_022822425.1 Gemmatimonadota bacterium | reverse complement strand
TGGACTTCCGCTGCAGCGAAGACGGGACGATGTGGCTGCACCCGTTCGATCCCGACGCCGGCGGACTGAACGGCGGTCCGCGGTGGCTGCGCGTTTCTTCGGACGGAATCGCGCGCGACGTGCTCCTGCCCGACCGGTTCGACGCGCTGCGCTTCTCGGATTCGCGCATCTGGGGCGTCTACCGGGACGAGCTGGATGTTCCGTCGGTGGCATCCATCCCGTTGCCGGCTGGTTGAGGGAGCCTAACGCCTTCCCTCTGTCGCCACCGCCCTGCCATCCATCAGATAGCGGTCGAAGAAGCGGTCCGTCGCGCCGAAGGTGGTCAGCCAGCGCTCGTGCAACAGAAAGTCGTGCACGTCGTCCGGGAAGACGATGAGTTCGTGGGGCACGCCTTGCGCCCGCAGCAGCTGCACCAGCCCGACGGTCTGCGAGAAGGCCACGTTGCGGTCGTCGTCCCCGTGGATGAGCAGCACCGGCGAGGTCCAGTTCTCGATCTCCGAGATCGCGGATGACCGGTACGACACCGACTCCGGGTCGATGGAGTTGCCCCACAGGTGCACCCCGGCGATGTCCACGCCGGCCGCGAAGAGGTCGGAGTCGCGCGCCAGCCCCTGCGCCGTGAGGATGCCGCCGTAGGAGAGGCCCCAGAGGCCGATGCGCGCCGGATCCACGTCGGCGCGGTCGCGCAGGTACTCGCCGGCGGCGCGGATGTCCAGGTACTCGGTGTTGCCCTCGCGTCCCCGTCCGGGAGCGTTGCGGAAGTCCCGCCCGTAGCCGATGCCGCTCCGGTAGTTCACCGACAGGACCACATAGCCTTTGTTCGCGAAGTACTGGTTTATGGCGTAGGCCATGTGATAGAAGTGCATGTAGTGGTAGCCGAGCAGCATCTGCCGCCGGGATCCCCCGTGGATGAAGATGAGCGCAGGACGCTGTTCGCCGGCCTCGAGGTCCGGGGGCAGGAAGAGCTGGTTGTAGAACTCGAAGCCGTCCTCGGCGTCGAGGGTGACCGCCTCGGGGACGACGTGCTCGCCAAGGGGATAACGGGCCGGAAGCTCGCGGATCGTTCGGACGTCACCGCCGGAGGCCGGCGCGACCGCCACCGTTAGCGGATGGCTCGCACTGGCGGTGAGCAGCGCGACCGCGTCGCCGCTCGCCAGCGCCGCCGGCCAGGTCTCGACGCCGTCGCCTCGAGTGAGCTGCCGCGCACTCCCGCCCGCGGTGGGCACGCGCCACAGGTGGCGGCGGTCGATGTCGCCCGCGTTGGTGGCGTAGAAGAGGGTGCGCCCGTCCGCCGAGAGCGAGATGTACTCGGCGATGCCGTCGCCGGGCGTCAGCTCTACGGGTTCCCGCGTGCCCCCGGCCGCCGCGACCGCGTAGTACCGGCGCCACCCGTCGGGCTCTGCCTGGAAGATGATGTGGTCGCCGGCCCAGATGACCTCGCGCACCTCCCGGTAGAGGCTGTCGCCCGGCGGGCTCTGCCACACCTCTACCGCCTCCCCCGTGCGCGCGTCGCCCACCCAGATGGAGAAGTCGTACCCGCCCGCGAACCAGGCCTCGGTCATCCCGGCGGGCCACACGTCCTCCGTGGCGGCCTCGCCGGTGGCGCCGCCCCGCTCCGCCCGGGCGCCGAAGGGCAGCCCGGGCCTGCGGATAAAGGCGACCCGGGTCCCGTCCGCCGACCAGGTGGGGCTGGTGTCGCGGTCGACCGCCGGGCCCAGGTATGTGATTCCGGGACGCTCGGTGTCGTACACGCCGATGAAGCTGTGGTCCTCCCGGTCGCTCACGAAGGCCAGCCGCCGCGAGTCCGGCGACCACACCGGGTCTTCCTGGCTTCCGAACACGCTGAAGAGCGGCCGCTCCGGGTCGCCGGCCGCGATCCCGGGGTTCACCGGCGCCCGGTAGATGTCGCCATCGTTCTCCCATGCGATCCACTCCCCGTCGGGAGAAAGCGCCACGTTCCAGGCCTCCGCCACCCGCCAGGGCTCGCCACCCGTGGTGCTCACTGCCCACGCGGCCCGCTCGGCGCCCCGGGGATCGCTGGCCGGGTTGGCGATCCACCCCTGTCGGTTGGGGGTGTGTCCGCGCAGGAACACCAGCGTCGAGCCGTCATCCGAGATGCGCAGATTCGACAGGTCGCGCCCGTCATCGTCCTCGAAGCGTGTCAGACGCACCGGTGCGAAGTCGGGCGCGGCGGCCGTGTACACGTTGCGCTTCCCCTCCTCGTACTCGATCCAGGCGATGCGGTCGGCACCGCGGGCCGACACCAGTTGCACCGGATAACCGGGGCTGAGCACGTCCTCGATCGAGAAGCGTTGCGCCTGGGCAGGCAAGGCGGCGAGCGTGGCCAGGGCCGGGCAGGAAAGCAGAGCGAGAGCCGAAAACAGCGGGCGAGCGCGCGTCATGATTCGCCTCCGGGAGGCTGGGCGAGACGTTGGGGACCGCAGAATGTCAGGATGACACCACGCCAACCGTCCGGCAATGTCCCCACCGCGCATTTCGACGCCCGGCGAGCGGTCCCGCCGGCTGGCGCTTTGCGGCCCCTTGGCCCATCCTGACGCCTGGGAACCACCCATCCGTAACCGAAGGAACCATCCCATGACCATCCGACGCATTCTCCTCCCCGCGGCCGCCCTCTCCCTCGCGGCGCCGCTGCCCGCGCAGACCTTCCCCTCCGACGACCCCGTCATCCAGGCGATGTGGGAAGAGGGCATGGGCCCGGGAAGCCAGGCCTTCGACCTCGCGCAGGCCCTGCTCGACTCGATCGGCCCGCGGCTGATGGGGTCTCCGGCCTACTCGCACTCCGCAGACTGGCTGATCTCCAACTACGAGCGCTGGGGCATCGAGGCGGAGCGCCAGGACTACGGCACCTGGATCGGATGGGAGCGCGGCTTTACCCACATCGACATGCTAGAGCCCCGCAGGCGCACGCTCGAGGGCACGCTGCTCGCCTGGAGCCCGGGCACCGACGGGCCCGTCGAAGGCGAGGTGGTCGCGCTGCCCAACTTCGCCGACGCCGCCGAGCTCAACGCCTGGCTGCCCTCCGCCGAAGGCAAGTTCGTGGCCGTCTCCTTCGCGGAACCGACCTGCCGCGAGGACCAGTCGTGGCTCGACCACGCCACCCCGGAGTCCTTCCGGCGCATGAGCGAGGCCCGGGAAGCGGCGCAGCAGGAATGGGCGGCCGGCTACCAGCTGACCTTCATCCCCAACGCCGGCCCCCAGCGGCTGGAGAGCGCGGGCGCGCTCGGGATGATCACCGGCAACTGGTCGCGGGGCTGGGGCGTGGACAAGATCTTCGCCTCTGCGACCCGCGAAATCCCCTCATTGCATCTCGCGTGCGAGGACTACTCCCTCCTCCACAGGCTCGCGTCGCGCGGCCAGGGCCCGCGCATCCGCCTGGCAGCGGAGGCCGAATTCCTGGGCGACGTGCCGGCCTTCAACGTGGTGGCCACCATCCCCGGCACCGAACTGCCCGACGAGTACGTGCTGCTCAGCGCGCACCTGGACTCGTGGGACGGCGCCTCGGGCGCGACCGACAACGGCACCGGCACCATCATGATGCACGAGGCCATGCGCATCCTGAAGGAGACCTATCCCAACCCGCGGCGCACGATCATGGTCGGTCACTGGGGCGGCGAGGAACAGGGGCTGATCGGCTCCAACGCCTTCGCGGCCGACAACCCCGAGGTTGTGGACGGGCTTCAGGCCTCCTTCAACCAGGACAACGGCACCTGGCGCATCGACTTCATCCGCATGCAGGGCTTCCTGGGCGCCGGGGAGCACTTCGCCCGCTGGTTCGAGCAAATCCCTCCGGAGATCACCGGCCACATCGAACTGGACGTGCCGGGCGTGCCCGAGACCGGCGGCTCGGACCACATGTCCTTCATCTGCAAGCCCGCGCCCGGGTTCCGGCTCCAGTCCAACTATCCCGACTATCGCCAGTACACCTGGCACACCAACCGCGACACCTTCGACAAGATCGTCTTCGACGACCTGCGCAACAACGCGACCCTGGCCGCCATGCTGACCTACATGGCGTCCGAGGACCCGGAGCGCATGGACGTCAGCCAGCGGGTACTGCCGGTAAATCCGAACACCGGAACGCGGGGGACGTGGCCGCAGTGCAGGCCCCCGAGAAGGAGTTTCGCGAGGTAAGCGGGCAGTCGGCGGAGGCGGTCACGGGCGCGATGCGGCGACCCGGGGTGCCGGCGAGGCCTCCTGATCCGGGGCACCGGATCCGGATCGGCGTGTACAGGGACAATCATGAGGCCCCCGCACCGAACCGACATCCGCGTCGCGATTCCGGCGCTGTTCCTCCTGGCTGCCTGCCCGGCGCTCGGGGCCCTTGACTCGGAACGCATCCGCCCCGGTCGGAACACCACACACAACGCCCGCTCCCAGCCGAGCCACGGAGTGGGCGCCTCCACCGCGCCGGATACGATCCGCACCCGGAACCTGCTCCTCTGGGGCGGCATCGACGCCGACCGCGTGCCGTTCCTGGACCCCGTCTTCGTAATCGACGCCCCGCCCTCACTTCCGGATGTGACCGGTGACTACCGGCTTGGCGGTCGAGCAGACGACGGAACCGTGCTCTTCCTCCTCGACTTCGAGATGCCGGTCATTGCCGATGGTGACGGCAGCTCAAGCTTCCTCTTCATGTTTCCGGTGCAGCCGGGTTGGGAGGGCCGCCTGGCCAGCGTCACGCTCACCGGACCGGGCGGATCGGCCACGCTGGACCAAGACAGCCACCGTCCGATGGCGATCCTCCGCGACCCCGACACCCGTCGGATTCGGGCCATCCTGCGCGACCTTCCGCCGACGGTCACGACCCAGGCGATCGCGGACACCGCCGTTACACGGGATCGGGGGGTCGAAGTCCTCTTCAGTCGCGGGATTCCGGGTCCGGGAGCGTGGCGACGCTGACCGCCATCGGCATGCCCAACGCCGCCGCAGCGGCGTAGAGAGCCGGCGTCCGGGCCGGGAGCACCCGCGGCCCACCGTAGCGCAAACCGTCTCGCGTGCGCTCCGTGAAGAGGACGACCCCGTGCCACTCGCCCCCGTGCTTGCAGATTGATGTCACCGACGCTAATTTGCGGTCATGAGCGTTCAGATCACCATCAGAGGCGTTCCCGAGGAAGTGCGGGACCGGATCGCGGCGCGCGCGGCCGCGAGAGGCCAGTCCATGCAGGAGTACCTGCGGGGCCAACTGGAGCGTCTGGTGGCCAAGCCTTCCGTTGAGGAGTGGCTCAGGCAGGTCCGCGCTGACAAGCGCGCGATGACCAACAACGTAACCACCGAGGACATTCTGCGTGCCCGCGACGCGGATCGGAGGTGACGGTCGTCGTTGATGGATCGGTGCTCACGGCGGCAGTCGCCCACTTGCGGTCCGATGGGACCTGGTCGGAATCCGCGATCGGGGAGGCGCGCCGGAACGGCTCGCTGGCGGCTCCGCACATGGTCCTGGCCGAGGCGGGCAGCGCGCTTCGCCGCCTGGAGCTGGCCCGGGACCTTCCGAGCCTGGAAGCCGCCCTCGCGCACCGAAACCTGCTGACGATCGAAATCGACCTCTACCCATTCGCCCCCTTCGCGGATCGCGTCTGGGAGCTTCGCCACAACATCACCATCTACGATGCATGGTATGTTGCACTCGCAGAAGCGCTCTCCTGCCCCCTTCTCACCCTCGATCGCCGTCTCGCCCGCGCTCCCGGCCCGACCTGCGAGATCATCACCCCGCCCGACCTCCGCGTCGTACGCGAGCCCGTCATAACCACGGGCTGGACACCCTTCTCGACCGGTTAGACCGTGGGGGCAGAGGGTGGTGCGGGGAGCGCCGCGATCTGCCGGGCTGCGCGAATGCCGGAGAGAAACGCCCCGTGCACGGTCGACGGGTATTCGACGTGTGTCGCCTCCCCCGCAAAGAACAGCTTGTCGCCGACGGGTTCGCCGAGTTCGGCGTACCGTTGATACGAGGATCCGACCGGAACGTACGAGTAGGACCCCTGGCTCCACGGATCCGAGCGCCAACGTGTGATGATCGCATCCCTGGGCGGCGGGATGACGCCATACATGCTCCCGAGCGCCGCAACCGCCTGCGCGACGATCTCCTGATCGGAGAGCCGCTCGATCCGAGCGCCATAGGCTCCGGCGTTGAACATCATCAGAATCGGATGCCCCGTGTACGGATACAGGTTGAGGGTCTCCGCCCACTGCCCCCTCCGGGCACCGACGTAGCCGATGACTTCCACGTCGTCGTCCCAGAACACGTCGTCAAACAGCAGGCACGTCTTGTTGAGCACGCCCATCTCCAGGCCATCGATCGCGCCGCGCTTCCGGAGCGGCAATGCGGGCAGGAACGATATGCGGCGCTGCTTCAGCACTCCGAGCGAAGCCGTCACCACGACTCGGGTGGCCGCGAAGGTCGCACCGGCGGCCGTCGTCACGACAATGTCCGTCCCCGCGTAGTCGATCTCCGTCACGGCTTCCAGGAACCGGATGTCCAGGCCATCCGCCAGAACGCCGGCGACCTGTCCGTATCCGCGCGGAAACACCGCGTCATGGCCGCCATACGCATCCCCGCCCTGGATGCTCTCCAGCGAGAGGTTCCGCAGGTCGGCGGCGTGCTCGTGCTCGACGATGGTGTTCAACAGATAGTCCAGGTAACGCCGGTCGGGGACCGTCAGCGGCTCGATCTCGAGGAGTTGTTCGTAGACGGACTGAAGGTCGGTGTCGGGCTGGCGCTCCGCGAGTCGCCAGAAACGGCGCAGCGCCCGCCTGGCGGATGGTGACGGCCTCTCGGCATTGTGGAAGTGCACCACGTCGTTGTCGTAGTCGGTCGAGCGCGTTGCGATGCTGTTTCCCCTGGCGATGGCGGTGATGGGGTTTCCGTCTGTGCCGTGGATCCAGGATGCCCCGAGATCGACGGGAATGCCGCCGCCGATGGCGTCCGTCCAGAGGCGCCCGCCGATGCGGTCGCGCGCTTCCAGAATCGCAACGTCTGCGAATCCGAGCGCATGGAGTTCGGCGCCCGCCGCCAGGCCGGCCATGCCTGCGCCGATGATGACGACTCTCTCGTCCCGCCCCGAAGAATCAGCGGTGGTGGCGCCGCGATGCGAACCGCCACCACGCGGTTTCTCCAATGAGGACGCGGCGGGCGCGAGTCCGGCCGCGGCGAGTGCGCCCTTGAGGAAGGTGCGACGAGTCAGCGCGGCCGACGAGACGTGGCTACGCCGTTCATGCGGAATGTCCGGCAAAGCGGAAAGCCACACGTGAACGCGAACCCGGCTTCAGGACTCCGAAGCGGGCAGCTGGTTGCGCCCGTCGCCCGTCCGCACGGTTACGTTGACCGTCGCTCCCTCCTCGATCAGGATGCGCTCGGCGTCGATCTCGCCGGTCACAACGCTCGTCGCCTTGAGCTGCAACAGCGAACCGATCGTCAGGTTCCCCTGAATCCGGCCGTCCACAACGGCATCGCGAGTGCTGATGTCGCCGACCATCACCCCGTCCTTCCCGATGTAGACCACGTCCGCGGCTTCCACGCTCCCTTCCACCCTGCCATCGATCCGCACACTGCCTTCGGTCTTGCAGTGGCCCACCACGTTCGTTCCGCTACCCACGAGTGACATGCCGCCATTCGGCATCGCTTGCGGGCGCTCAATCGGTCGATTCTTCTTCATTTCAGTTCTTCTCTCGGGCAACGAGGCGAAACGGCTCGGGCTGGTGTAATCATAACCCGCGGCGGCCGCGGGCCGGACACCGACATCGACCTGGCGGGCATCCCCCTCACCGCGCCTGCGGCGAGTTCATCTGCAGCGGGATGATGTCCACGTCCCAGCGGGTGTCGCCCAGCAGGTGCTTCACGAAATACTCGGCGCGCAGCCAGAACCAGTAGTCGCTCATGTCGCCGAAGCCGTGGCGCTGCCCGGGGAAGATGAAGAAGTCGAAGCGCTTGTTGGCGCGGATGAGCGCCTCCGCCATGCGGAAGGTGCCGGCGTGGTGCACGTTGTTGTCGTTGTCGCCGGTGGTAAGCAGGAGGTGGCCCTTGAGGTTGGCCGCGAGATCCGAGTTGCGCTCGATGTCGTACTCGAAGCTCACGTTGCCCTCGTCGTCCACGACCTCCTTCACGCCGTGGTGGGTCTCCGACCAGGAGCGGTTGTACACGTCGTTGTTGTGGTTCCCGGCCGACGACACGGCGACCTTGAAGAAGTCGGGATAGACGAGCATGGCCGCGGTGGACATGAAGCCGCCCCCGGAATGTCCGTATATTCCGACTTTGTCCACGTCTATAAAGTCGTGGCGGTCGGCCAGCTGTTCCAGGACTGCCTTCTTGTCGGCCAGTCCATAGTCGCGCAAGTCGCCGTATCCATAGTTATGGTACCACTTTGAGCGGTCGGGATGGCCGCCCCGGTTCCCCATGGTCACCACAATCATGCCGAACTGCGCCAGCGCCTGCTCGTACGGGTTGGCCGACCACGACTTCGACACCGACTCGGTCTGCGGTCCGGGATAGACGTACGCCACGATGGGATACGTCTTCGAGGGATCGAAGTCGTACGGCTTGTACATCACCCCGTAGATGTCGGTCACGCCGTCCGCGGCCTCGACCTGGTAGGGCTCGGGGAACTGGTATCCGGCCGCGTCCAGGGCGCCGAAGTCGGCCTCGCCCAGGTCCAGGATGCGCCGTCCCGAGGCGTCGAAGAGCGCGGACATGGGCGCCGTGTCCACCCGCGAGTAGTTGCTGACGAAGTAGCGGTTCGACTCGCCCATTTCGGACTGGAAGTCGAAGTTCCCCGGGTTCAGCAGCGTGAGCCCGGTCCCGTTCAGGCTCACCCGGTAGAGGTGGGCGTAGTAGGGATCCTCCCCTTCCTCCCGGCCCTGCCCGGTGAAGAAGACGAAGCCGCGCGCTTCGTCGACACCGACGATGCCGTCCACGTGCCAGGGGCCCTCGGTGAGCCGCTGCTTCACCTCGCCGTCGGGCCCGTACAGGTAGAGGTGCGCCCACCCGTCCCGCTCCGACCACCACAGCATGTCGCCGTTATCGAGCATCTCGACGGGGCGCGTCTCGATGTAGGTATTCAGGCTGTCCACGAAGAGCATGCGCGCCTCGCCGGTGCCGGCGTCCGCAACCATGACCGCCGCCCGGTGCCGGTCCCGGCTCAGGCGCACGAAATAGAGCTCCTCGGAGTCGTCGGAGATCCAGAGCGAGCGGTCGGGTTCCTCGGAGTCGGGGTAGTCGAACTGGCGCTGCGTCGTGATGCGCAGGTCCTCGTCCTTCCAGGGCTCGTGCGCGACGGCGACCTGCTCCCGCGACTCCAGGTCGTAGACGACGAGCTCCTCCTGCGTGACGGACTCCTCCCCGGCCATCTCGTAGGAGTAGGTCTCAAGCTCCGGCCGCGCGTTGCCCTTCCCCACCACGTGCACCACCCAGAGTTCGCCCACCTCGCGGTTGTCGCGCCGGATGAGCGCAAAGCGCCGCGAGTCCTTCGCCCACGAGATCGATGCCGCCTTGCGGTCGTCCTTCTCCTCCTCGAGGGTGACGTTGGTTTCGCCGCGCCCGGTGTAGTTCCCCTCGTAGGTGTAGTACTTCTCTCCGTCGGTGGTGAGCTGGGTCTCCGTGACCTCGATGTCGTCCTCGGCGTCGTCGGCCTCATCCCCGGACTTGCCCCGGCGCGCCTCCAGAATCTGCTGGTAGTCGTCGCCGCTCATCATGAACAGGTTGTGATCCCGGGCGAACACCACCGTCTCGCCGTCGGGGGACACGCTCGCCCAGTCCGGATGATTGTCGGGCGCCTCGTAGTCCTCGAGCTCCCGCAGCGTCCGGGTCGAGACCGTGTATTCGAAGTGATGGACCCGCTTGCGGGTCGCGCCGTCCGAGTCGTCCTCCTCCTCGTCCTGGTCCTCCTCCACTTCCTCGTCGTCCTCCTCCACTTCCTCGTCCTGGGAGGACTCCACCTCGAAGTGCAGGATGTTGTCGCTGATGAAGCGGATGTTGCGGATGGGCAGATGCTGCCCGTCCCAGGGGTCGCGGGTGATGCGCGTCAACTCCGCGGCGATGCGGTCGTTGTCGAAGAGGAGCGTGCGCGAGCCGGCGCCGGGATCGACGATGTAGTAGAACGTGCCGTCGGCGTTCTCCCACTCGTACCAGAACCTGTCGGTGTCCTCGATCCACCGCGGGTCGACCGACGTCGAGTGCACCATCTCGCGGATGCGGTAGGGCGCGAAGCGGGCGGCTAGGTCGTAGTTGGCCGGACCGGCCTCGGCACCCGACTCCTGCGGCGCGGGGACGGGAGCCGCTTCCGCGGGACCCGGCGCGAGCGCGATGAGCATGAGCAGGGGCGAAAACGCGCGCGGCGCGGGCGAAGACGGAATGGAGAGAAACCTGACGATGGCGTTCATGGTAGGGCTCTTTTCGGATGGGGGGACGACACGGCGGCTGCCCGGGGGACGGTGGTGCACAAGTGAATCCGTCGCCGAAAGCGAGGCAAGGGCGCACGGGCTCACCCGGCGAACCCGGGGACAGGGTCGGGGAACCATCCCGCGGGTTCACGCGATAAACGAGTTTCGCGCGGGTGCTTCGAGCCGCGGCGCCGGCGCCGGCTTCCTCGAACGGGGCGGATGGGCATGGAACCGGAGATCCTGATCGTGCTGGTGTCCGTCTTCGTCACCGGCGGCATGATCGGCGCGGCCGGCATCCTGCTCGCACAGTTCTTCATGCGCCGCATTCCGGGCGTGAGCGCAACCGGCGCCCCGACCCGTGCCGAACTCGAGGGAATCCGCCGCGACGTCACCGAGATCGCCTACCACCTGGGGTCGGTCGAGGAACGCCTCGACTTCGCGGAACAGCTGCTGGGAGGCGGAACCCCGACCGAGGTGCCCAGGGCCGTCGCGAAGAAGGCGGAGGGCATGGCCCGTGCTCCCCGCGGCCCCGGAGGTGGCGGCGCCCACGAGGGTTGATGCACTTTAGCGGGCGGGACGGATCACGAGCCCTCGCGCGCACCGTCCGTTCCCGTTCGCCGCATCCGCTACCCCCGACCCCGCACACCCATGCGCCATCCCAGCCGCTCCACCCCGTGCCGTCCCATCGCTCCCTCCGCCCCGGCCGCGCTCATGTTCGCGGCCGCGCTCGCCTCCGCGACGCCCGCCCCCTCCCAGGAACCCTCACCCACCGGCTTCACGGAGGCCCGGGCCGCCCGGCAGCTTACGTGCGAGGCCCGCTTCCTGGAGCTGCCCCGCAGCGATTCGTTCCGCGAGCATCTGCGCACCATCACCGCAAACCCCCATCCCGCCGGCTCGGAGGCCCAGCAGCGCGTCGGCGAGTACCTGGCGGGCGCCATGGAGCGCGCGGGGCTGGAGGTGGAGCGCCACCCCTACGACGTGTACCTGCCCGAACTCACCGACGACGTGGAGGTGCATATCGTCACCCCCGTGTCCATGCAGCTGTCGAACCGTGAACCCGCGCTCCCGGAGGACCGCTTTTCGGGTCATCCCGACCTCCTCAACGGGTGGAACGCCTACTCGGGGTCCGGCGACGTGACGGCCGAGGTGGTCTACGCCAACTTCGGGCGGCGCGAGGACTACCTGGCACTTGACTCCATGGGCGTGTCGGTGGCCGGCAAGGTCGTCATCGCGCGCTACGGCGGAAACTTCCGCGGCTACAAGGTGCTGTTTGCCGAAGAGCGCGGGGCGGCGGGCGTGGTCATGTTCAACGATCCCGGCTTTTCGGATATCGACGCCTATCCGGACGGCCCGATGATGAACGGGCAGACGATCCAGCGGGGCTCGGTGCTCACCCTTCCCTGGACGGGCGACCCGCTCACGCCGTTCGTTCCGGCGCTGCCGCTGGACGGCGACATCCAGGTGGAGCGCCTCGACCCGTCGGAGGTGGCGCTGCACACCATCCCCGTGCTCCCCATCGGGTACGAGGCGGCGACCGAGATCCTGTCGCGCATGACCGGCCGCGCCACCCCGCCCGGATGGAGCGCCGGGATGGAGCTCGACTACCGCTTGACCGGCGGACCGGATCTCACCGTGCGCGTGCGCGTCAACCAGCCGCGCCGGCTGACCCGCGCGACCAACGTGGTCGGCACGCTGCGCGGCAGTGAGTTCCCCGACGAGTGGTTCATTCTGGGCGCGCATTACGACCCCTGGGGATTCGGCGCGATCGATCCCAACGGCGGCACCGCCATGCTCCTCACCCTGGCGGAGGCGCTGGGCGCGCTGGCCCAGGACGAGGCGTGCCGGCCCCGGCGTTCGATCATGATCGCGCACTGGGACGCCGAGGAGTACGGCATCATCGGCTCGACCGAGTGGGTGGAGCACTTCCGCGAGGAGCTGGAGGCCAACGCGATCGCGTACATCAATGCCGACGGCGCGGTGTCGGGCGGGCGGTTCGGCGCGTCGTCGTCGCCCTCGCTCAAGGGACCGATCATCGAGGCGGTGGGCCGCGTAGCCTATCCGGGCGCGGACGGCACCATCCTCGACTGGTGGCTGCAGAGCACCGCCGACGAGGCCGAGGAGCCGGCGATGGGCAACCTGGGCGGCGGATCGGACCACGTGGGCTTCTACACGCACGCCGGCGTGCCGTCCGGGGCGCTCTCGTCGGGAAATCCCGGCGGCGTGTATCACTCCAACTACGACAACTTCGCCTGGTACGAGCGGTTCGGAGACACCGACTTCGTCTACGGACCGATGATCGCGCGCGCGGACGGCATCCTCGCGCTGCGCTTCGCCAACGCCGACGTGCTCCCGTACGACGTGGCCCGCTACGCCTCCGACACGCGCACCCACGTGGGCACTCTGAACGACGTGGCCGGGGCGCGGGGGCTGCGCGTTGACTTCTCCGCCCTTGCCGAGTCGACGCGCGAGCTGGACGAGGCCGCCGCCGAACTCGTGGCCGCGCGCGACCGCTGGATCGCGTCCGGGGACGTCGACCCGGCCGCCGCCGAGGCCGTGAATCGGGCGCTGATCGGGCTGGAGAAGGCGTGGCTGAACGACCGCGGGCTCCAGGGGCGCCCGTGGAGCCGCTCGATCTACGTCTCGCCCGACCCCTTCAGCGGATACGCGTCGTGGATGCTGCCGGGGCTGCGATACGAGCTGGAGACCGACGACCGGGCCGACCTTCCGGGGTGGGAGCGGGTGTACGTGGCGGCGGTGCGAGACCTGGCGGCGCGCATGCGGGAGGTGGCGGCGATGATCGAGCGGGCGGGCGGGTAGCGGCCGGGGCGGACATGGGAGGCGGCTTCATGCGCGATAGTATCATCGACCGTCACCGCATAGTATCATGCGCGATGGCGATCTTTCTGGTCCACGCGCTTTCGGCGTGCACGCCGGGGGATGGCAGGGATGCAGCCGCCGGCGAAGCCCTCGACTTCGAAGCCCTCTCGGCGAGCATCCTCGCGCGGATGGATCTGCAGCCCGGTGAACGCGTGCTCCTGGTCGGGGAGGGCGGCACCCGCTGGGACGCGATCGTGCCGTTGTTGCGCGCGGGCGTGAGGGCAGCCGGCGGGGTGGATCTGGGGGCGGTGGATGTGCGTGGAGCGGTGCTTGCGGTGGGTGGGCCGGTTGCGGGGGCGGGCTCGGCCGCAGGTCGGTCCGCGGAGTTCGCGGCTGCCCTGGGGACTGCGCCGGAGGGGTGGGCGGAGCCGCTCGCCACGGTGGACGTCGCGGTCAAACTCCCGGGGGCCGCGGCGGACTTGACGCTGGACAACGACGTGTACCGCGCGCTGCAGGACGTACTGCGGAGCGGACGGGGACGGACCGTTCACTTCCACTGGGCGGGCGCCACTTCGTTCGAGATGGAGGAGCTTGCCGCCGACGACCGGGTGGATCGCGTCTACCAGACCGCCGTGCTGGACACCGACTACGCGGCCCTCGCCGACGCGCTCGCGGCCTTCGAGGCGGCGCTCACGAGCGGGCCGGTGCGGGTGACGACGCCCGCCGGTACCGACATCACCTTCCTTGTGGACGACGGACCGGTGACGCGTCAGGACGGGGACGCGTCGGGTGCGCGGGCCGAACGTGCGCGCAACCTGATCGATCGCGAGGTGGAGATTCCGGCGGGCGCGGCGAGGGTGCTGCCGGTGCTGGAATCGGTGGTGGGCAGGATCGCCTTCCCTCCCGCGCAGTGGGGCGGTGAACGCGCGGAAGGGGTGGTGCTGCGGTTCGAGGAAGGCCGCGTGGTGGAGGTGGAGGCCGACGCCGGGCGTGACGGGGTGTTGCGCGAGATCGAGGGAGCCGGGGAAGCCGGCCGGACCTTCCGCGAGCTGGGGGTGGGGTTCAACCCGCTGCTGGCGATTCCCGAGGGCGAGGAGTGGATCCCGTACTATGGCTACGGAGACGCCGTGGTGAGGCTGTCATTGGGCGACAACACCGAGCTGGGCGGGTCGGTGGGAGGCGGCTACGTGCGCTGGAACTTCTTCGCGGACGCGACGGTGACGGTGGGAGGCGAGGTCTGGGTGGAGGGTGGAAGGCTGGTGGAGGGGCGGTAGAGGGGCTCTTCCCGCATCGAGCCCATCTACCGACGCCGCCGCGCCCGCCGCTCGGCCGCCATCTCCACGAGCCGGCGCAGCTCCGCGATGGGCTCCGCGTGGTCGTCGACCTGGAGGCGCAGCACGACGTCGTTGTTGAGCCACACCCCGCCGTCCTCCCTGACGATCAGCAGGGCGGCGGACTGCATGCCGCGGGTGTCCCCGCCCGCCGCCTGACCGGCTTCCAGGGCCGCCACCAGTCGCTGCGACAGGTGCCCGGAGGTGTTCTCGAAGGCGGTGACCATGTCGTCCACCACCGCCGGCCCGGCCAGTATGTTGCCCTGCGCGGAGGTATACCGGCCGATCCGGTGTCCCGCCCAGTCGCTGGCGCGCGGACCGGTGTGGGTCGCCACCTCGCCGCGCGCGTTCATCACCGAAAACTGGCGGCCCTCGATGCTCCACCGCTCCGGGTCGGGATTCGGATCGGCGGCGAGCACGCGCTCCACCGCCTCGGCGGGCGAATACCCCTCGCGCAGGAGCGAGAGCGCCTGCGGCCCGTAGCTCACGTCCACCACCGCCTGGGTGGCCACCACTCCCACCCCGGCCTCGCCCCAGATGACGCCGTTGCCCACGCTGAACACCCGCGACTGGACCGCCACCCCGACCTCCCCGGTCTCCGGGTCGTAGCCGACGATCGAGAAGGTCCCGACCGTATCCCAGGGGGCTCTTCTGGTGGCAGCAGGGGGTTCCTCGACGGGCACAGGCGAGTCTCCACCCCTGCCCAGGATGTAGTGCCCATCCGGATGAACCCTGACGAGCGTGATTCCCCGATACCGGTAGGCGATGGTCATCTTCTCGGCCGCCGCCTGCGCGCTCAGCTTCGCGAGGAACGGCCCACTCTGGTTCCGGATCCGAACCGCATCCGCCGACTCCACTTCCACGACCTTCTCGACCAGCCAACCGGTCGCCTCCTCGGTCGGTGGAGTCGTCGCGCAGCCACCCAGCACCACCGCCAGGACGAGTGCCATCCCGTACATCCTGCCATTACCAATCATCGCGTTCCTTCCGGTTGTGCAGTTCCGCCTGCCGCCCGGGCGCGTCGGGCCCCTTCCAGCTATGCCTCCGCAGCCCTTCTCTCACTCGTATACAGGAAGTTCGTGAAGCCTTCGTCGTAGTCAGAGAGTCCGTTCTGGCCCGTGAGCTTCATGCGCTCGTCGTAGAGGCGGCGCATCAGATTCGCCAGCGTTCCCTCCGCGGGTCCATCCTCGGGATGCAGCGCCATGAAGTCGTCCCGCAGTTCCTCGCGCAGCGCTCCCTCCTCGATCATCGTCCGGTAGCGCACCGGATCGCGGTCCGCCAGCACCCAGAGATTGCGGTGGAGCCGCTCGCAGCGTGCCGACTGCACCAGCACCGCCTCGCCCGAGCCGACCATCGCCAGGTATCCCAGCACCTGCGCGTGCAGTTCCTTCAGGTATCCCTTCCGGTGCGAGAACTCGTGCGCGATGATGTGCGGTTCGAAGACGCCCGCGTCCCGGAGGATGGACACGTCGCCCGAAAAGATGTCGCAGGTGCCGAGCGCGAAGGGAAAGACGAGTCCCGCGAGGGTGAACTGACGTATTTCCGAGCTGGTCTCGACGCGCTGGCCGGTGATGTCGGCGATGAAGCCGGTCAGGTGCCGGTTGATCCGGCGCGCGAGTTCCGCTCGCGGGATGCGCTCGGCGGTGTACTCGTCGCTCACGCGCTCCGAGAGCCAGTCGACCTCCCGCCCCCGTTCCTCCTCGGGCATCGGCGTGAGATGCTTCACGTCCGCCCCGAAGGCGTCGAGGAAGTCGATGGCGCGCACGTTGCGCCGGGCGAACCAGTCGACCGCCACGCTGCCCGCATACGCGCCGAGCGCCACGGCCTGGAGTGCTCGCCCCGGGGGCGTAGCTCCGAGCAGGATGCGCGAAGCGAGCGGCGCCGCGACCATCAGGTCGGTAAGCGAGATGGGCGAATAGGTCGCCTGATTGGGGATGCGGACGGTTTCCATGACCCTTCCCGGGTTGGCATTACGCGTTCCCGGAGTAAACGGCCCCGCGACCCGAAAGTTCCTGGGGGGACCGGTGCTCGTTCCTGCGGGACCGGACACGCGTTCCGTTAGTATACTGACGCCATGACCACCTCCGCATCTGTTCCGGCCACAGGCTCATCCGCCCGCACACGGCGCGTGGCGGCGCTGATGCGTGCCCTCGGCGAGCGTATCCTGGTACTCGACGGCGCGATGGGCACGATGATTCAACGGTACCGGCTGGGGGAGGACGATTTCCGCGGGGAACGCTTCGCGGACCATCCCCGCCCGCTCAAGGGCGCCAACGACCTGCTCTCGCTGACCCGCCCGGAGATCATCCGCGAGATCCACGAGGGCTATCTGGCCGCCGGGGCGGACATCGTCGAGACCAACACCTTCAACGCCACCTCGATCTCGATGGCGGACTACGGCCTCGAAGCCGCCGCATACGACATCAACCTGGCTTCCGCGCGCCTCGCCCGGACCGCGGCCGACGCCTTCACTGCCGGCGACGCCTCCCGGCCGCGTTTCGTGGCTGGCATCCTGGGGCCCACCAACCGCACCGCCTCCATCTCACCGGACGTGAACGACCCGGGGTTCCGCAACGTCACCTTCGACGAGCTCGCGGAAGCCTACGACGAGCAGGCGCGCGGCCTCCTGGACGGCGATGTCGACGTGCTCATGGTCGAGACCGTCTTCGACACCCTGAACGCAAAAGCGGCGCTCTTCGCGATCCGCTCGCTGCTCGACCGGCGCGGGCTGGACGTGCCGGTCATGGTGTCGGGCACCGTGGTGGACGCGAGCGGACGCACTCTTTCCGGGCAGACGGTGGAGGCGTTCCTGAACTCGGTGCGTCACGCCGATCCGCTCGCCATCGGCCTCAACTGCGCGCTCGGCGCGGCCGCCCTGCGCCCGCACGTGGAGGAACTCGCCACCCGCGCCGATCTCCTGGTCAGCTGCCACCCCAACGCCGGCCTGCCCAACGAACTCGGCGAGTACGACGAGACCCCGGAGTCGATGGCCCGCCAGCTGGGCGAATTCGCGCGCGCGGGCTTCCTGAACATCGTGGGCGGGTGCTGCGGCACCGTTCCGGCACACATCGAGGCCATCGCCGACGCCGTGGCCGGGCTCCCGCCCCGCCGGCCGCCGCCCATCGAGCGCCGCACGCGCCTCTCGGGGCTCGAGCCGCTCAACCTGGGTCCCGACTCGCTCTTCGCCAACATCGGCGAGCGCACCAACGTCACCGGCTCGGCCCGCTTCCGCAGGCTCATCCGGGAGGGCGACCTCGAAGCCGGGCTCGAGGTCGCGCGCCAGCAGGTCGAGAACGGGGCGCAGCTCATCGACGTGAACATGGACGAGGGGCTGCTCGACTCCGAGGCGGCGATGGTGCGCTTCCTCTCGCTGATCGCCTCCGAGCCGGACATCTCGCGGGTGCCGATCGTCGTCGATTCCTCGAAGTGGAGCATCATCGAGGCCGGGCTCAAGTGCGTGCAGGGCAAGGGCATCGTCAACTCCATCTCCCTGAAGGAAGGCGAAGAGGAGTTTCGTGAGCAGGCGCGCACGGCGCGCCGCTACGGTGCCGCCGTGATCGTGATGGCCTTCGACGAGGAGGGGCAGGCCGACACCCTGGAGCGCAAGGTCGAGATCTGCCGCCGCGCCTACCGCATCCTCACCGGCGAAGTCGGCTTTCAGCCCGAGGACATCGTCTTCGACCCGAACATCTTCGCGGTCGCGACCGGGATCGAGGAGCACGACCGCTACGCCGTCGCCTTCATCGAGGCGTGCCGCGCCATCAAGCGCGAGCTTCCCGGCTGCAGGGTGAGCGGGGGGGTGAGCAACCTCTCGTTCTCGTTCCGTGGCTCGGACGCGGTGCGCGACGCCATGCACTCGGTCTTCCTCTACCACGCCATCCGGGCGGGCATGGACATGGGGATCGTCAACGCGGGCGCGCTTCCGGTATACGACCAGATCCCCGCCGATCTGCTGGGGCCCGTGGAGGACGTGATCCTGGCGCGTGACTCCGGAGCCACCGAGCGGCTGATCGCGCTGGCGGCCGAATACCGGGGCGTCGCGCAGCGGGTGAGCGGGGCGGACGACGGGTGGCGTGAGGAGCCGGTCGAGAAGCGGCTGGCCTACGCGCTGGTGAAGGGCATCTCGGAACACATCGTCGAGGACACCGAGGAGGCGCGGCAGGCGCGCGAGCGGGCGCTGGACGTCATCGAGGGCCCGCTGATGGACGGCATGAACGAGGTGGGCGACCTCTTCGGCGCGGGGCGCATGTTCCTGCCGCAGGTGGTGAAGAGCGCGCGCGTGATGAAGAAGGCGGTCGCGTACCTGGTGCCCTTCCTGGAGGCGGAGAAGGCCGGGAACGGGGAGGCGCGCGCCGCCGGGCGGGTCGTGCTCGCGACCGTCAAGGGCGACGTGCACGACATAGGCAAGAACATCGTGGGCGTGGTGCTCCAGTGTAACAACTACGAGGTGGTGGACCTCGGCGTGATGGTGCCAGCGGAGCTCATTCTCGAGACCGCGCGCCGAGAGGGAGCGGACGCCATCGGGCTCTCGGGCCTGATCACGCCGTCGCTCGAGGAGATGGTGCACGTGGCTTCGGAGATGGAGCGGCTCGACTTCCGGCTGCCGCTGCTGATCGGGGGCGCGACCACCTCGCGCACGCACACGGCGGTGAAGATCGAGCCCTGCTATTCGGGGCCCGCCGTTCACGTGCACGATGCGTCGCGCGCGGTGAGCGTCATGAGCCGACTGCTGAGCGAGCGCGAGGGGCCCGCCTTTCTGAAGCGCACCCGGGCGAGCTATGCGGAGCTGCGCGCCAGGCACGCCGGCAGGCGGGCCCGTGCCCGCATTCTTCCGCTGGAGAAGGCGCGCGCAAGGAGGTTCACCGTCGACTGGGCCTCCGAGCCGCCGGTGGCTCCCCGGACGCTCGGGATCCGGGTGCTCGCCCCCTTCCCTCTCGCCGAGCTGCTCCCCTACATCGACTGGACGCCCTTCTTCCACGCCTGGGAATTGGCGGGCAGGTTCCCGGGGATTCTGGACGATCCCGTGGTGGGCGAGCAGGCGCGGGTGCTCCATCGGGACGCCTGCGCGCTGCTCAACGAGATCGTGAGGGATGGGCTGCTGGAGGCGAGCGGGGTGACGGGCATCTTTCCCGCCAATGCGGCGGATGATGACGTGGAGATCTACACGGATGAGGGGCGGAACGGGACGCTGGCTGTCGCGTACGGGGTGCGGCAGCAGTTCGAGAAGGCGCCGGGGCGTCCCAACTCGTGCCTGAGCGACTTCGTGGCGCCGCGCGAAACGGGCATCGCGGACTACCTGGGAGCGTTCGCGGTGACAGCCGGGGCCGGTCTGGAGGGACTTTGCCGCCGGTTCGAGGACGAGCACGACGATTACTCGAGCATTCTGGCCAAGGCGCTCGCAGACCGGCTTGCGGAGGCCTTCGCGGAGCTGCTGCACGAGCGGGTGCGCAGGGAGATCTGGGGATACGCGCCGGAGGAGGACCTGGACGGCGATGCGCTGATCGCGGAGTCGTACACGGGCATCCGTCCCGCGCCGGGGTATCCCGCATGTCCGGACCACACCGGCAAGCGCACCATCTTCGAGCTGCTGGACGCCACCGCGCGCGCCGGCATCCGGCTTACCAGGAGCGGTGCCATGACCCCGGCGGCCAGCGTGGCCGGGTGGTACTTCGCGCACCCGCGGGCGCACTACTTCGGGGTGGGCCGCATCGGACGCGACCAGGTCGAGGACTACGCGCGCCGGCGCGGGATGGAGGTCCCGGAGGTGGAACGGTGGCTGGCCCCGAATCTGGCGTACGAGCCGTGAGCGTGACGCCGGGCGCCCGGACCGGCCGCGGGCCGGCGGAGGCGAACCGCCGGTGAGCGCGACCTTGCGCGACCTGATCGGCGACGGGCGCGCGCACGTGGTGGACGGCGCCATGGGCACGATGCTCTACGGGAAAGGCGTGTTCGTAAACGTATGCTACGACGAGTTGAACCTCTCGACACCCGAGATGGTGCGCGAGGTTCATGAGGAGTACGTGCGCGCCGGCGCCGAGATCCTCGAGACCAACACCTTCGGAGCCAATCCGGTGAAGCTGTCGGGGTTCGGGCTGGAGGAGCGCACGGAGGTCATCAACCGGGCGGGAGCGGAGTTGGCGCGCGCGGCGGCAGCGGGGCGGGCCGCCGTGGCAGGTGCGATGGGCCCGCTCGGCATCCGCATCGAACCCTGGGGGGCGACCGCCTTCGAGGAGGCGGTGGCGTTCTTCCGGCGGCAGGCGCGGGGGCTGCTGGACGGCGGCGTGGACGGGTTCTGCCTGGAGACCTTCAGCGACCTGAGCGAGCTGGAGGCGGCCTTCCGGGCGGTGCGCTCGCTCACGGACCTGCCGGTGCTGGCCCAGGTCACCATCGGCGACAACGGCGCCACCCCGGGAGGCACCACGATGGAGGCCGCCGGGGCGGCGATGGCGGAATGGGGGGTGGAGGTCGCCGGAATAAATTGCTCGGTGGGGCCGGCGATCATGCTGGACGCGGTGGAGCGCCTGGCCGCGAGTTCCGGGTTGCCCGCCTCCGCCCAGCCCAATGCCGGGCTGCCGCGCGTGGTCGAAAACCGCCAGATCTACATGGCCAGCCCCGAGTACATGGGCCAGTACGCCCGCCGCCTGATTGCCGCCGGCGCGCGCTTCGTGGGGGGATGTTGCGGGACCACCGCCGCCCACGTGCGCAGGATCCGCGACCACGTGGCCACCGTGCAGCCGGCGCGCGTCCGGGTGGCCGCGCGCGCCGAACCGGCCGACCGGAGGGGACGCCCGGCGGTGGCGCTCGCCGACCGATCGACGTGGGGACGGAAGCTCGCGGCCGGCCGGTTCGTGACCACCGTGCAGGTGGCCGCTCCGCGCGGATGGCGCATGAAGGAGATCACGCGCCGGGCGCGCTCGCTCGCCCGCGGCGGGGTGGACGCCGTCTTCGTGGTCGGCGGGACGCGCGGACAGGCCCACATGGACGCCCTGACCACGGCCATGCTGCTCGGCGCCCGCGCGGGAATCGAGCCGCTGGTGCGCTACGTGTGCCGCGACCGCGACATGCACGGCATGATCAGCGACCTGCTGGGGGCGTCGGCCGCGGGCATCCGCAACCTCCTGATCGTGAGCGGCGAGTCGACCGACCTGGGCCCCTACGCCGACTCCACCGCGATCTCCGACATCGACTCCATCGGTCTGGTCAACGTGGTGCACCGCCTGAACCGGGGGCTGGACGCGGGCGGCAACGACATCGGCGCCCCCACCGAGCTGGTGGCGGGGGTCGGGCTCGATCACGCCGCGATCGACCAGGCCCTGGAGCTCAGCCGCTTCGGGTGGAAGGTGGACGCGGGGGCGGACTTCGCGGTCACGCGGCCGCTCTTCGACCCCGAGCGCCTGGAAGACTTCCTGGCGCACGCGCGCACCGACATTCCGGTGATCGCAACCCTGCTGCCCCTCTCCTCCCTGCACAACGCCGAGTTCATGGCCAACGAGGTGCCCGGCGTGGAGGTGCCGGAGAGGATCGTGCAACGGATGCGGGCCGCCGAGCGGAGCGGCCCGGCCCACGCGCGGGCGGAGGGACTGGCGATCGCCCGCGAGATGTACGCCGGAGTCCGGCACCTGGTGCGGGGGGTGCGCATCCGCCTCCCCGACGACGACCTGAGCCGGGCGTCCGAACTGCTGGGGTCGCTGGAGGTGGAGCGGGGGTAGGCCGGCGGGCCCGGAACCATCCGGGGCCGGTATGTCATACGGAGGACGTGGTGCAGGTTCAGGAACGCCACATGGGGTTGTTCGGCGCCACCGTCCTGGGGGTGGGCGCCATCGTGGGCGGGGGGATTCTCGCCCTCGCGGGCACCGCCTTCTCGGTCGCCGGGCCGGGCGCGATGGTCGCCTTCGCCCTGAACGGCGGCATCGCGCTGCTCACCGCGGCCAGCTTCGCGCGCCTGGCCCGCCGCTTCCCGGAGTCCGGCGGCACCTACACCTACGCCAGGAACGTCTTCTCCATCGAGCTGGCCTTCGTGGTCGGCTGGGTGGTGTGGTTCGCCTCGATCGTGGCCGGAGTGCTGTACGCGCTCGGGTTCGCGGCGTTCTTCATGGAGGGGCTGCTGCGCGCCCTGCCGCAACTGGCCGAAACCCGTGTGGGCA
Source organism: Gemmatimonadota bacterium (assembly GCA_022822425.1). Taxonomy (GTDB): domain Bacteria; phylum Gemmatimonadota; class Gemmatimonadetes; order Longimicrobiales; family Gaopeijiaceae; genus BD2-11. The sequence goes on along the minus strand of JAJEBS010000089.1, from coordinate 3,786 downwards.
GCGACGCGGCGCGCCTGGCCGCGGCCGCGGTCGCCATCGGCGCCTACATGCTGGCGCTGGTCCGTCGCGCGGCTGGGGGCGGCACCGCGGAGACCATCGGCAAGGTGGTGGTGTTCGCCGTGGTCATCGCCGGCGGAGCGTGGGCGTGGGCCACCGGGTCGCCGGGTGAGCTGGCGGATCGGCTCAACCCGTTCCTCACCGAGGGAGCGGGCGGGGTGGTGCGGGCCATGGGCTACACCTTCATCGCGCTCCAGGGCTTCGACCTGATCGCCGCGGTGGGGGGGGAGGTGCGCGAACCCCAGCGGACCCTCCCGCGCGCCATGTACCTCTCGCTCGGCATCGCGCTCGCGCTCTACCTGCCCATGCTCTTCCTGTTCGCCACGGTGGGGACACCGGCGGGGGCGGGCGGGGTGGCGGCGGTGGCGGCGGCCAACCCGGAGGGGCTGGTCGCGGCTGCAGTCGAGGAGTACATGGGGGTGGCGGGGTACTGGCTGGTCATCGGCGCGGGCATCCTGTCGATGCTCTCGGCGCTCCAGGCCAACCTGCTGGGCGCGTCGCGGGTGGCCTTCGCGATGGCCCGCGACCGCACCCTGCCCCGCCGGCTGGCCCGCATGCGCGGGTCGAGCGGCACGCCCGCGACGGCGGTCGTGGTCACCGGCACGGTGGTGGCGGTGATCGCGCTCGCCGTCGGCGAAGTGCCCGCCGCCGGAGCAGCCTCGAGCCTCATCTTCCTCATCTCCTTCGCCATGGTGCACGTCGCGGCGGTGCTGGTGGAGTACCGCTCGGCGTCGGGGCGCGTCCCCTTCCTGCCCCTCGTGGGCGGGCTGTTCTGCGCATCGCTGGCGGCGTTCCAGATCTTCGCGGTGCCCTTCGCGGGCAGCATCGTGATGACCTGGATCGCCATCGGCACCGCGCTCTACCTCATCCTGCTGGCTCCGGCCGCGCGTCTCACCGATGTCTCCGCGGAAGCCACGCACCCCCACCTCACCCTGCTCCGGGGACGGAGCCCGCTGGTGCTCGTCCCCATCGCCAATCCGGCCAACGCCGCAAGCCTGGTGGACATCGCCGGCACCCTGCGCACGCCGGGCTCGGGCCGCGTCCTGCTTCTCACGGTTCTCTCTCCGCCGGACACGGCGTCCGCGCCGGAATCCCGGGTCATTGACGCCCAGGCCGTGCTGGGCAAGTCCATGGTGCATAGCCTGGAGCATTCGCTGATCGCGGAAATTCTCTTCACCATCGCCCCGGACCCCTGGACAGAGATCGCGCGGGTCGCCGAGGAACACCGGTGCGAGACCGTGCTGCTGGGCCTTCCCAATCTCTCCGATCCGCTCGTCGAATCCGCGCTGGAGCGGCGCATTGCGGGGATCGGCTGCGACGTCGTGGTGGCGCGCACGCCATCGGGCTGGTGCATGGACGATGTCGAGCGAGTTCTGGTGCCTCTCGGAGGGCATCGGGGCCACAGCCGCCCGAGGGTCCGCCTGCTCGCCAGCCTGGCACGAACCAGGGGACGATCCATCACCTACCTGTCCACGCTGCTGCCTTCGGCATCGAAGGAGGAACGCCGGCGTTTCGAGCGCGAGATCCACAGAATGGTGCGCGACGAGGCCGCGGGTCCCTACGAAGTGGTCGTCGAAACCGCCGCGCACCCGGAAGACACCATCATCCAGCATGCCCGCACTTCCGACCTCATCGTCATGGGCATGCGCACCGAAGCCAACGGCCGGCGGAGCCTGCGCGGCATCCCGCACGCGGTCGCGGTGGGGTCCAGGAAGCCCCTGATCCTGATCGGCAGCGCCCCGCGCTCCGCCCTGGTCCGCACCGGCAAGGATCTGCTGGCGGCCTCTCGAAGGGGAGGGCTGCGGTCGAAGACATCGGAGGGAGACGATCCGTCGGCGCCGGCAACATAGGGTCGACACACGGGGCCGCTTCATCCATCCAGCCGCATGGGCAGGACGCGCCGTTGTCAGGCCACCATGCCCTCCAGCGCCCGCATGATCGCGCGATAGCGTCGGTCCACGCTTCGGAACCCCAGATTCGCGAGGTAGATGTTCGACGCCCCGGCCTCCCGCAGCGCGCGGATGCTGCGTGCGCAGACCTCCGCAGCACTCGCGCCGGCCGCGAACTCACGCGTGATTTCCTCCGCTGGAATCGGGAGAAACCGGCTGAGCCGACGCAGGGTGCCCGGATTCGCGCTGCGGTAGAAGAAGACGCCGAAAATGGCGGGGATGCCGACGCCCCGGCGGTCCAGCTCCTCCAGGAACCGCTCCACGGCGGGCAGCGAGTGGTGCGACACGATCTGGGTCAGGAAGAAATCGGCCTCGAAGTCGCCGCGCGCAATGTAGTCGACCTGGGCGGCCGGGTCCGCGTGCGGATTCGCCCATCCCCCCAGCGTGAGCGACGGGAACTCGCAGCGGATGAGGTCGCGCAACTGGTACCCGTGTTCGACGCAGCGCGCAGGAGGCCCGGTGGTGTCGCCGCCCACCACGGCGAGCGCCTCGCAGCCGTTTGAGACCGCTCGCCGGGCGAACATCATGCAGTAGTCGAGCGAGTGTTTGGCGGTCAGGAAGGGGATGATGCGCGAGGCCGGCACCCCGCGCGCCAGGTTGGCGGCAACGTGGCCGAGGCTCTCCTCCTCGGCGGCATCGACCGCGTTGTCGGTGAGGAAGATGTAGCGGTCGTCGCGCGCAAGGCGCTCCAGGGTGTGGTACATGTCGATCCAGGCATCCATCCCGGCGGCGTAGGAGAGCCCGCTGCGCGGCGGCCGCAGTTCGACGGTGATGGTCGGCTCCGGAGCGCGAAGACGCACCAGCAGGCCGTTGCGCCGCACTTCCCGCGCGGTGTCCACTAACCCTGACGCACCATCGGAGTCCAAGGGACCCGAATCACGGCGGGGAATCACGTAAGTTCAAACAGCACTGCACGATCTGCGCTCCTTGCCTTTGGACCACATCCGTTTCCGCCGCAGGCGAACAGCGGGAGTATCCCTATCGAGTGGCGGGGATAACGGGAAGCTCACAGTACAGTTGACGAACGTATACCGGTGAGGACACCGGAAGACAAGAACCCGATCATCCTCCAATGATCTCTTCGCACCCGACTTCAGGCTCATCCCCCGCTGGAAACCGATCCCCCGTTCATTTGCCGCTGGAAGAGCCCCACCGCTATTCTGGATGGAGCGAGCAAGTCCAAGGAGAAGTCTAACATGCAGGACTCCACGACGAACCGTGCCTCAGGTTCCGAGGTCGGCCACCACGAGGACCGGCGGGCATTCCTGCGACTGCTGGCGGGTGGAGTGTTGGGTGCCGGGATGACGCAACTGGCAGCCTGCACGTATGCCGGCGCTGATCTCGTTGGTCCTGCCGACGATGGATACAGCAGTTTTTCCTTGTCGAGTTCCTCCTCATCGAGCTCCAGCAGCAGTTCGTCGTCGAGCTCCTCGTCATCGAGTAGCTCTTCGTCCAGTTCGAGTTCAAGCAGTTCCTCGTCGTCCAGTTCGAGCAGTTCCTCATCAAGTTCCAGCAGCAGCTCGTCGTCGAGTTCCTCCTCGTCCAGTTCGAGTTCGAGCAGCTCGTCGAGCAACAGCGGTCAGGGTGGGAGCCAGGCGTCCGGCGGTTCGTCGCAGAGTTCGAGCAGCTCGTCGTCGAGTTCGAGCGGCGGCGGCTGGGGTGGGGGTCAGGCAGCCGGTGGTTCCTCGTCGAGTTCGAGCAGTTCGTCTTCGGGCTGACGTGCAGCCAACCGGTCCCAGCAACCCAACCAGGCAGATGCCGTCCCCATACGCTCGCCTGG
>JAJEBS010000151.1 GCA_022822425.1 Gemmatimonadota bacterium | reverse complement strand
CCGGCGGATGTGTGCGGCCGGGCCAGGTATCCCTTCGATTCCAGCTCCGCCATGGTGTTGCGGATGGTGGCGGCCGACACCCCCAGCTTCCAGCGCCGGGTGACCGAGAGGCTGCCCACCGGACCGGCGGTGTCGACGTAGGTGCGCACCACCGCCTCCAGAACCTGTCGTTCTCGAGTCGTCAGCTCTTCGCGGACGACGATGCGCTCCTGCAGTCGCCCCGTCCGCATCGTCATTCTCCGTCCTTTCGATTCGTCACCGCTTCGTCCAGCTCGATGGCGAGAGCGTCGAGCAGCAGCCAGCCTTCGACGGTCAGGCGAAGTCTGCCGGCCTCCGCCCGCGCCCAATCCCTCCGCATCCATCGCTCGGTCACCGCCGTCGCCCGCGCCGGAATCGACGCGAGGGACACGCCCCTGCGGGCGCGAAGTCCCAGCCAGATCCGCTCCAGGCGCAGTGCGGCCCGGTCCAGCACCTCGTGTCCCGCGATCGCGGAGTCCCCCTTCATGACCGATGTACTGTATTCCTTCCAGTCACGCAGGTTCCAGCGGCGCAAGGGCTTGCGAAAGCTGTGCGCCCCATTGCCCAGCCCCAGGTAGGAACGCCCCGACCAGTACACTTCATTGTGGCGCGATTCCCGGCCCGGGATGGCGAAACTGCTGACCTCGTAGTGAAGGTAGCCCGCCCCGGTGAGCCGTTCCACTGCTTCCAGGTACTCGTCGCGGTACCGACATTCGGAGGCGACCCGCTCGCGCCCGCCGGCCACGGCCCGCCCGAGGGGCGTGCGCGGCTCCACGGTGAGCCCGTAGAGACTCATGTGTTCGACGCCCAGGTCGAGCACGCGCTCGAGGTCGTCGCCCCAGTCGCGCGCCAAGTGCCCGGGAAGGCCGAAGATGAGGTCCGCGCTCACATTCCCGAAGCCGGCCCGCCGAGCGTTGCGCACCGCCTCTGCGGCACCCGCGGAACCGTGCAGGCGTCCCATCCAGCGCAGCGACGGCTCGTGGAAGCTCTGCACGCCCAGGCTGACGCGATTCACTCCCGCCGCTCGCCAGGCTCGTGCGATGGCGGGAGTGAAACTCTCCGGATTCGCCTCCGCCGTCCACTCCAGGTCGGGATGGCTCAGGAGGCGGAGACCGATCACGGATGCCAGGCCGTCCATGGCGCACGTGCCCAGGAGGGAAGGCGTGCCTCCCCCGACGTAGAGCGTCCGGAGGGGTTCCGGAAACGAGAACAGGTCCTCGCGCCGGATCTGATGCCATTCCGCGGAGATCGCGTTCAGCCAGGCGTCGTGCCGACTTTCGCGGTCGACCGTTACGGCGAAGTCGCAATAGAAGCAGCGCCGGGCGCAGAAGGGCGCGTGCACGTAGACGGATGATGTCGCGCCATCCGTTGAAGACGGTCCTTCCCGAGGTTGCTCCCCGGACTGGGTGCCGGCGGCCGGGGGCACTTCGTCCATGGGTCGTCAGGTCGGGGATCTGGCGAAGCGGAGCCCGGGCGCGCGTCGCACCCATCCGTGCACCTCCATGACCGACAGGGTCGCCGCCGCGGTCGCGATGTCCAGACGGGCCCTGCGGGCGAGGAGGTCGATGTGGTCGGGCTCCGCCTCCAGCGCGTCCCACAGGGCTCGCTGGCGGGCATCGAGTCCGGAGGGGGCCCGGTCGCGAGACCGCGCGTCCGGGGCGGCGTCTGCGAGGCCGGTCCCAAGGAGGACATCGTGGGCGTTCGTAACCAGGCCGGCTCCGTCGCGGATCAGGGCGTGGGCTCCCTCGCTCTGGCGACGGCCGACCGGTCCCGGAACCGCGAACACGTCCCTGCCGATGTCCAGAGCGTGCTCGACCGTGATCAGGGCACCGCTCCTCCTCGCGGCCTCCACGACCACCACCGCCTCCGACAGACCGGCGATCAACCGGTTGCGCCGTGGAAAATGGTGCGGGAGCGGCGCCTCGCCGGGGAGAAACTCCGAGACCACCAGACCTTTCCCGAGGATGTCCTGGAAGAGTCGGCGATGGGAGGGCGGGTGGGCCACGTCGGGGCCGCACCCCAGCACCGCTATCGTATCCCCGCCGGCGGCCAGGGCTCCCCGGTGCGCGGCGCCGTCGATTCCCAGCGCCAGCCCGCTCACGACCGCCACTCCCGCCCGGGCCAGCCCTTCCCCCATGCTGCGCGCCATGCCGCGCCCGTACTCGCTGGCCTTGCGCGACCCGACCACGGCCACGGCGGGGGCGTGCAGCAGGGAGGGATCTCCGCGCAGGAAGAGAAGCGGCGGCGGATGGTCCAGGTGGGTGAGCAGTTCGGGAAAGCCGGGCAGCCGGTATCCGGTCGCCAGGGCCCCGATCCGCCGCGCGGTGCCGAGCACATCCTGGAGGGGGCGCGTTGTTTCGCGCGCCCGGCGGGCCCGGCGGGCCTGGAGAGGCAGCTTCTTTCGGTCTGCCGAGAGCGCCTTGCGGGCGGAACCGAACTGGTCGATGAGTCGCCGCAGGGTGATGGCGCCGAGCCCCTTGTGGAGGGTCCAGCGAATCCGGGCGACCACCTCGTCGTCCATGACGTCGAGCGGGGCGTCCGTCGCAGGGGGGCTCGATGGATCGGACATGACCGTCAGCTCTGCCGGGTTCGACGCCAGAGCGCTTCGCAAAGTCCGTCCAGACCTCGGCGGGTCACCGCCGACACCGCAAAGCACCCCCAGGCATCGGGGGCCTCGACGCGGGGTGCCGGGGCGCCGGGATCCACCAGGTCCATCTTGGACACCACCAGGCAATGCTCCCTCGCGGCCAGCGCGCGGGAGTGGCTCCGCAGCTCGGATCGCAGGCGTCCGTACTCCGCCTGAGGGTCGCTCGAGTCGGCCGGAATCAGATAGACCAGCGTGCGCGTGCGCTCGACATGGCGCAGGAAGCGCAGCCCCAGGCCCTTCCCCTCGTGGGCGCCCTCGATGATCCCGGGGATGTCGGCCAGCACGAAGGAGCGGAAGTCGGGCAGGTGAACCACCCCCAGGCTGGGAACGAGCGTGGTAAAGGGATAATCCGCCACCTTCGGCCGGGCCGCCGAAACGCTGGCGAGCAGGGTCGACTTGCCGGCGTTGGGTTCTCCCACCAGGCCGACATCCGCGATCAGGCTGAGCTCGAGTTCGATGCGCCGGGCCTCTCCCTCCGCCCCGGGCTCCCATCGGGTCGGCGCCTGGTTGCGCGCCGAGGCGAAGCGGGCGTTGCCCCGCCCCCCCCGCCCCCCCCGGGCGACCACCACCCGGTCGTTGGCCGCGAGCAGTTCCGCCATGAGTTCCGAAGTGCCGGCATCCCGCACGGTGGTGCCCGGCGGGACGGACACCACCCGATCCGCTCCGCTGCGGCCGGTGCGGTTGTTGCCGCCCCCGTGCTGCCCCCTCTCTGCCCGGTAGTGACGCCGATAGCTGAAATCGAGGAGCGTCGAGAGCTGAGGATCAGTGACCAGCACAACATCCCCCCCGCGACCGCCGTCTCCCCCGGACGGCCCTCCGCGCGGCGTGCCCTTCTCGCGCCGGAACGCCTCGGCTCCCGAGCCGCCGGTACCCGCTGCCACCTCGATGACGGCCCGGTCGACGAAGATCCCCTCGCCCATCCGCTATTCTCCCTCCCCGCCCGGGCCCGCGGCCTCAAGGGCATGCCGGTCGCGGCCGTTTCCGCCTTCCACGTGCACGCCGTCCCGCTCCTCCCGTCTCCCTCGGTCGCGGCGGGACAGCACCCGGCGCAATGTGGCGCGCGCGGCCTCGCTCCGGGCGTCGTCCATGAAGCGAGCGGCCGCCGCCAGGGTCTCCGCCAGCGCATCCGGCGGCGCTCCCAGGTTGAGTCCCCCGCGCAGGTGCGAATACAGTTGCGGACCCGCGTCGGCCACGGCGAGCAGTGCCACGATGCAGTACTCCCGGGCGAGCGGGGCCAGCCCGGGGCGAGCGAGCACCTTCCCGTAGCCTTCCACCACCATCCAACGCTCCATCTCCGGGTGCAGGCGCCGCACGCTGGCGCGCAGCTCGCGGTACTGCGTGGAGTAGACGCGCCGGCAGAGCGCCGCGCCCCGACGAGCCCACCCCGGCCAGTCGTCGGGGCCTGCATCCGCGGGTGGTGCCGGACTCACCTCCCGCCACACGGCAAGCGCGGCGAGCGCGGCCGGATAGCCCAGGAACAGGTAGCTCTGCAACAGCGCCTCCTCCACCTCCATCGGGTCGGCGGTGTGCGCCGCCTCCACCAGCGCGGAGCGGAGGGCGTCCTCCCCTCCGGCGGCCAGCGCGGCGCTCACCCTCACCAGCGACCGCTCCACCCGGGTGAGCGACGGCGCGGGCACCCCCTCACCTCCAGCCGTGCCCGTCACAGATCCATCTCGACCCGGAACGCGTTCTCGATCCGTCCCACTTCTACCCCCAGGGTATTGAGCACCCCTCTGCGTCCCCTTGCGAGCGCCGAGACGTCGACCGCCTCCGCTACGCCCAGATCCGAGAGCACCCGGATAAGAGCGAGGTCGCTCGCGCGCCGGGCCCCGTCCTCCACCTTGAGGGCGAAGCCCAGGCCGCGCCCGGGCACGCCTCCGCAGTACACGCCCTCGGCGCCCGTCTTGACGAACACCCGGCCACCCAGCCGTTCCATCACCGCCGTACAGATGCGGCCCGTTCCCGCCACCGCGAACGGATGCCCCGTCATCGCGGCCACGATGCGCGCCGCGGGCTCCCCCGCGTCCGCCGCCGCCGTGAAGCGCGCGAAGGATGCCGCCATGTCCGCCAGCGGGAGCGCGAAGGTCACCACGCCGCATCCGTCGGTCCCGGTCACGAGTTCCGACGCGGCCATCCCCGTCCAGCGCGCGATCTCGGCGAGCATGCGCTGCTGCACGGGATGGCCTGGCTCGAGGTATCTCCCGGGAGGCCATCCGTTGGCCACCGCCAGGGCGAGCATCCCCGCGTGTTTTCCCGAACAGTTGTTGTGCACGGCGCCGAGCCGGGTGCCCCGTGCCCACAGCTCGCGCGCCCGTTCCGGCCGCAGCGACGGGTGCGGCCCGCACGCCAGCGCGCGCTCGTCCAGTCCGGTCCTGGCCAGCATGCTTCGGGCCAGGGCCAGGTGCCCGGGTTCGGCGTTGTGGGACGCGCAACACAGCGCAAGCTCCTCTTCCGTGAACCCGAACCGTTCCAGGACGCCGTCCTCCACCAGCGGAAGCGCCTGGAAGGGCTTCGCGGCCGACCGGTAGAACGCCACCCGCCCCGCGTCGCCACAGCCGCCGACCAGCCGCCCGCAGGCGTCGGCGACCGCCACATGCACGCGATGCACCGACTCGACGGTACCGCAGCGGGTAACGCGGACGCTCGGCCCGTGGTCAGCCCGGCGCGCCCGTCCGCCCATGTCCCGGCTCACGAAAACTGCGGACGCCATCCGCGACGCGCACGAGAAAGGAACAACGTTTCTCCGGGCGATGGAATGGCAGGATGAGCCGGCCCACGTCCGGGGCCGGCGGATGCGTCCTCAGGGGGATCCCGTGCCCGGCGAACCGTCCCCGGCGATGCCGCCTGCCGCCGGAACGGCGCCGTCCGCGAGCGAATCCTCAGCCGCAACCAGATCGAACAGGTCCTCCTGCGACCGCGCGCGCGCCAGCAGCTCGACGGCGCGCGCCAGCGGCGGATCGGCGGTCATCAGGCGGAGAAACTCGCCTTCCCGTCCCGCTCGCCTGCGGGCAATCTCGCGCTCCAGCCGGAACCGGACGTAGCGTTCCGCACGCTCCAGCACCCCAGCCTCCGCGTCGATCCCCCTCCCGGCAAGGTGCTGCCGGAAGCGCGCGAGGTCCGCATCCCCGATCGCGGCGCCGGGCGGGAGGTTCGGCCGCTCCTGAATGTGGAGCACGGCGAACTCGAACAGGGCGTCACTGAAGTCACGCGCCTGCCCCCACAGTTGAAGCACCGCAGTCTCTTCGGCATCGGTCAGCGTATCGGGAAGCACCCGCAGATCCGGGGTGATGCCGCCGCCACCGAGCAGGCTTCTGCCACCGAACGAGCGGTACGGCTGCCGGTCCTCGGCGTCGGACCGCCGCACCCACTGCCCCGCCAGGGTCAGCACGACATCATCGAAGGCCGATTCATCGCTCACGCGGGCCTTCTGGATCGAGCGCCCCGACGGCGTGTACCAGCGCGCCGTGGTGAGCTTGAGCATGTTGCCCCCGCTCAGCCGGTAGAGCGTCTGCACCAGGCCCTTGCCGAACGAGGTCGCTCCCAGCACCAGGGCCCGATCGTGGTCCTGAAGCGCACCCGCGACGATCTCCGACGCGCTCGCACTGCGTCCGTCGATCAGAATCACCAGCGGAAGCCCGGGAAAGGACTCTCCCCGCGATGTGCGCAGGATGGAGTTCTGGCTCCTGGTGCGGCCGCGCGTCTCCGCGACCGTCAGCTCTTCTCCGAGGAAGAGATCGGCCAGCGCAACGCCCTGATCCAGCAACCCGCCGGGGTTCCCGCGCAAATCCAGGATCATCCGGGTGGCCCCGTCCTCGATCAGCTCCTCGATTGCGCTCTCGAGTTCGTCGCGGGCGCTCTCGCTGAACACCCGCAGGGGTACGTATCCCACCCCGTCCTCGAAGAGATGCGTAAACGGCACGGAGAGGACCTGAACCGTCGCCCTCTCCAGCGTGAAGGGAATGGGCTCCTCGACCCCCGGACGGCCGATGCCGACCCTCACTTCCGTGCCCGGCTCCCCGCGCAGCGACATGACCGCCCGGTCCGGGTTCCAGCCCCGGGCGGATTCGCCTTCAACCTCGACGATGCGGTCACCCGCGCGGATGCCCGCCCGCTCCCCCGGCGTGCCGGGCAGGGCGCTCATCACCGTGATCCAGTCTCCCTGGCGCACGATTTCCAGCCCCACTCCGGCGTACTCTCCTTCCGTGCGGATGCGCAGGTTGGACCATTCGTAGGCGCTCAGGAACTCCGTGTTGGGATCGTCGAGTTCGTCGATGACCGCGTCGATCGCGGTGCCGTAGAGCGCATTCAACTCGATCGGATCGACGAAGTCCGCCGATACCCGGTCGAGCACCTCTTCCAGGAGGCGCGCCTGGAAGTAGACGTTGCGATCCTGGGCGATGCCCTGCTGGAGGAACCATCCGCCGCACAGCAGGGCCGCTGCCAGAATGAGGCCCGGAGCGAGCAGGGAGCGGGAGAATCGCATGGGTTTCACGACTCCGCTGAAGGCGGGTTTCAGGCTTTCCGCGTGGCTGGGTTCACGCGCGGGAACCGGCGTTCCCCGCGTCGGGTCTCCTCAATTGGACGGAACCGGGAGCTGTTCGGTTGCTAACCCCGCCCGCGCCGAAGGTTTCCGGGCCGCCGCGCCCGGCACGTCACCGGTCCCGGCTCCAGGCGCGGGCGCTGGCCAGGACGCGCTCCACGTCCGTGTCATCGTTGTAGACGCCCACCGAGAAGCGCAACATTCCGCTGCGGATGGCGAGCCGGACGCCATCGGCGTTCAGCCGCGCATGGAGGGCGTTCATCGCAGGATCGTCCGCCGTGTAGTGGCGCCCGCCGCCGCTTGAGCCGACCGTCACGATGTGCGCCCGGCGCGGCGATGACGCGCCGCCCACCACGGGCAGCCCGAGGTGCGCGAAACCCGCGGCCAGCCGCCGCGCCACACGGCAGACATGGGCCTCGATGGCCTCGACCGTCCACCGGCGGATCAGCTCGAGCGCGGCGCGGGCAGCCACGGCGCCCAGGTAGTTGTAGTTGCCGACATCGAAGCGCAGCGCGCCCGGACGGTAGCGAAGCTCGTCGGCCGAAAAGGCGGTCTCGTGGGCGCCTCCGAGCTCGATGCCGTAGCGGGCCACGTGACCCGGGATCAGGTCGTCGGCCAACTCGCGGCGGACGTAGAGAAACCCGAACCCGTAGAGGGAGAGCAGGCACTTCTGCGTCGCCACCGCCAGTGCGTCGATCCCCAGGCGGCGCACGTCCGTGACCGCCGCCCCCACCGACTGGGCCGCGTCGACCAGCGTGAGCGCCCCCACCCCCCGCGCCGCCGCCGCGACCGCGGCCATGTCGGTCACGAAGCCGGGCGCGAAGGAGATGCTCGGCACCGTCACCAGGCGCGTGCGCCCGTCCATGGCGGCAACCATCGCCTCCACCGGCACCTCCCCGTCCACCGGCGCCACCGGGCGCACCTCCACCCCCCTCGTGCGGCGCAGGTTGTACCACAGGTAGATGTTGTTGGGATGCTCGAGTTCGGGGCAGAAGACCACGTTGTCCCCGGCCCGCCACGGCAGACTGGCGGCGAAGAGGTTGAGCCCGTCGGAGACGTTCTTGGTGATCGCGATCTCCTCCGGGGCGGCCCCAACCAGGGCGGCGAAGCCGGAGCGGGCCTCCTCGACCACCGCTCGCAGCTCGTCCTTGTCGCCCCCCTCTCGCATGCGCGTCTCCAGGTGGGCGGCGGCGGCGTCCCGCACGGGTTCGGCGAGCAGACAGCGCGCGGCGATGTCGAAGTAGGCCCGACGTCCCGCGCCCGGAAAGAGCACGCGCACCCCGGAGTTCACGAGCCCGCCCCGGAGACCGCGGGCCCGCCCCCGCCCGCGTCCCGCCCCGCCACCAGCGCCGTCCCGACCATGTCCCCCATGATGTTCAGCGTCGTGTTCCCCATGTCGACCAGCCGGTATATGCCGCCCACCATGGCGGCAATCTCGATGGGCAGGTTGAATGCCTGCACGTAGACCAGGGCCACCACGAACCCCCCGCCCGGGATCCCGCCCGAGCCCTGCGAGAGCAGGAGCCCGATGGGCAGGATGGCGAGCAGCGCCTCCGCGCCGAACTCCACCCCCGCCACCTGCGCCGTGAAGACCAGCACCGCCCCGAGCATGACCGCGGTGCCGTCCTTGTTGAGTTGCGCCCCCAGGGGCAGCGTGAAGCTGTAGATCCGGCGCGGCAGGCTCAGCTTCTCCGCCTTCTCCAGGCCGACCGAGAGCGAGGCCAGGCTGGAGGAGGTCGCGGCCGTGGTCGCCCAGAGCGGACCGGTATCGCTCAGGAAACGCCGGGGATGGTGCGTCGTCAGCATGCGGAGCACGAGCATGTACCCGCAGAAGAGCAGCGCCTGCGCGCCCCACACCCCGGTCAGGAAGCGCGCCAGCCCGCCGAGCAGTTCGGCGCCGTAGCGCCCGGCGGTCACCGCCATGAGCGCGCCGATCCCCAGCGGCGCCAGCACGAGCACCAGGTCCACCAGGCGGCGGAAGAGGTCGGCCAGGTCGCGGTAGGCCGCCTCCAGCCGGGCACGCGCGCCGCCCCCGAGCATCAGCGTGGCCACCCCGATCGCGAGCGAAGCCACCACCACCTGCACGATGTTCCCCTCGGCGAAGGCCTGGAAGAGGTTCACCGGGATCATGTCCAGCAGGACATCCGCGAGCGACGGAACCGCGCCCACGGCCTCGTCCACCGGCGTGGCCAACTCCATCCCGGCGCCGGGCCGCAGGAGCATCATCGCCCCCATCCCCGCGCACAGCGCCACGACGTCGGTGGCGACGAACCACGCCAGGATCTTCGCGGCCAGCCGCCCGAACGCGCGCACACCCGAATGGGCCGCCAGCCCGGCCAGCAGGTTGAAGCACACGAGCGGCACCGCGGCCAGCACCAGGAGCCGGATGAAGAGGTCGCCGATCGGCTGGAGTACGACGGCCCGTTCGCCCAGCACGGCACCGGCGACGATCCCCACCGCCATGCCGGCGAAGATGCGCGCGCCGGGTCCGAACCGGCGCCCGTCAGTTCCAGGATTCGGCAAGCGCCAGCGCCCGGTCGAGCAGGATCCCGTAGTAGTCGGCCACGTTGTCCGCGGTAAGCGGAATCCACTCGTCGACCTCCACCGGGTTGCCTTCGAGGATTTCGCCGTTGGGCCGCAGCGTGTGGCCGATGTTCCACATGAAGCCGACCAGGGGCCGTCCGCCGGGCTCGAGCGTAAGCGTCTCCTCCCACTCCCAGGTGTTGGAGTAGCCTCCGGGGGGCATGCCCACCACCGGTCCAAGGCCGTTGTCGGAGATGATGGAGACGAACTGGTCCAGGTGCGACCCCCCGCTCGGCCCCGAGATGATCGCGATGGGCCCGCGGAAGTGCACCGGCGCGGGCTCGAGGATCCCGTCCGAGTCGCGCGGGGCGTGCGCGCTCTTGAACGGCACCGAGTTGGAGTAGGGGTCGCCGCGCGCCAGGGCGGGCGCCACGTCCGTCTCCAGCCAGTCGAGCAGCCAGGTGCCGTCGTCGATCACCTCCGGCACCCCGGAGTCCATCGCGCCCCGGTCGGCGGCCTCGGCCCGCTTTTCGTCGATGAAGGGCTGGATGACGTCGCTCAGGCGCAGGTTGCCGAAGGTGGTCCTGAAGGCGCGCGGCTGCAGGCGCTGCATCGCGTAGGGCCCCAGCGAGCCGCCCCGGCTGCGGGTGACGTCCATCACCAGGGTGTGGTCGAGGAGGTCGTTGGCGGCCGCGTAGTCGACCAGGCGGTCGACATCCGGGACCATCGTCTCCCGGAACCCGTACCACACCAGGACCACGTGTCCGGTCGGGGCCACGGGCACCAGGAAGTCGTAGGTGGGGGTGCTGAGCACGTTGCGCGTGCCCGGATAGCGGGGCTCGGAGAGGCCGGACCAGGCGAGTTCGCCGGGCGCGTGCCAGGCAAGCCGGTACCGTTGCTCGGCCCCGTCGCCGCCCGCCACCACCAGCGTGAGCTCCTCCGGGCGCAACGCGGGCGGGAAGATGGCGCTGGAGACGGTCATGGCCTCCGCCAGCTTCCAGCGCAGGCCGGCCTCGGTGGAGTGGGGCACGTAGACCGCGGCCGCTTCGTGCCACCCCTCCACCGGCATGCCGTTCACTCCGAGAACCCGGCTGCCGACGGGCGGGCCGTCGACTCCTTCGGCGACCTCTCCCACAAAGTAGGCGAGTTCTCCGCTCCCGTAGTCGGGGAACACCCTGACGCCCGCGCGGCGGGGCTCGGGGGCGCTTCTCCCGCTGATCTCCAGCCCCGCGCTGTCGGACAGCTCCAGGCCGCCGGGCACCAGAATGACATCGAGATGGCGGTCCCGGCGCGCGGCGCTGAGGGCCGCCAGCGCATAGAAGAGCTCAACCTCGCTGTCGGCCGCGACGACGCGGTCGCGCAGCGCGCGCATGGCTGCCAGCGGGTCCAGCCCCAGCGCCTCGTTCTTCATCGGCGAGAAGGCCTCGCGCGCCTCGGTACGGGCCAGGATGCTCTCGAACAGGGCGGCGCGCATGTCCTCGTCCCCGACGCGCCCCGGAGCGGATCCGGAGCCTCCGGGATCGGGATCGGCACAGGCGGCGCAGAGGATTGCGGCCAGCGACAACGCGCCCATCGATGGAGTGGGTGGGAAGGTCCTCATATGTCTCTCCAATTCAATGCCCGCGGGGACCGAACACGTCGGGCAGGCGCCGCCTCAGACGGTCGAGAAGCCGCTCCTGCACGCGCAGGGGCGAACCCAGACCGCTGACCAGTTCCACGCGCTCCCCGGCCCCGGCCAGCTCAAGATACCCGTCTCTCACCGCGTGCAGAAAGTCGGCTCCCGCACCCTCGATGCGATCCGCACCGCCTCCCGCGGCGCGGCGCCGGGCCACTCCCTCCTCCACGGGCACGTCGAGCACAAGGTAGAGATCCGGCCGCAGACCCGCGGTCGCGACCTCCATCGCCGCCCTCACCCGCGCGAGATCCAGGCCGCGGCCGTATCCCTGGTACGCCAGCGTGGACAGGTCGAAGCGGTCCGCCACGACCACATCGCCGCGGGCCAGCGCGGGACGCACCACCTCGCGCACGAACGCGGCGCGCGCCGCCAGGATCAGCAGCAGCTCCGACTCCGCGGGCATCTCCAGCTCCGTCCTCCCCAGCACCACTTCGCGTATGGCTTCGCCCACCGCCGTGGATCCCGGCTCACGCGCGAGGGTGCAGGGCACGCCGCGCTCCCGGAGCCATTCCGCCAGGAGCGCCGCCTGCGTGGACTTGCCGGCACCTTCGCCGCCTTCCAGAACGACGAAGCATCCCAGCCTCACGGGGTGATCTCCCGAAGGCACCCCACTACCGGTAGTGGATGACCCACGACGGGTAGTGGGCGCACGGTTTCCCCCTGACGGCCAGCTACTCGTAGTACTCAACGCCCAGGTGGGTGATCTGCTCCTCCCCGGCGAGCCAGCGCAGCGTGTTCTTCAGCTTCCAGTGCTGAATGAAGATGTCGTGTTCGGGGTAGAGGCCGGGCGCCGTCTGGGGGCTCTTGAAGTAGAAGGAGAGCCATTCCTGGATGCCGCCCAGACCCGAGCGCGACGCCAGATCCAGGAAGAGCGCGAGATCCAGGCAGATGGGCGCGGCCAGGATGGAGTCGCGGCACAGGAAGTCGATCTTGATCTGCATCGGATATCCCAGCCAGCCGAAGATATCGATGTTGTCCCAGCCTTCCTTGTTGTCCCCGCGGGGCGGATAGTAGTTGATGCGCACCTTGTGGTAGATGTCTCCGTACAACTCGGGGTACATCTGCGGCTGCAGGATGTGCTCGAGCACGCCGAGCTTGGAGACCTCCTTGGTCTTGAACGACTCCGGGTCGTCGAGCACCTCCCCGTCGCGATTACCCAGGATGTTGGTGCTGAACCAGCCCGAGAGCCCGATCATGCGCGCCTTGAAGCCCGGCGCGAGGATGGTCTTCATCAGGGTCTGGCCGGTCTTGAAGTCCTTGCCGGCGATCGGAATCGCGCGCTCGCGCGCCAGATCCTCCAGCGCCGCGAAGTCGGCGGATAGGTTGGGGGCGCCGTTGGCGTAGGGGACGCCCTCCCTGAGGGCCGCCCAGGCGTAGAGCTGGCTGGGTGCGATGTCGGGATGGTTCTCGTCCATGCCCTTCTCGAAGGCGGCCAGCGAGGCATGCACCTCGCCGGGGCGCACGTAGACCTCGGTGGAGCCGCACCACACCATGACCGCGCGGTCGCATCCGTGCTTCGCCTTGAACGCGCGGATGTCGGCGCGCAACTGCTCGGCGAGATCGCGCTTGCTGGCGCCGCTCTTGGTGTTGGGACCGTCCAGCTTCTTGACGTAGTCGGTGTCGAAGACCGCGGGCATGGGTTCGATGCCGGTCAGGAAATCCCGGATCGGGTCGAGGTGGCGTTCGCGGTGCAGCACGCCGGCGCGGACGGCGCTCTCGTAGCCGTTGTCGGGAATGGGGTCCCAGGCGCCGAAGACCAGATCGTCCAGCTCCGCCAGCGGCACCAGTTCCCTGATGAGCGGCGTGCGTCCCTCGGTGCGCTTGCCGAGGCGGATGGTGTTCATCTGGGTGAGGCTTCCCGTGGGCTGGGCCATGCCCCTGCGAATCGCCTCCACCCCGGCGACGAAGGTGGTGGCCACCGCGCCGAAGCCGGGAAGCAGCACGCCGAGCCGGCCGCTGGCCGGCGGAATCCGTTCTGGTTTTCTCACTGATCGAGTCCCCTGCCTGGGGTGAGCGTCCCCTTCCCTTCCGGCCGCGCCCGGCCAGCGGTCAGGAACTGATGATGATGCGCGATTTCGCGCCTTCCTCGATGGCCTTCGAAATGCCCTCGTTCACACGGTTCAGCACCCGGTCGAAGTTGGCCTGGGCCGCAACCAGCCCCTGGTAGGACGGGCTCGCCTGCAGGCGCCCGAAAACCCTTTCGTACTCCTCGGCCACTTCCGGCGCGGGCTCCTCGCCGGCCTGTACGCTCCGGGCCACGCTCTCCTCCAGCCTGGTGAGCTCGTCTCGCAGGGTCACCATCTCGCGGTCCTCATCCGCGCGGCGCGCGGCGCGTTGCAGGTCCTGATACTGCGGGGTCCGGCCCAGGGCCAGACCCAGTTCGCGGGCCATCTCCTCGATTGCGGCCATTCAGCCTCCTGTTATCGATCCTCGTTCCGCTGCCGGTTCGCCAGCACGATGCGCTCGCGGCCCGCCAGGTCGGGGATGACGCGCACCCGGGCGAAGGCGCCCGTGCCCTCAATCCGGCACACCGCCGGAGCCGCCTGATCGGCGCCTACTTCGAGCGCCAGCAATCCCCCGGGCGTCAGATGACGCGGCGCGCCGGCAATCAGCGGCTTCAGCACCCGCATGCCGTCGGCACCCGCGTCCAGCGCCCGTCGGGGTTCCCAGTCCCGCACCTCCGGCTCCAGGCCCTCCAGCTCGGCACTGGGGATGTAGGGGGGGTTCGACACGATCACGTCGAAGCGCTCGTCGCGTCCGAGGGGTTCGTACAGCGATCCCGCCCTGAACTCCAGCGGAGCCCCGTCATGGTATTGCCCATGGTTGAGGGAAGCCACCTCGAGCGCGTCCCGGCTGATGTCGGTGGCCACGACGGAGGCGAAGTCGCCTTCGGTGGCGAGCGCCAGGGCAAGGGCGCCGCTGCCTGTTCCCAGGTCGAGCGCCCGGAGCCCGGCGGCGGCGCGGTCCGCGGCCCACGCGAGCACCTCTCCCGCGAGCAGCTCCGTTTCCGGACGGGGAACCAGAACCCGCCGGTCCACCGCCAGATCCATTTCCCGGAAGGCGGCCCTGCCCAGGATGTACTGGAGCGGTTCCCGGCGGGCGCGCCGCAGGAGACGAGGCTTGAAGGCGGCCAGCTCGGATGCCTCGAGCGGCCGGTCGTGCTGCAGGTAGAGTTCGAGGCGCGGCAGCCCGAGTGTGTCGGCCAGCAGGTGTTCGGCGTCCAGCCGCGTGCCGGGCACCCCCTTGCCCTCGAGGTAGTGCGCGCTCCAGAGCACCAGGTTCAGGACGGTCCAGGGTTCTTCCCGTCCGGGTACGCGACCGGAGGGCCGCTCGAGGGAGAGCGTGCTCATCCCTCCTCCAGGCGCTCGCGCCGCTCGGCCAGGCGAAGGGCTTCCAGCAGCTCGTCCAGTTCGCCGTGAAGTATCGATTCCAGGCGATGCAGGGTGAGCCCGATACGGTGATCCGTCACCCGGTTCTGGGGAAAGTTGTAGGTGCGGATCTTGGCGGATCGGTCTCCCGACCCGATCTGCGACTTGCGCTCTCGCGAGCGTTCCGCCGCGCGCTGGGCGATCTCGCGGTCGAGAAGACGGCTGCGCAGCACCTTCATGGCCCTGGCCTTGTTCTTGTGCTGCGACTTCTCGTCCTGGCAGGTCACCACCAGGCCGCTGGGCTCATGGGTGATGCGCACGGCCGAGTCGGTGGTGTTCACCGACTGTCCGCCCGGACCCGACGAGCGGAACACGTCGATGCGCAGATCCGCCGGGTCGATCTCGATGTCGACCGGCTCCGCCTCCGGCAGCACCGCGACCGATGCCGCAGACGTGTGAATGCGGCCCTGGCTCTCGGTGACCGGAACCCGCTGCACCCGGTGCACCCCCGATTCGTAGCGCAGCGCGCCGTACGCCCCGCGGCCGCTCACCGTGAAGACGGCTTCCTTGATCGCGCCGGGAATGCCCTCGGACAGGCTGAGGAGCTCGATGCTCCAGTTCCGCCGCTCCGCCAGACGCTGATACATGTGCATCACCTCGGCGGCGAACAGCCCGGCTTCGTCGCCGCCGGTCCCGGCCCGCACTTCAACGACCGCGGCCCGGTCGTCCATGGGATCGCGGGGAAGGACCAGTTCCCAGGCCTGCCTCGCCAGCACTTCGAGCCTGGCTTCCAGTTCCTCGACTTCCATGCGCGCGAGTTCCCGCACCTCCGCGTCGTCCGGATCGTCCGTGAGGTCGCGCGCCGCCTCCAGTTGCTCCAGGACGCTCTCGATTTCGCGGGAGGTGCGCGCGACAGGGTCCACTTCGGCGCGCCGACGGCTCAGGACACGCAGGCGCGCGGGGTCTCGAGCCACCTCGGGCTCGGCCAGCTCCGCGTCCAGCTCGCGCAGGCGTTCCTCCGCCCCCTCAAGGCGCTTGCGCACCTGGTCGAGGCGCTCCAGGGGTCTGTCCAGAATCGTCGTTCCGTGTGCCATGCGCAGCGATGGCCGGGTCGTCCTTCGGGATGAGTCGGGGCTCGGCCGGGCCGCCGGAAGCGACGCTCGGCCGGCGGGGACCGGGAGCCCGTAGTATAGATTTGGCCCCGAGGGCGTTCAATGGCCGGTTTCGGGCGAGCGGGGAACGGGCCGTGATCCCGGCGGTGGGAACCGTGGACGTCGGGTACGGCCGAAGAGGAGCAGCAGGAGCAGCGCGGCCGCGGCCCCCGGCCCCGCCACGTCCCCGACGCGCACGTACCAGGTGGGCCCGACCACGGCATCCACCCGGGCGGTCGCCACACCCGCGCCCGGGCCGCTGACACGCGCGCGCACCCGGCCGGTGGGGTGGACGAAGCCCGCGGGACCGAGGTTGGCCGAACGCACCACCCCGGTACGGGTCTCGACGGCGCGCATGACCAGATGGGCCTCGTGCTGCGCGACCGCGAAGGCGCCCGTCCGCGCGAACCAGGCGTCGTTGGTGATGTTGAGCAGCACCCGGGCCCCCGCGCGCCGGAGCGCCCGGGCGGCGCCGGTGAACGCGGCCTCGTAGCAGATGAGCGCGCCGACGGCATGGCGGCCGGCCTCGAGTACCGTCCACCCGGCACCCGCGCGCAACGGACGCTCCCCGGCGGTCATCGGGAACAGGCCCGCCAGCGGCATCCGCTCGACCCACGGCACCAGGCGGCGCTTGTCGTAGGGGTCCCCCTGCAGTCCGCCCGGCCCGGCCAGCGCGGCCGAGTTGTACCGTCCCGCCCCCGCCTCTTCCGTGCGCACCACGCCGAACACGACGGGCGCCCCCAGCCGCCGCGACAGATCTCCCAGGCCCGCGACCACTTCCGGCTGATCCAGCCCGTCCCGGAAGGTGCCCTCCGGGAGCACTACCAGGTAGGGCGCGGGCGCGTCGGCCTCGGGCGCCGCCAGCAGGGCCTCCACCGCGGCGAGCGCCTCCAGGTCGGATATCTCCTCGTCCGGCTGCGCGCGCAACGTGGTGCGCACGGTGGTGACCACCGGCCCCGGCCGCAGATCCAGGTAACGGGCGCGCCACACTCCCCAGGCGGCGGGAATGGCCGCAACCACCAGGGCGGCCGCCAGCCACGCACGGCCGGCCCGGAGCCCACCCCGCACCCGTCGCGCGCCCCGGCCGGCCACCACGGCCTGCGCGACAAGGCCGTTCACCAGCGCCAGCCAGAACGTCACCCCACGCGCGCCGGCCAGCTCGGCGATTCCCACCAGCTCCGGGTATCCCGTGAGCGATGTCCCCAGCCCCAGCCAAGGGTAGGCCAGCATCCCCGGGGCGTGGGCGATCCCCCACTCCACCGCGGTCCATGCAAGGGGCAGCGCGAACCAGAACGGAACCCGGCCGCCACGCCGCAGGAGGTCGAGCATCCAGCACGCCAGCGCCTGCGACAGCGCGAGCAGCATCACGGCCGTGGCGTAGACCAGCGGAGCCGTCGCCGTCAGCCGCTCGAGCGCGGGAACCATCCAGTGCAGCAGCAGACCATGGTGCAGCGCCCCGAACACGAAGCCGATCCGCGCAGCCCGACGGGGCGTGCGCGCCTCCCGGACCGCGACCACCAGCGGGACCAGCGCCAGGAGGGAAGGCGCGATCAGGTGAAAGGGGGGGAATGCCGCGAAGAACAGGACGGCGGACGCCGACGCCAGCCGCCATTCCCGTCCGTCCAGGCCGAAGACGGCGCTCATGCTCTTCACCCCGGCCGTTCCCGGCGGGGGGTCAGCCACCGGGCGAATGCCCGCAGCCGCCGGCAAACGGCCTCAGCGGGGCTCCATCTCCCCGGGAGCTATGCCACCGAACATGAGCTGCAGCCCGCCCCGGAGATTGAAGTAGCGCAGGTCCTCGGTCACCTCGTAGCGGCCGTGCCAATAGAGCCGGGACCAGGTCCAGAGCGGATACTCCATCCCCAGATGCGCGTTCACTCCCGGGCGCACCGTGTCCAGAAGGTCCTCGACGAAGGTGCCGTCGATGGCCTCGCCCTGTCCGTCGAGAACATGCACGGAGGCGCCGAGACCGAGAAAGCCGAGCCATCCGAAGGGAATGTTCCACACGACATGGGCGTCCACGCCAACGACCAGGTCCGTCCACGTGATCGTGCCGAGATCGACTTCGGGCCCGGCCCCGGATGCGGACGGCCCCGATTCCCGCGCGATCAGTTGCCCGAGCCGGGCCTCCAGGCGGGAGACCTCTTCGGCCTCGAGCTCCGACGACCAGTAGGTCACCGAGGGCGCAATGCGGAGCCCCGGACCCAGGTATCCGAGGTCGAGCCGGGCGCCCCAGCTCCGTGTGTCCCCGCGCACGCCGTGGATCCCGTGCGCGGGCACGTATCCGGTCTCGAAGCCGATGCCCCGCAACCTCAGATGCTCGTAGTCGAACTCGGCCAGGTCCTGCGCGGCCGCGGGCGCAGCCATGCCGGACCCGGCCACGAGCGCCGTCAGGACCATCACGGCGCCCCTCATCCGGTCCATTCCCGGATCACTTCCCCCGTCCGGTGCCAGACCCTCATCGCGTGATGACCTGGACCCCCCGCGGCGGCGTGAAGCGGAAGGTCTCGCTCGCCAGCTGCGGGTTCGGCTCGAATCCGGCCAGCTGGACCTCGCGCAGATTGCCGTTTTCCTCCTCGATTTCGGTACGGCGGATGAACCAGGTCCCCTCATCGATCCACACCTGCGCCTCGCGATAGGCGGACGGCTGACGCGGAACCAGCCGGATGACGTGAGAACGAGCGCCGTCGATTTCCTCGGTGCGCAGGTACGCAGGGGCGTAGCGGGTCCCCGGATCCGAGAGGAATTCGCGGTGGAAGTCGAAGCGGCCCTGTCTCCCGGAGGTCATGGGCGAGCGAATCACCTGACCGGCGTCGCTGCTCGGGAAGTAGATCCACAGCCACTCCCCGTCGGCGATCACCAGGTCGCCCTCGGGGTCGGTGAAACGCATGGAGAAGCGGTCCGGCTGCTGCTGGCACATGCGCCCCCGGGAGCGGGTCACCTGGTTCAGAAGGGGCGAGGTCAGGGTCTGCCGGAAGTCGGCGCAGAACCCCGTCAACGCGGAATACTCGCCGGAGGCACGTTCGAGGATGACCAACGGGTCCGCGGCCTCCTGCATGGCGAAGGCGCCGCCCGGACCGACAGCCGCGCAGAGGACCGCCAGAAGGCCGAAGGACGTGTTTTTCATGGCACGCCATACCCGCAGGCGAGCGCGGCCGTTCCGGCAGGGCAGGCTGCCCGTCAGCCCGCGGACTGCGCGGCTAGCGCAACGACTCGATCTCGTCCAGCCCCATGAGCACTTCCCGCGGCCTGGAGCCGTCGGGCGGACCCAGGACGCCCGCCTCGTGCAGCTGGTCCACCACGCGGGCCGCGCGGCCGTAGCCGATGCGCAGTTTCCGCTGCAGAAGGGAGGTCGAGCCCTGATTCTGCCGGACGCACACTTCGGCCGCGGCGAAGAAGAGGTCGTCGCGCTCCGCCGGGCCGTCCTCCTCGCCGGCGTCGCTCTCCCCTTCCCGGCTGCGAACCATGGCCAGGATGTCCTCCTCCCCCGCGAAGTCCGGCATCTCGCCCGCGTCCTCCCAGTGACGCACCAGCTCCCGGAACCAGCCCGTGAGCCGGTTCGTATCCGATCCCGGCACAAAGGCGCCCTGAATGCGCACGGGCTCGCTCTGGCCCGGCGGCAGGAACAGCATGTCGCCGTTGCCCAGCAGCGCATCCGCGCCGTTCTGGTCCAGGATGGTGCGCGAGTCGGTCTTGGAGGCGACCCGGAAGGCGATGCGGCAGGGGAAGTTGGCCTTGATGAGCCCGGTGATCACGTTCACGCTGGGTCTTTGCGTCGCCACCATGAGGTGGATGCCGATGGCGCGCGCCTTCTGGGCGAGCATGGTCAGGGGGCGTTCGACTTCGCCCTGAACCGTCATCATCAGATCGGCGAGCTCGTCGATGATCACCACCACGAAGGGGAGGATGCCCTCCTCCCAGGCTTCCTCCCCGGGTTCCTCGCCGGGCGCGGGCGGTGGCGGCGGATGGCGCAGCGGCCGCCCGTCGCGCACCATCCGGTTGAACTCCCCCAGCGAGCGCACCTGGTTCGCCGAGAGCAGCGCGTACCGGCGTTCCATCTCCAGCACCGCCCATTTCAGGACGCTCGCGGCGTCGGCCGGATCGGTCACCACCGGATGACGCAGGTGGGGAAGATCGGCGTACACCGACAGCTCGACCATCTTCGGATCGACCATCAGCAGCCGAAGCGACTCGGGCGAGTGGGAGTAGACCAGGCTGGTGATGAACGCGTTCAGGCAGACCGACTTTCCCGATCCGGTGGCGCCCGCGATCAGCACGTGGGGCATGCGCGCCAGATCGGAAACGTAGGGGCGCCCGGTCAGGTCCTTGCCCAGAGCGAGGGGCAGCGCCGCCTTCGACGACCGGAACGCGGGGGACTCGAGAATGTCCCGCAGATAGACGATTTCCGGCTCCGGATTGGGGATTTCCACGCCGACGGCGCCCTTTCCGGGGATCGGGGCGACGATGCGGATGCTCCTCGCCTTCATCGCCAGCGCCAGGTCGGCCTCCAGGTTGGCGATGCGATTGACCTTGACCCCGGGCGCGGGCACCACCTCGAACTGGGTCACGACCGGCCCGGTGGTGCGGCCGCCGATCCGGCTCTGTACGCCGAACGAGCGGAGCTTCTCCACCAGGACCTCGCCCAGCTGCGAGAGCTTCAGTTCCATGCGGAAGGGATCCTTCGGCTCCGGGGCATCCAGCAGGTCGATCGACGGCAACGCCCCTCCGGCCGGGTCTTCCAGCGCCTGTTCGCCCGCGGCCTCCGCGGGCGCCCCGCTCTCCCTGCCGTCCGCCGCGGGCTCGGCAACCGGTTCCGGCGACTGTTCCGCCGTCGCGTGGCCCGCCGGATCGGGCGCGGCGGCCGGATCCCCCAGTTCTTCCACGACCCCGTCCAGGACTGCCGCGACATCCTCGGGAATGCCCCGTTCCGCGCCCCTCCGGGCCGGCTTTCCGGGGTCGTTCGAGTCCTTTCGCGCCCCCGGCCGCGGCAGCCGAGCCAATCTCCCGCGCAGATCGACCGCGGACCACGCCGACCCGAGGGGACGGCCCAGCGCCCTGACGCCGCGTCCCAGCCAACGGAGCGGGTTCCAGTCGAGCGTGGCCACCAGGAGCCCGACCAGGAAGCCCGCGAGCAGCAACGCCGTGCCCAGCCAGCCGATGACCGAGCTGAGCCCGCCGGCCAGGATCGATCCCAGCCGTCCCGAACCTCCGGCGCTCCCCAGCAACGAGGCCGTGCACGAGGCGATCAAAGCCAGGCCGGCCGTCAGGATCGCCGCCCGCACGGTGGTGCGCGTGGTCGTCCACGCGCCCGCACGCAGCCCTCCCAGCGTGAGGAGAACCGGAAGCGCGAACGCCGCCGCGCCCAGCGTCGAGATCGCCGCCTCCCGGAACCTGGCACCCAGCAGGCCGATCGCGTTCCCCGAAGGAAACCACGCCTCGGCGCGCGCGCCCAGGACCGATACCGGGATGAGCGCCAGAAGCAGGAAGAGCGCCAGAACCACCAGGGACAGAGCCAGGATGTCGGACTTCTGCCTCCGGGACAGAAAGGTGCCTTCTTCCCTGTCCTCCGCTCGCCCGCGAACCGGAGCCGCCTTCCCGCGTGCTCGTTCTCCCCGTTTCCTGCGCGCCGCCACCGCCTACGCCGCCTCGCTCATCAGGCGATCCACCAGGCTGGTGTCGACGGCTCCCTCCACAAAGCGCGGGTCCCGCAGGATGCGCGAGAGGAAACTCAGGGTGGTGGGCACGCCGCCCACCACGAAGTTGTCCAGGCTGTGCCGGGCCCGGTCGATCGCCTCCCGGCGGGTGGCCGCGCTCACGATCACCTTGGCCAGCAGCGAATCGTAGTAGCGAGGGACCGTATAGCCGGCGTAAACGTGCGTGTCGAGGCGGATCCCGGGACCCGCGGGCGGATGGAAGACATCGATTCTTCCCGGCGCCGGCATGAAGTCCCGCTCCGGGTCCTCGGCGTTGATCCGGAACTCGATGGCGTGCCCACGGTGGTTGGCGGGCTCGGGCGGGAACGAGAGCGGGGCCCCGAACGCCACCCGGATCTGCTCCTTCACCAGATCCAGGCCGGTCGTCACCTCGGTTACCGGATGCTCTACCTGGATGCGGGTATTCATCTCGATGAAGTAGAACGCCCCCGAGGGATCCAGCAGGAACTCCACCGTCCCCGCGCCGGCGTATTCTATGCCCGCCGCTCCCCGCACGGCGGCGCGGCCCATCTCCTCGCGCAATCCGGGCGACAGACCATGGGCGGGCGCCTCCTCGATCAGTTTCTGGTGGCGGCGCTGCACGGAGCAGTCCCGCTCGCCCAGGTGCACCACGCGGCCATGACTGTCCCCGAAGACCTGAATCTCCACATGGCGCGGTCGCTCGATGAGCTTCTCCAGGTAGACCGAGGAATCTCCGAACGCCGCCTGCGCCTCCATGCGTGTGGAACCGAAGACCCGTTCCAGCTCGCCGGCGTCGCGCGCGATGCGCATTCCCTTGCCGCCGCCGCCCGCGGCGGCCTTGACCATCACCGGGTACACGATCTCGTCCGCGAGCCGAAGGGCTTCGCGCACGCTGTTCAGCGCCCCCTCCGAACCGGGCACGGTGGGCACCCCGATCGCCATCATCGTCTCGCGCGCCACGACCTTGTCGCCCATGGCCCGAATCTGGTCCGCAGTCGGGCCGATGAAGGTGATGCCGGAGGCGTCGCAGATCTCGGAGAACTCCGCGTTCTCGGCGAGCAGCCCGTAACCGGGATGGATGGCTTCCGCGCCCGTGATCTCCGCCGCGGCGATGATCCGCGGGATATTCAGGTAGCTTTCCGTCACCGACGGCGGTCCGATGCAGACCGCCTCATCCGCGAAGCGCACGTGCAGCGAGTCCCGGTCGGCCTCCGAGAAGACCGCCACGGCCTCGACGCCGAGCTCGTGGCACGCACGGATGATACGGAGCGCGATCTCGCCCCGGTTGGCGATCAGTACCTTAGCGAACACCGGTAGAGCTCCCGCAACGCGCGCGTCGGGTCGAGCCCGTCGAACCCCGGCCCAGGGGGCGCGGCCTGCTCAGACCGGCGCCACCCTGAAGAGCACCTGTCCGTACTCCACGGGCTCGCCGTCCTCCACCAGGATCTCCTCGATGGTTCCGCTGATGTCGCTCTCGAACTCGTTCATGAGCTTCATGGCCTCGATGATGCAGAGCGTGTCCCCCTCCGAGATTCTCTGTCCGGTGTCGACGTAGGGTGGGGCTCCCGGGGCTCCGGCGCGGTAGAAGGTCCCCACCATCGGCGATTTGATCTCGATCAGCGTCGTGGCCGGCTGTTCCCGTGCGGCCGAATCGCCCGCAGCCGTCGATTCCGCCGGGGCGGCCGGGGCGCCGTCCCCGGAGGCCGATGATTCGACTGCACCCGCAACGGGTCCGGCCTGCGCTTCGGTCCGGACCGGAGCTGGCGGGGGGGTCTTGCTGATCCGCACGCGCGTGCCGCCGCGCCGGACCTCCACGGTATCGATCCCGCTCTCATCCACCGCGCGGATGAGGCGCTCGACGAACTCGGCGTCGATCATGACGTCACCCGGGTCAGGTACTTGTCCTCCCTGCGATCCACCCTGAGCACGTCACCTTCCTCCACGAAGAGGGGAACCTGAACCACCGCGCCCGTCTCGAGGGTGGCCGGCTTGGTGCCGCCCTGGGCGGTATCGCCCCGCAGGCCGGGCTCCGTGCTCGTCACTTCGAGCTCGACGAAGGCGGGGAGCTCGACGGCAATGGCGGCCTCGTCGTGGACCAGCACTTCGCATTCCATGTTCTCCTTGAGGTACTTCAACTGCTCCTCCCCGACCATGCTGCCCGAGACAGGATGCATGTCGTAGGTGCGGAGGTCCATGAAGTGGAAGAACTCGCCATCGGTGTAGCTGTACTGCATGGGACGGCGCTCGAGGCGAACGCCGGTGACCCGCTCGCCCGCCCGGAAGGTCTTCTCCACCACGTGGCCGTCCAGCACGTTCTTGAGCCGCGTGCGCACGAACGCCCCGCCCTTGCCCGGCTTGACGTGCTGAAAATACGTGATCGCCCAGAGGACACCGCCGATGTCCAGGATCATGCCATTGCGAAAATCGGCTGTAGTGGCCATGCAGCCTCGATTCAGTTGAGTTGCGCCGTCCCGGGAACCGCAATCAATCCCCGGACAGGTGTGCCAGAAGCCCCCGAAGGGCAAGAAGATAGCTTTCCGCGCGAAAACCGGCGACCACGCCCGCGGCAACGGGCGCCAGGTACGACCGGTGCCGGAAGGACTCGCGCGCCGCCGGGTTCGACAGATGTACCTCTACGAAGGGCCTCTCGATCCCCGCGAGCGCGTCCCGCAGCGCGACGCTGGTGTGCGTGAACGCCCCTGGATTGATCAGGACTCCGTCGATCCGGGGCGCGGCTTCCTCCAGATAGTCGAGAATCGCCCCTTCCGAATTGGACTGGAAGATCTCGACTTCCGCTCCGAGTTCCTCCGCCAGTGTGCGAATGCGCCTGTCGATGTCCTCGAGCGTGTCGGAGCCGTACACCTCCGGTTCGCGTCGTCCCAGCATGCGCAGGTTGGCTCCGTGTACGATCGCGATCCTCACGGCGCCCCCTCGCGCGCGCCGGCGATGGGCGCATCGGGCGCCAGCGCCTCGATCGGAACGACCTCCGGACCGCCACCGGCCGCCTCCGCCTCTCCCGTCGCGTTCACGCTCCTGCCGTCGGCCCCGGGCTGCCGGCGAAGGCGCTCCAGGCGGCTCGCGAGCGCTGCGTCTCCGGGCTCGGATGCGACAAGCCGCTCGTAGACCGCGATCGCCTGCGCAGGGAGCCCCTGCTGTTCGTAGAGCCGGCCCATGGTGCGTGTGTAGATGCCCGCGTCCTCTACGGCGTCGGAAGCGGCCGGTGTCTCGATCGGGATCCCGGTTGGACGGCTGCCTCCTTGCGCTCCCTGCTCCGATACCGGAGCGGCCTGCTCTTTCTCGGCCTCGGCGGGGGCCGGCGGCACCTCCCCGGACTCCGCTGCGGCCACCTGCTCTTCCTCGGCTTCCAGAGCGGCCGGATCAACCGAAGCCAGTCCGCTGTCGGTCCCGGCGGCCCACACGCCCGCGTCACCGGCCATCCATGACTCTTCCGGGAGCTGCGCATCGTCGTCGCCCCTGGAGGCGGACGCCGGCACGTCCTCGACCAGAGGGCCGACCCTGGCCAGAACCTGCCGCGCCTCCACGTTCCCCGGATCGAGTTCGAGTACGCGTCGGGTGGCGGCCAGAGTTCCCGCATGGTCCGAAACATCATGGGCGATCCGCATCGCCACCACGTGTGCGCTCGCGAAATCGGGATGATGCCGCAGCCCCTCTTCGAGCAGGAGCCTGGCCCGCAACAGATCCCCCGCCCGCCGGTAGGCGTCCGCCAGGGGCGCGAACGAACGGCCCTGGCGATCCTCCGGAGAGTGGAAGCAGGAGTAGAGCCTGCGAATCCTCCGCTCCAGCGACTGATCCACAGGCAGGCTCCCGGAAAGAGAGAAGACTCCGGCACGGCGCGGCTCGAGGGACGCGCGTCGAAATTCGCGAGAGGCCCTCGCGCGCCAACCGGGAAAGGTAGGGAGCCGCCGCGAAGGGTGTCAACGGACGTTTTTCGCGGCCTCGCTTGAGAGCCGTCCTGCATTCCCGTAAATTGCGTCCCTTGCGGTATATTCCCGCGATCACGCCATTCTTGCCGGACCCGGACAAGCCAGGAGACGCCTCGCCATGATGCGGACCATGCGGGACAACACGAAGTGGATCATGATGATCACCGCGCTCGCGTTCGCCGCGCTCATGGTCTTCGAGTGGGGAATGGACATCACGGGGCGCACCGCCGGGTTGAGCGAGCTGGGTGAAGTCGATGGCGTGCCGGTCATGTACGATCAGTACCAGTTCGCCTATCGCAACCTCTACGAGCAGACGCAACTGGCCCAGGAGGAAGCGATCACGTCCGACCAGAACCTTGAAATCGAGGATGCCGCCTTCGACGAGGTCGTGACCCAGATCCTGATCCAGCGGGAACTCGAACGGCGCGGCATCCGGGTGAGCGATGACGAGATCCGCCAGGCGGCGCGCTTCAGCCCTCCGCCGCAGTTCCAGACGCTCGAAGGCTTCCAGACCGACGGCGCCTTCGACATGCAGAAGTACCAGGACTACCTTGCCGCCGCTTCGGAGATCGCCCTGCTGGAACTCGAAGCCTACTACCGCGACATCATCCCCCGCACCAAGCTCCTGCGGCAGCTGAGCACGGGCATCTACCTCCCCGACGCGGCCCTCTGGTCGGCGTACAGGGACGAGAACGAGCAGGCCGAAGTCCGCTACCTGTCGCTGGATCCGGCGACGCGCATCAGCGATGACGAGGTCGAGGTTTCCGATGCGGAAGTCGCCGCGTACTACCGGGAGAACCGTGACGAGTTCGCGGTGCCCCCGAGGGCTACCGTGGTCGCCGTCGTGCTCGACAAGGATCCGAACGCCGCCGACACGGCGGCCGCGCGCGAGCGTGCCGAGGAGATTCGCCAGGAGATCCTCGATGGGGCCGACTTCGCCGAGCTGGCCGGGGAGGAATCGGCGGACGAGGGTTCGGCCGCCCTGGGCGGCGACCTGGGAACCTTCCCGCGCGGCATGATGGTGCCGGAATTCGACTCGGCCGCGTTCAGCGCGCCGCTGGAAACGGTTACGGAGCCGGTCGGCACCCAGTTCGGATGGCACCTCATCGAAGTCACCTCGCGTACCGCGGACTCCGTGAGCGCACGTCACATCCTGGTGCCCGTGGAGCGCACCGACGCCTCCGAAATCGATCTGCTGACCACGGCCGACTCCCTCGAAGTGCTGGGCGAGAACCTCCCCCTCAGGGAAGCGGCGGCCGAGCTGGGCCTGGAGGCCACCCCGGTCGACATCACCGAGGAGTTCCCATTCGTGCTGGGTGCGGGCCAGGTGCGCGAGGGGTCGGAGTGGGCATTCGAGGAAGCGGAGGAGGGGGACGTCAGCCCCGTCTTCGAGAACGCCGAAGCCTTCTACGCACTGGAGCTGGTCGGCCGTGAGCCGGAGGGGGTTCTGCCGCTCGAGCAGGCGCGCGCAGCCATCGAACGAACCCTGAGGCTGGAAAAGAAGCTCGGGCGTGCTCTGGCACAGGCGGAAGACGCCGCCCTGGGCGGGGGCACCCTGGAACAGATCGCCGAGCGCCTGGAGGCCGAAATCGAGGAGTCGCCTCCGTTCTCACGCAGTGATTTCGTGCCCGGACTCGGCCGGCAGAACACGGTCATCGGCACCGCGTTCGGTCTGGAGCCCGGCCAGGTGAGCGGCGTCGTGGAGGCCAACGGACGCGCGTTCGTCATCGAGTTGACGGAGCGGATTCCCGCGGACAGCACCACCTGGGAGGAGCAGAAGGTGGTTCAGCGCGCGATGATCGGGAGCACGCTGGGCCAGCAACGGCTGGACCAGTGGATCAACAGCCTGCGTGAGCGCGCCGACATCGTCGATCGCCGGCGGGAGGTCTTCCGGGCTCAGGAGGAGGCTGCCAACCAGACGCAGCTTCCGCTGGCCTTCCAGTAGGCGACCGCCGCCGCGCCCGGGCGGGTAGCGGCCCGGCCTTCCTCAGGCCGTCGTCCCGGCTTCCGCGCCCGCTTCCGTTCGACTACCGAGTTTCCGCGGCTCTCCACCCTCTTCCGAACTCTCCGCGGGAGAAGGCGCGACCATCTTGGGCTGCTGGGGTGTCTTCAGCTCCCGCTCGATGTCCCGCACCGAGCCCTTGAATTCGCGAATCCCCTTGCCCAGCGACGAGCCGATTTCCGGGAGGCGCTTGGCGCCGAAAAGAAGCAAGAACACCAGGAAGATCAGGATGATCTCCCACATTCCAAGTCCGCTGAATCCCATGACAGCTCCTTCCCGCTGATGACCGGCGAAGCGTGCTGGTCCGTTCGAAGTGCTCGGTCAATCTAACTTATACCGGTGTCTCGCGCGCCGGGTCCGGGCGGGGCTCGTCCGCGGGCTGCTAGAGCCAGGCGCGGACGATCGGCGCCACGATGCCGATTCCGGCCAGCGTGAGCACGTTGAAATGAAATGCCAGCGGTCCGAGCGTAATGTCAAGTGCAACCAGCCCTACGGAGACCGGGCCCAGGCTCGCCGTCACGGCCGCGGTAAGGAACTCCCGGGTCGCACTCTCGGGCATGAACTGGGCCAGGCGGGTAAGCAGCGCACCCAGGATGAAGCCACCCACCACGACCACCACGGCCCGGGAGTACGATCTGCTTCGAGCTTCGAGCAACTTAGCCAATGGACGACCTCCGACCGCGGCCATCCTTGCCGCGGAGCTTGTGTAACGACTTCGTGTCTCCAGTCGCGTGCCCGGCTCCCGGAGGTTTCATCGACGCCGATCGACCACGTACGCGATCGAGGTGAGAAGCGCCTGTTTGGCGGACCCGGCCTCCAGATCGTCAAGCGCCGCCGCCGCCCAGCCGGCGTAGCGCTCGGCCCGTTCGCGCGCGTACTCGAGCCCGCCCAGCTCCTCCACCAGCTCGATGAGCCCGGCGATCTCCTCGTCGGAAGGATCGCGACGGGAAAAGAACCTGCGAATGCCTTGCCGTTCCCTGGCCCCGGCCACCTTCATCGCTCCGATCAGGGGTAGCGTAACCTTCCGCTGGCGCAGGTCGTGGCCCGTGGGTTTGCCGGTCACCGCCTCGGTCCCGGTGTAGTCGAGCAGGTCGTCGGCAATCTGAAACGCCATCCCGAGATTGTGTCCGAAGCGCCTGAGCGCCGAGCACCGGGGATCCGACCCGGTCGCGAGGGCGCCGATCTCGCAGGATGCGGCCATCAGGGATGCCGTCTTGGCCGCGATCAGGGCGTAGTAGTCCCCTTCGGAGAAGTCCAGGGCGTCGTAGGAGGTGAGCTGGCGCATTTCTCCCAGGCTCATCTCGTTGGCGGCGACCGCCAGACAGCGCAGCACCTCCAGATTGCCGACGCGCGTCAACTCGGTGACGGAGCGGCTGTAGAGGTAGTCCCCCATGATGATCGCGACCTGATGTGTCCACAGCGCGTTGACCGTGGGCAGGCCGCGGCGCAGCACCGAGTGGTCCACGGCATCGTCGTGCACCAGGGTGGCCAGGTGCACCAGCTCGACCGCCGCCGCCAGAGTAACGGCGGGATCCCCGTCTCCGCCGCATATCCGATCCGCCAGGAGCACCAGAGTGGGGCGAAACATCTTGCCCCGCATGAGCAGGAGGTACTGGTTGACCTCGTCGGTCATCCCCAGGTTGGCGCGAACGATGCGCCGGAGCTCCTCGCGCACGCGCTCCAGATCCTCCCGCACCGGCTCCTGGATGTGGGCAAGCGTGGACGGGTTCGTGGTGACGGGCTGGGTCAACGACCTCTTTCCGGAAAGGGGTGAGACTGGGTCAGGAGGGGCTGCCGGGAGCAGGATCCGCCGACTCGCCGGTCGTCCTCCCCGGCGCCCGGTCGAGCTCGCGCAGACGCGCCTCGACATCCCGAAAGCCGATGTCGATCGCGAGAGTCTTTCTGTAGAAGTCGCACGCCGCCTCGTGATTGCCGGACGCCTCCTGAGCGCGCCCCATATAGTAGTAGATTCCCAGGAAGTCGTCTTCGCGCCCGAGGGGCAGGTCGAGGGCCTTCGCCAGCGTGCTGACCGCGAGTTCGGCATGTCCGGCTTCGAGAAGGCAGCGACCCAGCATCTCATGGGCCGCCGGGTTCGCGGGGTCCTCGCGGACCGCGCGCTGGAACTCGCCTATGGCCTCCCGGCCGAGCCCCATGGTCCGGTATGCGGTGCCCATGTCCTGATGGGTGCGCGCATCCCCGGCAGGAAGGCTGCGGATCAACCGGGCCCTGAAGCGCGACAACGCCGCCCGGAAGTCCTCGCCGGGTTCCGCGTTCTCATCATCCTCGGTCAGTCGGGTCGCCGCCCATGCCGACCTCTCGTCCAGGAGCAGCGCCCGGAGGTCTACATACCGGGAGGGCGATTCGGACTCGCGGGCCACCTCCCGCGGATCGGCGGGCGGGTCGGTGCCCTGCGGATCCCCGGCCGGTTCCAGGCGCCCGCCGGCCGTCATGAACGGACCTCCGCGAGCAGAGCTCCGCGCAGCCGGGACGGGTCCGGATCCACCAGGTTCAGGCGGGAGGCGGCCGCGGAAAGGACCAGCGTCTCGGGGATGGTTCCGATCACCTCGGTTTGCGTGATGCGCCCGCCCATCCCGTCCACCTCCGCTTCGATGGCTTCGAAAACGCGCATGGGCGGTGTGCCTTCCATGTCTTCCAGGTTCATGGAGATCTGAAATACGTCGCTGGAGGGCAGATATAGCCCCAGCGCCCTCAACCCGACAAATCCGCCGCCGCTCTCACGCAGCCGGCGCGCGACATCCTCCACCTGCTCCAACGATAACCCCGTTACGCAGACATTCCACGCGAGGAGGGGCGGCCGGGCTCCGACGCAGGTCGCGCCGGCGGTCGGATGGACGCCGGGATGAGCCCAGGGCCGAGGCAGGATATCGGGCTCGCGGCCAGCGGGGAACCCCTCCGTGAGTGCCTCGAACCCACCGGCCCGCAGAAAGGACAGGGAGCGGCCGGTTCCGGCGGCCCCGTACAGGTACACGGGTATCCCCATCGCGGCGAGCCCCTCCGCCACCCTGCGCGCGCTCGCAGCCGCATCCTGCAGGGCAAGGCCCCGGGCCGGAATGAACGGAAGCACGTCGAGAGCGCCCACGCGCGGATGGACGCCGGCGTGCCGCCGCATG
Source organism: Gemmatimonadota bacterium (assembly GCA_022822425.1). Lineage (GTDB taxonomy): Bacteria > Gemmatimonadota > Gemmatimonadetes > Longimicrobiales > Gaopeijiaceae > BD2-11. The sequence goes on along the minus strand of JAJEBS010000151.1, from coordinate 34,758 downwards.
TCGATGGCCTCCACCGCCAGCCGCGCGACCGCCAGGGCCGCCCGTTCCACGACCCGGGGAGGGCCGGCGAAGGAGATGACCGAACGATGGTGGTCCGGATCGGCGGTCCGGGCCAGCACTTCGGCGCCCTCGGAGGAGATGGCCCGGGCGAACTCGCGAACCAGAGCAGGGTCGCGGCCTTCGCTGAAGTTTGGGACCGCTTCAAGGACCGGCGTCATGTCGCGATTATACCCCGCCGGCGACGCCCTCTCAACCCGAACCGGTCAGAGGAGGCTCCGTCCCCGATTCCCCGGCGGACGATCCCGGCTCGGTGTCAGGTCCCGTAGCGAACGAGCGCCACGGGTCCGCGGCTCTCCAGGCCCACATTGCCGGGCTGGAGTTGATGGGCCCAGTCGAAGACCATCACCGCGCCATCGTCGAGGTAGCCCTGGCTGGTGATCCGCACCGCGGCATAGTGGTGGCCGTCGGTTCCCGAATAGCGAAGCACGTAGGTGGTCGCGGGCAGCGCCTTCACCGCCTGGGTGGTGTAGTCCCGGGCAGGTGCGATGGTCACGTCGATACATCCCGCGTCGCTCCCGGGTCCGCACTTGAGCTGGCTGGTCGAAAAGACCCGGTTGTGGATCTCGGCGTCCGGCCCGGGGACCAGCCACCACCCCGCCTGATCCTGTTCGAACCGGAAGTGGCGCCCGGGCGCGTCGCCGTGGACGATGGGTCCGTCCTGTTCGCTCAGCGGGAACCGAAATCCGGAAGACGACGGGGCGTCCAGATAGGAGTAGATCAGCTCGCCGTGGTAGTCGGGACGCGGGGTTGCGCTCGCCATCGAGCTTCCCCCGCTCTCGTGCCCTTGATCGTCGAGGGCGGAAACGAAATAGCTGTAGGTCTCGCCGTTGCTCGCACGCAGGTCGAGGAACCCTTCGGAGTCCGTCTCGCCCAGAAGGAAGACGTCGCCGTCCTCGAGGTATACCCTGTAGTGGGAGAAATCCTCGGCGGCGCGCGCGTCGTCACTCCAGGTGAGGAAGACGGATCCATCCAGCGCCGTCGCCAGAACCGTGACCGGCGCCGCGGGAGGATCAGGCATCGGAACGGCGACCTCCACCAGGTGGCTGGAAGGTGTTTCCAGCCCCGAGGCCCCGACCGCGGCCACGTAGTACTCGTAGGTCACCCCCGCCGCCACGTTGGCGTCGCGGTATTCGCAGGCTCCGTCCGCGCAGCTGCTCACCTCGGCGATGAGAAAGTAGTCCCGGTCGGTGATGCGCCGGGAGTAGACGCGGAAGGCCTCACCGCTCCAGGCGGGCGCGAGGGTCCATGTGACGGTGACCACCCCTGCGAAATAGTGGGCGTCCAGCGCGCGCGGCGCCGCCGGGGGATCATCCAGACTGAGGAGCACTCCGTCCTCGTCGCAGGCCGTCAGGGTGCCCAGGAGGAGGAGCACCTTCAGGCTGCGAGCACATCGTCCAACCGCATACGCGTGACCGAACATCGGAACCTCCTCGTGGCATCCCGGAGAGCATCGCGGGCATCTCCTGCCCAATCAGCGCCCATTGGTCTGCACGAGGTGTGCCACAACGCCGGCACCGGCGGACGGGAGACCATCGGGAGACGGGCGTACTCACGCTCTCCTTGCACGCGCCGCACCCGCGCGGGGCGCGTGATCAGCGAAACCGGCCCTCCGCGGAGTCGAAGCGGTCGTACTGCTGATAGTCGAACTTCAGATCGCGATTGTCGCTCAGCGCCACCTCGAAGCGGAACGCCCAGTTGCCGGTGACCGTGCGCCTGAAATCGAAGTTGGCTTCCCAGCGATGCAATTGCCGGGTGAACGTGATCATGTGGTCGTTGAACGACCCCAGCGCCACGTCGTAGGAAGTACGCCAGCTCGCGCGCCACAGTTCGGTGGGCTCGAACCGGACGTTGAGCTGAACCATCTGCCGGACCAGGTCGGCCTGGCGCGGGCGCTGTAGCGAATAGGAGACGTTCGCGTCCCATCCGCGGCCACCGCCGCCCGGACGCCCCTGAGCGCTTTGCCTGCCGAAGTCGCGCGAGGTATCGCCGAAACCCGGCACGACCTGGCTCTCGTCGAGGCCGCTGGTCGCCGAGAAAGGGTCTTCCTCTTCGAGCAGGTCATCCTCTTCCGGTTCCGGCTCCGAACTCGCCGCTCCGTCGCCCCCCAGCCCGATCAGCCCCCCGATCCAGCGAAGCGGAGGGGAAGCCGCGTTCAGGGAGAACGAGAGATCGAGCCCGGAGAGATGGGGCGCGAACGTCCTCCCCTCGCCTGCCTGGCCGCTCTCGTCGAAAAGCAGGTGCTCCATGGAGATCTGCAGCCCGCGCAGAAAGTCCGAGCTGATGCTGTTGGAGAGCGTGGTGGTCGTGAAGCCGTCCGTGAACTGGCCGAGAGAGTCGGCGCGCACGAAGTCATAGTTGACGGCGCTGGTCTGCAGGGCCAGCAACTGAACGATCTCCGCCTGCGTTCTGCGCCGTGGTTCGCCGCCGGGGTCGGGGGGAGCTTCCTCCTCGCCCTCCTCCACGGATTCATCGGTTTCCCGTTTCGCTTCGAAGGTCTGGTTCAGCCGGATCCGCATCTCGTTCTTGGCGCGGAATTCCCCGCGGCCGAAGACGGCGTTCTGAAGCTCGGTCTGCGTCACGGCGGGTGCATAGGAATAGTCGAAGCCGGGCGAGAGCTTGTGGCGGATGGCGGAGAAGCCCCCCACACCCGGCCAGAGCCCGTAGATGTCGGTCTTCAGTCCCGCGCCGAAGGAGAGGCGGGTGGGCGCGGGCACCAGCGACCCCGCCTCCGGAATCTTGTTCGTCTGCAGCGCCTTGCCCGACATGGACAGATTGGGCGTCAGCGTGGTCGTCCCGACGAGGCGCTGCTGGTAGCTGAGGGTCTGGGACCAGGTGAGGTCGGTGCTGCTCAGGTCCACGCGCTCCGGAAACGCGCTGTCGGCCGAGGGCGCGACCACGTTGCCGAACCAGGCCTCGAGCCGGTCGGCCGCCGCCAGGCCGGCGGCGGGGGCGAGAACCTCCAGCCCGTCCCGGGTCACGGCCTCGTTGAAGCTCAGGCTGTGCGAAAGAGCGAGCGCGCCCAGGCTCAGGCTGGACGACAGGCCTCCGCGCGTGGTCTGCTTGTCCGCCAGGCTCTCCTTGAATTCGCCCGGCGGCTGATCCAGGCGATCCTCGATGCTGCGCGTGTAGTTTCCGCTTCCGGTCCAGATGACGTTGTTGTACCAGCTGGCCCGCGACGACGGAGCGGAGAAGAAGGTGATGGGCGATAGCGAGAGGTTGGCCGACGGCAGCGTGAGCGACACCCGGTCGTCGGACAGGAACTGGCGCCGGTTGGCGCTCATGGAGACGTTGCCCCAGTCGAAGCGCCGGTTGATCCCTCCCTGCGAGTCGATCGATTGCGTGACCTCGCGCGGGTCGAAGGAATTCTGGCGCACGAAGTCGGTGGAGGAAGCATAGCTCGACCGGATCTCGAAGCGCGTGCGCTCGTCGAGCTCCCAGTTGTGGGAGGTGCTGAAGGCGAGCGTCGTGCTCCCGCCCTGCCGCCAGAAGTTGCGGAAGTTGACGTTGCCACGCAGAAACTGGCGCAGCCAGCTGTAGTTCAGGGTCCCGGTCACGCCCACGTAGTTGTCGGCCCACCAGTCCATTGCCACCGACGCGTCCGCGTAGTCGTTGATGGCCCAGTAGAAGCCCAGGTTGGAGATGCGGCGACTGTAGCCCGCCGAGCTGCGCACGATGTCGTTCACGCTGAAACGCGGCGTCAGGATGCCGCTGGCGCGTCCACGCTCGATGCTCTGGAACATGAAGGGGAACCAGAAGACGGGAACGTCGGCGAAGTAGAGCTTCACCGACCTCGCCACCAGCATGTTGCCCGCGACGATCTTGATCTGGCTGGTGTCGAAGTGGTAGTGCGGGTGCTCCAGGTCACAGGAAGTGAAGCCGACGTGTGCCCCGTGGACGATCTCGGGCGTCACCGAGGGCAGGTCGCCGAATACGTTCCAGGGACTGCCGCCTTCGGCGAACCGGGTGCGCGCGCTGTAGGCGGTGCCGCGCCGGCTGTCGAGGTTGTAGATCATGGAGGTGCTGTTGAGGGGTTCGCCTTCGCGCCCGGTGAACTCCGAGGCCCCTTCCGTCCAGATCAGGTTCGTGGAGTCGTCCATCGTGATCGAGGAATCGGCCTCCAGCTGCATGCGCTCGGCACCTTCCCGGAAGAACCGCGCGCGCGCATCCGAGTTGCCGTAGAGAACCACCTCGCCGCTGGACCCGAACTCGAGCCCGGTGCCCTCGTACTGGCTGGCCTGGTAGCCCGGTAGCGAGAGCAGGGCGTTGAGCACCGAGTCCGGACCCGGAGCCACCGGCCGGGGAGCCCGCTCGGTCGAGTCGGGCAGTTCCCGAAGCGAGTCCGGAAGCGGCGGGGCGGCCAGTCGTTCGAGCAACTGGAGGACCTGCACCCGGGCCGAGTCCACGACCACCGTCGTGTCGGGCGACCCCGGCGGCGAAATCGAGTCCGGGACCTGCTGGCCGTGCGCCTGGATCGGCAGGCCCGTCACGACCAGCGCCAGGAGCAGGGCGGTCACGGCGCAGGGCGGTCGGTGGCGAGGGTCCGGCGCCCGGTCGCGCCGGAACGGCAAGGCCGCCGGGAAGTGACCGTGAGTCATTCCTACCCCGCCTGAACGGAATCCGGCGGCGGGTCGCCCGACGCTGCGATCCGCTCCTCGCGCTTCCGGTAGATCATGACCGAGAGCAGGATCGAGAACTCGTACAGGATGATCAGCGGCACCATCATGAGCAGCGTCACCATGATGACGTCCCCCGGGGAGATGAGCGCGGCGACGATCGTGATGAGCAGGATCGCGTGCCTGCGTTTGGTGCGCAGAAACGACGGCGTCACCAGGCCCAGCACGCTCAGGATCATGACCACCACGGGCAATTCGAAGATGATGCCGAACGCCACCAGGAGCTGAATCGTGAATCCGAAGTAGTCCTGGGCGGTCCACTGGGGCATCATGATGTCCGTCTGGAACCCGACCAGGAACTCCAGGCTGATGGGCAGCGCGATGTAGTAGGCCATCACCACGCCCAGAATGAAGAGAACCAGTCCCATGTAGAGAGAGGGAACGATGACCCGCTTCTCGGCCTTCTTGAGCGCCGGCGCCAGGAACGACCAGATCTGATAGACGATGATGGGGAACACCAGGATGAACCCGACCAGGATCCCGTACTTGAGCGTAATGAAGAACGCGTCGGTCGGTCTCAGGTTGATGAGCATCTGATCCTCGCCGAACAGCGCCTGGTAGGGCTGGAACAGGATGTCCATCGCGCGGCCGTAGTGGACCAGCAGGAACCCCGCCACCGCACCGATCGCCAGCGCCAGCAGGCTCCACAGGATGCGCCAGCGAAGCTCCTCGAGGTGGTCGAGAAAAGGCATCTCTCCGGCAGGGTTCGGGGTTTTGCTGGGCATGCGATGAGACTCCGCGGGTTACGGCCCGACCGATGATCGCGGAAGAATAATGACGCGACGGCGGCGGAAATGGCACCGGCAGCAGGCTTCCGCCGACGTTCCGCTCGCGCGTCAGATCGGCAGTTCGACCTGGTCCCTGGCCCGAAGGCTGCGTTCCCGCCGGAGGTTCAGGTCCGCGATCATCTCTTGGAACTCTTGGATATCCTGGAAGTTCCTGTACACGGACGCGAAACGGACGTAGGCAACCCGGTCCAGCGGCTTGAGCGCTTCCATCACCATCTCGCCGACGCGCGAACTCCGGACCTCCCCGCCTCCTTCCACGGTTAGCGTGTACTGGATGTTGCCTGCGATGGCGTCGATGGTGGACGGGGAGACGGGGCGCTTGGCACAGGCTACCTGAATGCTGCGCACGAGTTTCGCGCGTTCGAAGTCCTCGGTGTCGCCGCGGGCCTTCAGAACCCGAAGGGGCCGCTCCTGGATGTACTCGTAGGTCGTAAAGCGGCCACGGCACTCCTTGCATTCCCGGCGGCGGCGCACAGCCTGTCCCTGCCCGGTCGAGCGCGTGTCAACCACGTGATTGTCGCGGCAGCCGCAGTGAGGACACCGCATCCCGCACCTCCCGGAGGGCACTCCGCCGGCGGGCAGCGCCGGTCAACCCGGCCGCCATTTCGCGGCGCCCCGGTGACCGCCCCCTTCCCGGACGCGGCTTAGGGGATTTCCTGAAGTTTCTGCTGCGCGAGCTCCGCGACGTCGGAGTCGGGGAACCCGCTGATCACTCGTTCGAGCAGACTGAGCGCCTCTTCGGTGTCTCCGAGCTCGTCGTGAAGAAGCGCGGCACGGTAGAGCGCCTCCGGAACCCTCGGGGAGTCCGGGTACATCATGGGTACGCGCATGAACCCCTCGATCGCGTCCTCGAGGCGTTCCTCCTGCAGGTCGAGGTCGGAGAGGAAGAATGTCGCGTCCCCGGCCAGTTCGTGATTCGGGTAGGTGGCGAGGAACACGTCGAAACTGCGGCGCGCGGTGACGTTCGACCCCCGGTTGTACATCAGCAGGGCCGCCTCGAAAAGGGCTTCGGGCCCCTCGGCCTCCTCCATCGGAAGTCCGACATCCCCCGAGTCCGCGACGACGACCGGCGCGCGCTGCATCATTTCCACCTGGTCGCGCAGGGAGGCCAGGGCTCGCTGGCTCTGGCCTTCGACCTCGACGAGGATCAGAATCTGCTGGAGCAGCTCATCCAGCCGCTGCAGCACCTCGCGGCGCAACTCCAGGTAGAGACCGGTCTGACCGGAAAGCGTGTCCTGGCTGGCGCGAACCAGCGCCTCGAAACCCGCCAGTTCCCTCGCCTGGCGGTCGGCGAGTGCTCCGACCTCCTCCTGCAGAACGCGGATGTCCCCCTTGGTGGCGCACCCCGCACCCGCCAGCACCCCGATCAGGGCGATCAGGAAGACATGTCGCGGCACGGCGGTCGTATCCCGGCGCACGTACCTGGCCAGGCCGATTCCGGGTCGGGCGACTACTGGCCGCCGCCCGGAACCTGGATCTGATTGCCTCCGGCCGTGATCACGAACTCGTCACGGCGGTTCTGTGCCCAGGACTGTTCGTTGCTGCCCATCGCGCGGGGCTGTTCTTCGCCGTAGGAACGAACATCGAAGCGGGACTCGGCGAGCCCGGCATTGACGAGGAACTGGCGCACCGCTTCCGCGCGCCGGCTGCCCAGAGCCAGATTGTACTCCGAGGATCCGCGCTCGTCGGCGTGTCCCTCGATGCGAAGCCGGACCGCGGGGCTGGCGCGCAGTACGTCGACCTTGCGCTGGAGCACGCCCTGGGCGTCGCTGCGAATCTCCGCCATGTCGAAGTCGAAGAAAACCATCGCCGTGAGCGCCTCGCGGGCAGCCTCAAGCGCGGCGGCACGACGTGCCTCCTCTTCGGCCGCCCTGCGGGCCGCCTCCTCCGCCGCTCTGCGGGCCGCATCGATGGAATCCTGGTTCGGACCTTCCTCAACGGGCGGCGGAGGGGGAGGGGGGAGTTCCTCCTGTCCGCACGAGGCGACGAACAATCCGGCCGCGACGACGGAAATGATGAGACTGCGGTGCAACATTGCTGCTCCTGGAATATGGGAGTCGGTGTCGAGGTACCAGGCGTGCGCCGGAATCAGCCATATAGGTACGAAATCGGACGCCCAAGCGCAACATCTTGTGGGGCTGCACCGTGCATGGGGATCGCCGGCTCAGTTCTCCCTGGCCGGGGCCCGGGTGGAGGCCAGACTGGGCGACCAGTCGGGTACGCGCGGCCTCACCCCGGCGAGCACGGGACGAATCCTGCCGCTGACGGTGTCTACGACGAAAAGCCCGAATCCCCAGTCCCGCTCTCCCACGAAGACCAGGTGGCGGCCATCGGGCGCCCAGCTGGGGTCTTCGTTGTTGCCCTCGTAGGTGAGCTGCAGCAACCGTTGTCCCTGTGCCGCCACATCGGCGATGAGGATGTGGTAGCTGCCGCGGCGGTACCGGCCGTGGAACGCGACCCGGTCGCCGGAGGGCGCCCAGTCCGGCGAGGTATAGTAGCCGCCCCGTCCGTAGAGATAGGGAGACACGAGGTCGGGCTGACCGTCGGCCTCCGCCGGCATCACGTAGATCTGCGGGATGGCCACGCCCAGCCGGTTGGAGTTGAAGGCCAGGCGCCTCCCGTCCGGCGAGAACGAAGGCGACAGATCGTTCCAGCGCCCCGTGGTGAGACGCCAGAGACAGCAGTCCTCGCGGACGCGCCAGGAGAAGAGACCGCTTTCGGCGCCGTCCGCCAGGGAAAAGATGATCTCCTCCCCGTTCGGGTGGTACACCGGGGTCATCGGCTGGCCGGTGCGGTTAAAATCGAGGACCCGCGTCTGCCTGGTGGCGAGTTCCATTTCATGAATGGCCGGATCCCCGCTTGCGAATGACAGAAACGCCAGTCGCGAGCCGTCCGGGGACCACGAACAGGACATGGTGAGGGAGTTGAAGTTGGTGAGCCGCCGCAGGTTCTCGCCGTCCGAGTCGACCACGTACAGTTCCTGGGAGCCGGCACCCGATTCCATGGAAAAGCAGATCCGGCTGGCGGCCATCCCGGGCTCTCCGGTAATCCATCGGACGACATCGTCGGAGATCGCGTGGACCGCCATGCGGAAGTCCTCCGCGTCGGGGGGCGGGAGCGAGAAGCGGGCCCGTTCCTTCACCTCCGAAAACACGACGTCGTGCAGTTCCAGGACCAGCACGAAGCGGTCGCCAAGCCCCTCGACCTGTCCGGTCACCAGCCAGTCGGCGCCGAACTGGTCCCAGAGGCCATAGTCCACGGCTCCGCCGCCGGGGGCCAGCGGAATCGAATCCATCATCTCGAACCGGTCGCTGTAGCGCAGGTCGCGCGCCATCACGGCTTCGACCCGGGGCGCGACCGTCATACCGCCGAAGCGGCCCGTGAAACGGCTGATCGCCAGGGTGGGCACATAGCTCTCGTAGACCACCCCCAGGTGGCGAACCGTACCCGGGATGGTGTCAACCTGGGCAGCCGTACGGCCGGCGGTGGCCGCCAGCAGGATCATCAGCAGGGCCGCGCCTCCACGCATGGCCCGCCCGGGTCCGCCCGGGGTGATCTGTGGGACCTGGTTTGCAGTCCCGACGCTTTTCCTCATGTGACGCTCCTCCCTACCCGACCGCATCCGGCTCCGGACGGTCCGGGGACTCCGCCGGCGGCCGGCGCCGTGCCGGGCTGAAGGTGAACCGGAACGGAGCGTGTTCAAGCCCCATCTCCGGCGGCAGCGGACCGAAGCGCCCGCCTCCGGCGCATTCGACGGCCTCCCGGACGGCCAGATCGAAGACGACGCTCCTCGATGTCTCGGAGATGCGCACCGTCGTATCGATCACCTTGCCCTCCCGGTCGAGCACGAAGTCCACCGAAGCGGTCAGATCGGGCCTCCCGGGGGGACGGAAGCAGCGCCGCATCTGCCGCTGCATGTTGGCGTAGTACTGCGGAAAGTCCCGTTCCACGCCCCTCATGCGGACATCCAGATCGTCGGTGCCCGTATTGGGTTGGTCCACGGGCGCCGGCTCGGGTTCCTCCTCCACCGGCTGTTCCTCCGGCGTGGGCTCCGGGGCGTCCGGACGAGGCTCCGGATCCGGCTCCGGCTCGTCCTCCAGTTCCGCCACCACCTCATCCTCGGGAGGGGCTTCGGGCTCCGGGGTGTCGACGGTGAGCTCCTCCTCTTCGGGAGCCGGCGCCGGTTCGACCTCGGCGGCGGGCGCGGGCATGGCGATCAGTTCCAGCTCGATGGTCACCAGCTGCACCGGCTCGGGCTGCATGTTGGTCGCCACGACCAGCATCAGGAAGAACCCATGGAGGCCAACCGAGAAGAAGACCGGAGATCGACCCGGTCCGTCCTTTCGTCGTCGCGTGCCTCGGCCCACCGCCACTCCCTGTGCTATCGGCTCGCGTCGGGCTCGGCAACGATCGCGAAGCGGATTCCCTCCTGTTGCGCCAGGTCCTGCACCTTCGCGAAGACCCGCACCATGTCGCCATGGTACGCAAGCGAATCACCCCGAATGTAGATCTGCCCAACGTTGCGCGCGGTCACCGCCTGGGAGAGCACGCTCTCGAAGTCCTCGTAGGGCACGACCGTCTCGGAGAGCACGATTTCCCCGTTGGCGCGAACCACGACGATCAGAGGCTCCTCGTCCGCGGTCAACGGAGCAACGTCGGCTCGCGGCACGCCCACCTCGATGCCCCCCTGAAGGATCGGGGCGGTGATGATGAAGATGACCAGCAGCGTGAAGGCGACGTCCACGAGGGAGGTCACGTTGATCTCCGCGCGCAGCGGGAGATCGTCGCGGCGCCCCCGGGACCGGCCCTCGTGGCTCAAACGTGGCCCTCCCGCGCGAGCGTTCCGATGAACTCGCTCGAGAACCCCTCGAGCTCACCCGTGACCAGGTTCAACCGCGAAACGTAGTAGTTGTAGGCGATGACGGCGGGGATGGCGACGAAGAGCCCGGTCACGGTGGTCACCAGAGCCTCCGCCACACCCGGGGCCACGGCTGCGATGTTCGCCGATCCGCTCGCGGTGATTCCCCGGAAGGTGTTCATGATGCCAATCACGGTTCCCATCAGCCCGAGCAGGGGCGATATGGAGCCGATGACCGCGAGCCACGTGAGCCCGTGGGCAAGGTCGTCGCGCTCGTCGGATTCCTCCTTCTGCAGCACCATCCGAAGCGTCTCCAGCTGCACCTGGGTCAATCCTTCCCTTGCGGACACCCCTCCGCGCAGCGCCCCCGGCCGCAACTCGCTGAAGAAGTTCACCCCGTGTCGGAAGAGGCGGCCGTAGGGGGACTCCGGAAGGGCCAGGATCGCGGTATACGCTTCTTCGAGTCCCCGTGCATTGGACACCGCGTCCAGGAACTGGTTTCCCTGCGTCTGAACCCTGCGAAACTGGAGGTACTTCCAGCCGATCACATACCAGCTCGCCAGGGAAAACACGCCGAGCACGGCCAGCACCACCAGGGTAGGGGCGCTCGCCCCGACGACCATCTCCAGCAGGGTTGCCGGGGGACGGCTCTGGAGCGCAAGGATCCCGACCGCGGTCATTTGGGGTTCAGTCCTCCGGCTCTTCAGGGTGACGGGGGCCGGGAGTGCACGGCGGCCCGTGCGACAGCGAAATCCGAGACACACTACCCCCGCTCGCTCCGCGGGATCCTGGCGTGTCCGGGCCCGGCGATCACGGTCCGGCAGCCCTGGCTTTCCAGGGACGCAGGTACTCCGGCTCCCACGCGCGCGCGTTGCCCACGGGTGGCCCGGGCATGAGCGTGAAGAGGCGGGCGAGCCCTTCGGCGGTGGGCAATCCGGCGGGAGGCGGGACAACGCGCCAGCCGCGCCGCCTGATCGCCGCAGCGTGGCGAAATGCGCCGTCGCCCGCGAAGATCGCGCCTTCGGGAACGGACGACGACAACACCTCGCCCAGGCGCGTGGCGGACGGGGGGACCAGGATATCGGCTGAGGCGGGACCCACCCGGAAACAGCCCGCGTACACCCGATCGCCGCGCGCGTCGAAGAGGACATAGCAGGGAGTGCCGGGTTCGGAAGGCTCCACCGCCCGGTCCTCCTGCCCCTTGCGCCACCCGGCCGGTCCCGACCAGCCGGCGGGCAGCCACACCCCTTCCGAAGCGGCGGCGGCGGCCAGGCTGGAGTAGGCCCATATCGGCACCCCGCATCCCTCCGTCAGCCCCTTGGCGGTCGCCGCCGCCACGCGCACGCCGGTAAAGGATCCGGGGCCGCTCCCCACGACGATACCCGCCAGATCACCGAGCTGGGCGCCCGAGGCCACGAGCACCCCGCGAATGGCCGGCAACAGGCGGGCGGCGTGTCGGCGCGGGCTGCGCAGGAAGGCCCGCGCGAGCACCTTGCCGTTCGCGGTCACGATGACGGACCCCAGCCGCGACGATGTGTCGAAGGCGAGAATGGTGCGGCTGCGTCCGTTCATCAGTCCGGCAACCCGGGCGGGGTGCCCCTGCAGGAGACCTCGACCGCGCGCACGGTTGCCCCGGGCGCCGGCGCGGTCAGGGAGATCTCCCATCGGTCCGGCGGAAGGAGGGCCCGCGCTCTTTCCGGCCACTCGACGATCACGATTTCACCTCTGTCGCCAAGCTCGAACCAGCCCAGTTCCGCCAGTTCGGACTCGTCGTTCAGACGATACAGATCCATGTGCACGATGGTTCGTCCCCTCACGCCCCGATAACGGAAGACCAGATTGAACGTCGGCGACGGCACGGCCCCGCGCACCCCGGCTCCTCGAGCCACCGCCCTTGCCAGGACCGACTTCCCGGCCCCCACCGGCCCGCGCAGCATGAGAAACACCGGAGCCCCGACCGACGACCCGATGCGCTCGCCCCACCCCGCAAGCTCCTCCTCGCTCAGCACCATCCGCGTCTCCACCGCCGGGACCTCCGCCGTGTCCGGGGGCATCGCGGGCTACCTCTTCGCGCCTTCGCCTTCGAGCGACACCCGCAGCTCGAAAAGCTGGTCCCGCAGCATCGCGGCCCGCTCGAACTCGAGCGCGGCCGACGCCCGGTTCATCTCCTCCTCCAGAATCTTCACGTATTCCTCGCGGTTGACTTCGTCCGAATAGCCCGGCTGCGTTTCGGCCACCAGGGCGACCGGCTTCTCGCGCGCATCCGCCACGCGAGTGCTGAACTCGATCTCCTCCACGCTCTTCACGATGGTTTCCGGGGTGATCCGATGTTCCCTGTTGTAGGCCAGCTGAATCTCGCGTCGCCGATTGGTCTCGTCGAGGCACCTCGCCATCGATTCGGTGATGGTGTCCGCATACAGAATCGCCGTGCCGCGGACGTTGCGGGCGGCCCGGCCGATGGTCTGGATCAGCGAACGGGCATCGCGCAGGAATCCCTCCTTGTCGGCGTCGAGAATGGCGACAAGGGACACTTCCGGCAGATCGAGACCTTCGCGCAGCAGGTTGATGCCCACCAGCACGTCGATTCCGCCGAGCCGCAGGGCGCGCAGGATGTCCACGCGGTCGATGGTGTTGATCTCCGAGTGCATGTAGCGGACCCGCACCCCCAGCGCCTGCAGGTACTCGGAGAGGTCCTCCGCCATGCGCTTGGTGAGGGTGGTCACCAGGATGCGCTCGCCGCGCGCAGCCCGCTCGTGGATCTCGGCGAGCAGATCGTCGACCTGGCCGCGCACCGGACGCACGTCCACCTCGGGGTCGACCAGCCCGGTGGGGCGGATGATCTGTTCCACCACGACGCCCCGTGACAGCCCCAGCTCCATGTCGCCCGGGGTGGCCGAGACGAAGATCGCCTGATCCAGAACGGACTCCCACTCGTCGTACCGGAGCGGCCGGTTGTCCAGCGCGCTGGGCAGCCGAAAGCCGAATTCGACCAGGGTATCCTTGCGCGCCTTGTCGCCGTTGAACATCCCCCGGATCTGCGGGAGGGACACGTGCGATTCGTCGACGATGGTCAGGAAACGGTCCGGGAAGTAGTCCAGAAGGCAGGACGGACGTTCCCCCGCCTCGCGCCGGCCGATGAAGCGCGAGTAGTTCTCGATGCCGGGGCAGGTGCCCACCTCGAGCATCATTTCGATGTCGAAGTTGGTACGGGACTCGAGCCGCTGCGCCTCCAGCAGCTTGCCCGCCCTGCGAAAGCGGTGCAGCTGATCGGCCAGTTCGTCGCGGATCAGCGGCACAGCCTCCTCCAGGGTGCGCCGATGCGTGACATAGTGGCTGGCGGGATAGATGGCCGTGCGGTTCAGGGATACGATCCCCTCCCCCGTGAGGGGCTCGAACCGGGTGATGCGCTCTATTTCGTCTCCCCACAGTTCGATGCGGATGCCCTGCTCCTCGTAGGCGGGGAGAATCTCCACGGTGTCGCCCCGGACCCTGAAGGTGCCGCGCTCGAAGGCAAAATCGTTGCGGCCGTACTGGATGTCGACCAGCCCCCGCAGCAGCTCGTCGCGCGGCACGACCTCTCCGACGCGGACTTCCAGCATGAGGGAGCGGTAGTCGGCCGGGTTGCCGAGGCCGTAGATGCAGGAAACCGACGCCACCACGATGACATCGTCCCGCTCGAACAGGGAGGAGGTGGAGCGGAGACGCAGCCGGTCGATGTCCTCGTTGATGCTTGCGTCCTTCTCGATGTAGGTGTCCGTGGAGGGGACGTACGCTTCAGGCTGGTAATAGTCGTAGTAGGAGACGAAATACTCGACCGCATTGACGGGAAAGAGGGCCTTCAGTTCCCCGTAGAGCTGGGCCGCCAGAGTCTTGTTGTGGGACATCACCAGCGTGGGACGGCCATGGCTCTGGATGACGTGCGCCATGGAGAGCGTCTTCCCGGTGCCGGTCGCCCCCAGCAGGGTCTGGAAGCGGGTTCCATCCTCGAGGCCGGCCGAAAGCTCCTCGATCGCGGAGGGCTGGTCTCCCGCAGGCTCGAAGGAAGAGTGAATCTCGAACCGGGGCACGAACTCAGGCCTCGATCCTTCCCGTCTCGCCCTTGCCCTCGCGCCGTTCGACCGTGAGCACGCCCTTCACCTGGTTCACGGCCTTGAGCACCTTTTCCAGGTGGGCCAGGTCCTCCACCTCCACCACGAACTCGCCGCTCATGCCCGCCTTGTCCGATCGGACGTCCGCGTTCTGGATGTTGGTCCCGGTGTTGGCGATGGCCTTGGCGATATCCGACAGGAGCCCGCGGCGGTCCACGGCCCGCGCCTGAATCTTCACCATCCGGGTGTCCCCCTTCTCCGCCGTCCATCGGATCTCGACCCTGCGCTCCGGGTCCTGGGACAGATAGAGCACGTTGGCGCAGTCGGTCCGGTGGATCGAGATGCCGCGCCCGACCGTGATGTAACCGATGACATCGTCCCCCGGTACGGGTTGGCAGCACTGCGAGTACCGCACCATCAGGTTGTCCACGCCCTGGATGCGCACGCCCCGGCTGGAGGGACGAATCCGGGCGGCGATGCGCCGCAGCGTGGAGGCGGACTGGGCGCCGGGAGTGGTCTCCTGGTCCGGGAAGAGGGCCTTGAGCACGGCCGCAGGCCCCACGTCCCCCCGCCCCAGCGCCGCCTGCAGCTGGTCGAAGTCGGGATAGCCCAGCTGTGCGGCCGCGTGAATCTTCGCGTCGTCGCCCGGCTTGGGGAGGCGTCGCTTGCGCAGCTCC
The DNA here is from genome assembly GCA_022822425.1 of Gemmatimonadota bacterium. GTDB lineage: Bacteria > Gemmatimonadota > Gemmatimonadetes > Longimicrobiales > Gaopeijiaceae > BD2-11. The sequence goes on along the minus strand of JAJEBS010000151.1, from coordinate 19,614 downwards.
TGCTTCAGGAAATCCCCACCCAGCTGAAACGCGGAGGTAAACTCCTCCTTGCGGATCCAGCGGCGGATCTGCCCGCGCGCCCGCGATGTCTTCACGAACGCGAGCCAGTCGCGGTTGGGACGCTGCTTCGCGTTCTTGATGATCTCGACGGTATCGCCGTTCTTCAGCTTGCGCGAGAGCGGGGCGATGCGTCCGTTCACCCGCGCGCCCGCACAGTGTGATCCGATTTCGCTGTGCACGGAATACGCGAAGTCGATCGGGGTGGCCCCGACCGGAAGCTGCTTGACTTCGCCCCTGGGGGTGAAGACGAAGATCTCCCCCTGGAAGAGGTCCATGCGGAGGAACTCCATGAATTCCTCCGGCTCGCTGGTATCCTTCTGCCACTCGAGCACCTGGCGGAACCACGACAGAGCTTCTCCGACCTCGTCCTTCCTGGCGTCCCCGCCTTCCTTGTAGCGCCAGTGCGCGGCGATCCCCTGCTCCGCCGTCAGGTGCATCGCTTCGGTGCGGATCTGGATCTCGTAGCGGCGCCCGCGCGGACCGAACACGGTCGTGTGCAGGGACTGGTACATGTTGGACTTCGGTGTCGCGATATAGTCGCGGAAGCGCTCCTGCACCGGAGTCCAGTGGTTGTGGATGACCCCGAGCGACGCGTAGCAGTGCTGCACCGAGTCCGTAATCACGCGCAGTGCGAGCAGATCCTGAATCTCCTCGAAGGGAAGGTCGTTGGCGCGGATCTTCTTGTGGATCGACCACAGATGCTTCGGCCTGCCGGTCACGTCCACGAAGGGAATACCCGCCTCGGTCAGCATGTCCACCAGCGGACGCCTCATCTCCATGATCTGGCGCTCCCGCTCCCGCCGGCGCTGCTGAATCTTCTTCTTCAGACGGTTGTATTCTTCGGGTTCGAGAAACTTGAAGGCCAGGTCCTCCAACTCCCACTTGATGGCCGCCAGTCCCAGGCGATGGGCGATGGGGGCATAGATGTTGCGCGTCTCCAGCGCGATTCGCCTTTGCTTGGGCGGCCGCAGGTGCTCGAGCGTGCGCATGTTGTGGAGCCGGTCGGCGAGCTTGATGAGGATCACCCTGGCATCCTGGACCATCGACACCAGCAGCTTGCGGTAGTTCTCGACCTGCCGTTCCGCATTCGACCGGAAGCGCACGCGCCCGATCTTGGTCACGCCGTCCACGATCCCCGCAATCTCGGCGCCGAACTGGGCTTCCACATCGGTCAGGTCGACGGCGGTGTCCTCCACCACATCGTGGATCAGGCCCGCGGCTATGGAAGCGGTATCCAGACGGAGTTCCGCCAGGATGGTGGCGACTCCGACGGCATGGGTGACATAGCGTGCGCCGGAGGCGCGGCGCTGGCCGGCGTGTGCTTCGGCTGCGACCCGGTAGGCCCGCTCGATCCGGCTGACGTCCAGGCGGTCGGAATACGCCTCGATGACCGAAGCAAGATGCGCGGGCAGTTTCCGAACCGCGTTCCTGGCAATCGTGGCCGTCGAAGTCGCCATTATCGGGACCCTGCAAGTGAGACAGCGGTGTGCGGATTCGTTCGAGCCATGCTCGACCAGTGAACATAATCGCCCGCCGGGTTATCCGCAGGGAGACGCGCCGGGCCGGGGCCGGCTGCCCCCAACCGGCAGTCCGCTACATCAGGCCGTCCTGGGCCAGGGAGCGAAATGCCTCGCCCGCGATGATCACGTGGTCGAGCACGGGTATCCCCACCGTGCGGCCCGCCGCCGACAGCTGCCGGGTGACCTCGCGGTCCTCGGCGGAGGGTGACGGGTTTCCGGATGGGTGGTTGTGCACCAGAATCACCGCCGCCGCGCTCTCCACGATCGCCTCCCGCAACACCTCGCGCGGATGGATCAGGGAGGCGTCCAGGATTCCACGCGTGATCAGCACCTCGCGCAGCACACCGTGCTGGCTGTTGAGCAGAAGGGCGTGAAACTCCTCGTGGCGCAGGTCGCGCAGCCGGGGAGCCATGCGTGCATAGATGTCGCCGGGGCCACGAATCGGGTCGCGGGTGGACAGGCGCTCCCTGACACCCCGGCGACCCAGTTCCAGCGCCGCCAGCACCCTCGCGGCGGTCGCCCCTCCGACGCCCGCGACACCCTCCAGGAGTCCGGCGGGGGCCGATCCCATGCGGGCCAGCGATCCTCCGCAGCGCCGCAGCAGGGCGTCCGCCACGTCCATGGCGCTCGCGCCCCTGGTTCCGCTGCCCACCACGAGCGAGAGCAGTTCGCGGGTCGCCAGCCCGTGGACGCCCACTTCCCGGAAGCGTTCGCGCGGACGGTCGCCGCGCGGCCATTCGCGCATCGGGCGGGGGGTTGTCAGGCGGCGCGCCCGTGGCACTTCTTGTATTTCTTCCCCGAGCCGCAGGGACAGGGCGCGTTGCGCCCCGGGCGGGCCTCGACGGTTACCGGCCGGGACCTGCGCGCCTCCCCGCGGTTGGTGGCCAGGGTGGATACGTCTGTTGCCGGACCGGGAGCGGCGCGCGCGCTCCGGGCGATGCCGGTCGCATCGACTCGTCCCGGCACGCCCGCCCGGCGGGAGACCGGAGCAGCCGGCCGTGCGCGGGTGGTGGCGGCCGATGTCTCCTGCGGGCCCGTATAGGTGAGGCGCTGGCCTCCCATCGGGCGCCGCCGCACCATCGGCTGCTGCTCGACTCGCGCCCGCAGAATGAGCGACGCCAGCGTCTTGCGCAGATCATGCATGAGGTCCACGAACATGTCGTAGGCCTCTTTCTTGTATTCGACCAGGGGGTCCTTCTGCCCCCAGCTGCGGTAGGAGATGGAGGCCTTGAGGTGGTCGAGGTCGTACAGGTGATCCTTCCACTTCTGGTCGATGACCGACAGCAGGATGTAGGAGGTGACGCGTTCCGCCGTCTCGCCGAATCCCTCCAGCTTGCGCTGGAAGGCGTCCCTTCCAGCCTGGTTTACAAGTGCCGCCAGGTCCTCGTGGTCCAGATCCGGAACTGACTCGTCCCCGTCGGGCAGATCGTTCACGAGCACCAGGAAATCGAGCAGCAGCCGGCGCTTGAGGCCCGCCAGGTCCCATTCCTCCTCGGGGCTGGAGGCGGGCACATACTCGTCAAGCGTGCTCCCGAGGGCGTATTCGATCATCTCCCAGATCTCGCCCTTGAGGTCCTCTCCTCCCTCCAGCGCGAACAGGCGCAGGTCGTAGATGACCTCGCGCTGCTGGTTCATGACATCGTCGTAGTCGAGAAGCCGCTTGCGCGCCTCGAAGTTGTTCCCCTCCACGCGCATCTGGGCCCTTCCGATCGAGCGCGTGACCAGGGGATGCGCGATCACCTCGCCTTCCTCCGCGCCGAGCTTCTCCATGGCGCCCGCCACGCGGTCCGACATGAACAGCCGCATCAGGTCGTCTTCGAGCGAGAGGAAGAACTGCGAGGTTCCCGGGTCGCCCTGGCGTCCGGCGCGCCCCCTGAGCTGGCGGTCGATGCGGCGCGAGTCGTGCCGCGCCGATCCGAGAATGTGGAGGCCGCCGATCTCGACGACGAAGTCGTCCGGCTTCTTCTCCAGGTCCACGGTGACGCGGCGTGGATCGACCGGATAGAGTTCGTCCAGGTCGAGCCCGCGGGCACGCGCCCAGCCCACGGTGCGCGCGTCCCTGACCCCCTCGCCCAGTTTGATGTCGGTGCCGCGCCCGGCCATGTTGGTGGCGATGGTTACCGCCCCCGGGCGCCCCGCCTCGGCCACGATCTCCGCCTCCCGGAGGTGCTGCTTGGCGTTGAGCACGTTGTGGCGGATGCCGCGTCGCTTGAGCATGCGGGAGAGCGTCTCCGAGACATCCACGTTCGTGGTACCGACCAGCACGGGCAGCTCCAGCCGGTTGAAATGCCGGATCTCATCCATGAGCGCGTTGTACTTCTCGCGCACCGTGCGGAAGATGAGGTCGTCGCGGTCGTCCCGGATGACCGCCCGGTTGGTCGGGATCACCATCACGTCCAGGTCGTAGATCTGGTGGAACTCGTTCTCCTCCGTCTCCGCGGTTCCGGTCATCCCCGCCAGCTTGTCGTACATGCGGAAGTAGTTCTGGATGGTGATGGTGGCGAGCGTCTGGGTCTCGCCCCGCACCTCTACTCCCTCCTTCGCCTCCACCGCCTGGTGCAGCCCGTCGCTCCACCGCCGGCCCGGCATCTGCCGCCCGGTGAACTCGTCCACGATCACCACCGCGCCGTTCTCGCCGAGGATGTACTGCTCGTTGCGATGATAGAGCGCGTATGCCTTCAGCAACTGGTGAATGACGTGGATCTTCTGGCTCTTGGTCGCGTACTCGCCCTCGAGCGCCTGAATGCGCTCCCGCCGGTCGTCCACCGAGAGCGTCTCGTCCTGCTCGAGCTCCCCCATTGCCTCGGAGAGATCCGGCACCACGAAGGCGTCGGGATCTCCCGGTGACAGCGTGTCCAGGCCCTTGTCCGAGAGGTGCACGTTGTGCCCCTTCTCATCCATCGCGAACAGCAGGAGCTCGTCGATCTCGTGCAGGCGCTTCTCGCGCATGTAGTCGCCTTCGACCTTCTGCACCAGCTTCTGAATCCCCGGATCCTCGGCGAAGAGCTTGAGCAGGCGCTTGTTCCTCGGCGTCCCCCGCTTGACCGCCAGCAGGCTCTCGCCGGCGGCGTGCTCGTTGCCCGCCTCCAGTTCACGGTTCGCGGCGGCCACCAGCTGACCCGTGATCTTCGACTGTTGCCGATAGAGTCGTCCCACCAGCGGCGCCATCTGCTTGAACGGCGTCGAGGTGTCGCGCCCGACCGGTCCGGAGATGATCAGCGGTGTTCGGGCCTCGTCGATGAGGATGGAGTCCACCTCGTCGATGATCGCGAAGGGATGCCCGCGCTGTACCCGCTGCGCCAGGTCGTGCACCATGTTGTCGCGCAGGTAGTCGAACCCGAACTCGTTGTTGGTCCCGTAGGTGATGTCCGCCAGGTACGCCTGCCGCCGCTCCTCCGAACCGGGCTGGTGTTCGTCGATCACATCCGTGGTGAGGCCCAGCGACTCGTAGATGTAGCCCATCCACTGGGCATCACGGCGGGCCAGATACGAGTTGACGGTAACGAGGTGCGCTCCCCTCCCCGCGAGGGAGTTCAGGTAGAGGGGCATCGTCGCCACCAGGGTCTTGCCTTCGCCGGTGGCCATTTCGGCGGCCTTCCCCTGGTGGAGCGCGATCGCTCCGATCAACTGGACATCGTAGGGGATCATGTCCCAGACGAGGTCGTGCCCGGTCACCCGCACCGTGGATCCGACGAGCCTCCGGCACGCCTCCTTGACGACGGCAAAAGCTTCGGGAAGGATGTCGTCGAGAGCCTCTTCGAGTTCGGCGAGGTAATCCTTGTCGAGTTCGGCGATCCTCAGGCCGAGGCTCTCCCGCTCGGACGGATCCTGGGACCGACTCTTGCGTTCACGAAGGTCCTGCGCCTGGTCGAGAACGGGACCTGTCCGTTCCCGGATACGCGCACGGAACTCGTCCGTCTTGCCGCGCAACTCGTCCCGCGAGATCCCGGACAGACCCTCGTATATCTCGTTGATCTCGTCGACCAGGGGCTGGAGCTTCCGCGCCTCCCGGGCGTGTCGATCTCCGAATACCTTCCTGGCGAATGCCTTTATCATCGTTCCGTCCAGCGCGTCGCGCGCGTCATGGCGTGGCGGCGACCGGCTCCGGCAGCGCCGGAGGCCACCCTCCCGGCCGCCATGTACGTGCGGTCCGCGTGCGGGTACAGCCCTTCCCGCTCCACGATGGCGCGGACCGGGTCGGGCACCAGGTACCGAAGCTGGCGTCCCTCGCCGAGTCGGGCCCGAATCTCGCTCGACGAGACGTCGATCCGGGTGACGGGCAACTGGTCATGTTCCACTCCGGGGGACGTAACCCGTCCGAAGGAGCCGCCACCGGGCACCATGACAACAACCCGCGCCAGGCGCGCGATCTCGTCGGGTTCCCGCCAGCTGCGGAAGGCCGCCGCCTGATCTGGCCCGATCAGCAGGAAGAAGCGGGTCGCGGGATCGGCGCCTACAAGCTCCCGCAGCGTGTCGACCGTATAGGATCTGCCCTTCCGGCGAACCTCCCGGTCGCTGACCCGAAACCGTTCGTCGCCGGCCACGGCCGCCCTGGTCATCTCCAGGCGAACCTCCGGGGACGACAGTCGCCACGGGCGCTTGTGGGGAGGATGCCCGCACGGGATCCAGACGACGCGGTGCACGGGAAGAGCGTCGAAGGCGTCCTGCGCAACCGTCAGGTGCCCGATGTGCGGCGGGTCGAAGGTTCCCCCGAAGAGCGCGATGCCCCCGGACGCGCGCTCATCCGACATCACGGACCTCCTCCGCTTCCGGTGAATCCGGATACCGGTCGAGCAGCCTCTGGCGCGCCTCGGCCGCCTCTTCTTCGTACTCCAGGCGCTGGTAGGTGCGATAGATGAAGAGCAGGGCGGCCGGGGCCGCGGCGGTATCGGGATAGCTCTCGAGCGCCTGTTCGAAGTAGATGAGTCCGGAGTCCAGCAAGCTGCGCCTGAAGTAGAACTCGCCCCGGTTGACGTCCTTCCACGCCAGCTTCTCCACCATGATGTTGCGGATGGAATCGGCTTCCGCGGCCTCCGCGGTGCCCGGGTAGTCGAGCGTCACCGCCTGGCAGGACGACAGCGCCTGCACGGTATACTGCTGATCCCGGTCGAGGATGGGAGACAGGCGCGAGTGCGAACGGCACAGCCCCAGCGCGGCGTCGGTCATGAGTTCATGGGTCGGATACGTGCTCGAAAAGCGAACGAACTCGGAGTTGGCGGTGATGTAGTCACCCTTGTTGAGATAGGCCTGCGCCAGCAGCATGCGGGCCTCGGCCATCTGATCGAAGCCCGGCGCTCCCTGCACCAGCCTCTCAAGCGCCGTCACGGCTTCATCCCAGTCCTCGCGATCGAACGCCTCCTGCGAATATTCGAGGAGTTGCGAGGCGGTCAATCCAAAATAGGGCGGGGTGGACGAGCACGCGGCACCCAGGCATACGACCAGTGCGTACAGCACCGCGGTGCACCCGCTGCTGTACGCGCGATTTCCGCTCATCATCGGCACCGAAATCTCCTGAGAAGCACCAACGCCGGTTCCCCTGGTGAAGGATCGCGAAAGAAGGCGGGCGCGTCCATGAACGGATGACTCATCCTGCCCGGTAAAAGTCGCGAATCGCCCGTGCAACCCGTGTTGCCCGTTCCGCCCCGAGCTCCGGGAACACGGGAAGGCTGACCACCTCACCGCACGCGGCCTCGGCCACCGGAAGATCGCCGGGGCGATAGCCGAGTTCGGCGAAGCAGGGCTGCAGGTGAAGCGGTCGCGGGTAGTATAGCCCGGTCTCCAGTCCTCGCCGGCGCAGGTGGCGCCGAAGCCGGTCCCTCGCGCGCGCCCGAATGGTGTATTGATGGTAGGTGTGGAAGTTCCCGGACCGAACCGGGGGGCGGAGGACGCCGGGGACCCCGGCCAGCATCTCGTCGTATATCGCGGCGTTGGTCCTGCGGGCCTCCGTCCAGCCGGTCAGCCGGGGCAGCTTCGCGTGCAGCACCGCGGCCTGCAGCGCATCCAGGCGGCTGTTCACGCCGACCGCGTCGTGGCGCCCACCGGTCCCCCCCCCGTGCGCGCGCAGCTTGCGAAGCCGCCGCGCGAGCGCGTCGTCGTCGGTGACGATCAGACCGCCATCGCCGAATCCTCCCAGGTTCTTGGTGGGAAAGAAGCTGACGGTCCCCGCCGTTCCGGAAGCCCCGGCGAACGCGATCTCACCTCCGGGCGTCCGCTGCCAGGCGCCGAGTGCCTGGGCCGCGTCCTCGACCACCCGGGCACCCCTTTCACGCGCGAGCTCGAGCAATTCGGCCATGGGGGCCATCTGTCCGAACAGATGCACGGGAAGGACGACCCTGGTGCGATCGCTCCAGCACGCGCGCACGGTGTCCGCATCCAGGTTGAAGGTGTCCGGGTCCACGTCGCAGAAAACCGGGCGGAGGCCGGCGTTCCACACCGCTCCGGCAGTCCCGAAGAAGGTAAAGGCGGGCACGATCACCTCGTCGGAACGAGCGAGCCCGAGGGCGCGCAACACCAGCCAGATGGCGTCGGTGCCGTTGGCGCACCCGACGGCGTGACGAACCCCGACCTGCTCCGCCACGGCTTCCTCGAACGCCTCGACCGCAGGTCCCAGCACGAACGTCTGGCTTTCGACCACCTCGGCCAGCGCGCGATCGATCTCCGCCCGCATGGTGTCGTACTGCGCCGGGAGGTCGACCAATGGAGTGTGTGTCAGCACGCCCACTCAAGATCTTCCGGCCATCCCGGAGGCCCGGTGCCCCGACCCTCTTCCCCCTCCATCGCCCCACGACCGCGGTCGTCGCCGACGGACACCCCGAAGCGCAGCTGGTCGATCCAGTGCTCGGCTCGCCGGGCGAGCGCCCGTGACACCGACGGATCCTCCCGCGCCGCCCCCCCGAAGGCATCCACGGCCTCGTCGCAGCGGGCGAAGGACACCAGCAGTTCGCCCAGCTCGAAATAGGCCCGGGCGAGGTGGGTCCGGGGCTCACCCCGGGCCACGGTTTCCTGAAGCAGGGCCAGGGCCCCCTCGTGGTCGCCGTCATCCCGGAATTCCTGCGCGAGATCGTAGGAGCACTTGCCGATGTGCCATCCGGCATCCCGCTGCTGTCTTGTCGGCACGGTCTCCACGAACCGGCGGTAGAAGGCGAGGGCGGACTCGCAGGCCCCCACTTCCTCGTAGGCGAGCGCGGTCTCGTACAGCACCTCCGGCACCGAGTCACCCGAGAGGGCGCGCTGGAAGAAGACGAGCGCGCGCGCGTGTTCCCCGTTGGCCGCATAGTGCGATGCCAGAGGAAAGGCCAGACGGGCGAAGTTGACATCCGGATTGAGTTCCGCGGCGGCTTCGAGCGCGGACGCCAGGGCAAAGCGATCCGCCTGCTGCTGGGCGGTGCGCGCCAGGCGAACCAGGTCGGAGACCGCCTGGTCGACCAGATCGGGCTCGACCTCGATGGCGCGCCGGTAGGCCTGCCTGGCTTCGTCCACGCGCCCCAGGCGGGCGTAGGCATGCGCCACGCGCAGATGTGCGTCCCCGGAGTTGGCTCCACGGCGCACGGCCAGCCGGTATTCGGCGAGTGCTTCCTCGTAGTCGCCATGCGCCCAGGCCTGGTCACCGCGCAGGGTTGCGCCGTCCTCCGCGGCACGCGTCACGCATGCGGACGCCACGACGGCGATCAGGCAGCCGCGCCACAACCACCCCGCGACCTTGTCCCTTCCGTGTTCGAACATGCGTCCCCTACCGGGATCGCGCCCCACAGGTTCCGGGGTGGAGGCCGCGCCGCATAGGCCGAGGTGACTAGGCGAGGCCACCTTTCACGATCCACCCCGCCCCGCGGCGCGACACCGCCCGCTCGTTCGTGCCCGCCGTGGCGTTGCGGGCGTCCACCAGCACCCTCGACGTCGCCACGATTTCGCGCATGTCGAAGCAGGAGTGGTCGGTCAGGATCAACACCACATCCGCCCGACCCAGCAGGGAAGGCGTGAGCGCAACCGATTCGCGCGGCCCCGTCCGCTCGTCGTTGAGGAAGGGCACGTGAGGATCGTGGTAGAGGACGCTGGCGCCCGCGGCCTCCAGCAGCTCGATGATGTAGAGCGCCGGAGACTCCCGTACGTCCCCGATGTCCTTCTTGTACGCGACCCCCAGAATGGCCACCGTGGAGCCCCTGACCGCCTTGCCCTCGTCGTTCAGGGCGTCGCGAACCTGGTCAACGACGAATCGAGGCATGCTTGCGTTGATCTCCGACGCCAGCTCGATGAAGCGGGTGCGGAAGTCGAGCGTGCGCATTTTCCAGGACAGATAGTGGGGATCGACGGGAATGCAGTGTCCCCCGAGGCCGGGACCCGGGACGAAGCGCATGAACCCGAAGGGCTTGGTGGCGGCTGCCTCGACCACTTCCCAGATGTCCACGCCCAGCCGGTCGGCGATGAGGGCGGTCTCGTTCACCAGCCCGATGTTCACTGCCCGGAAGGTGTTCTCCAGGATCTTGCTGAGTTCGGCTACTTCCGCGCTGGACACCGGCACCATGCGGTCGATGAAGCGGCTGTAGCATGCCGCGCCGGCGGCCGTGCACCGGCTCGTCACCCCCCCGATGACCTTGGGCGTGTTGCGTGTCGTCCAGACCTGATTCCCCGGATCCGTTCGCTCGGGCGAAAAACAGAGGAAGAAGTCCTCTCCCACCACCAATCCGCTCTTCGCCAGCTCTCCGAGAACCACTTCCCGGGTCGTGCCGGGATAGGTGGTCGATTCCAGCACCACCAGCTGGCCGCGGCGCAGGCCCGCGCCAACGGCCGAGGCGGCCGCCAGGATGAAGGAAATGTCGGGGTCACGCGTCTTCGACAGCGGAGTCGGGACGCTGATGGCGATGACATCGCACTCCCGGAGGCGCGACATGTCGGCGGTCGCACGCAGCATGCCTGCCCCCGTGAGCGCCGCCAGGCGAGTCGAGGGCACGTCGCCGATATGGCTCGTGCCCCCGTTGACCCCGTCCACGACGGACTCGTCGATATCGAACCCGATGACGCGTATCCCGGCTTCACCGACGATGGTGGCAAGGGGCAGGCCAACGTAGCCGAGCCCGATCACCCCCATGGTGAGGCTGCCGGAACGGAAGTGCTCCAGCATCGGGTCGTGCGTTCGGCCGTTCATGCCCCGGAGCAGAACTCCCGGACCGGCCCGGAAGGGTGTTCGGGGGACGGGAACCCGGTCAGGCCTTCGCGCTCGGCCGGAACCGCGGCGCCTTCCTGACCATTCCAGCAGAAATGCAGCGGGTGCACACGCGGACCTTTCGGCGCCGTCCGCTGTCGTCGAGGACGCGCACGGTCTGGAGGTTCGGAAGCCACCGGCGCCGGGTCTTGTTGTGGGCGTGACTCACGTTGTTGCCGGTCGCTGGCCGCTTGTCGCACAGTTTACATACTTTCGCCATCTGCTCGCCTGATCCGTTGACCGCCGCAGCGGAACCTCTCGTTTCCTGTGGTCGCGAAACCCCGTCGTCGCGGGCACGACCGGGGGCTACTGGGATCCGCCTCCCGGCGGAGAAGCCTCCTCCGTCCCGCTCTCCTCCGCCTCCCCGGCACCCCGCTCGAAATGGACCAATTCCAGGAATACGTCCGCGAACTCCGCCTCGAGACGGCCCGTCGGGGTGTTCTCGAACGCCCCCTGGCTCTCCCAGGCGTCCAGCGTGCTGTCATCCATGATATGCAGCGTACCCACCACGAAGCTGGCGGTCTCGCCGGAGGACACCGCCATCGGCACGGAGTCGCCGGTCAACTCGGGGCCCATCTTGATAAAGAAGTTGTCCTCGTTGGGCAACTGGGTCCAAAAGGCCTGGTCGCCGACGCGGCTGACCACGGTGACGTCGGGGACCCGAAGCAGCGCTCCCTCGAACTGCAGCGCGTTCGTCTCCAGCGACGCGGCCACGATCGGGATGGCGTCGGCAAACGGATCCTCCTCCGGGGCGGCCACAACGGCGGAGGTCGTCCCGACCGCCGTCACGTTGAGCCAGTAGAGAAACCCCGCGATGCCCAGGAAGGCCACGATCATGAGTGGAAGTGCCGCTTTTTCGGCCGCGCCCCGGCGGGATCCGAGATCGAGCATGGTCCGGTGCCCCTGCGTTGGAGGTTAGTCTCGTTCCACAAGTTCGATGAGAGCCATCTCGGCCGCGTCGCCCCTGCGGTGGCGCAGCTTGAGGATTCGCGTGTACCCGCCCGGACGGCGGGCGAACCCTGGAGCGATCTCGTCGAACAACCTTCCCTGAACATCTCGGTCGGAGATCTTTCGCGCAACGAGCCTGCGGGCGTGGAGGTCGCCCCGCTTCGCCAGCGTAATCAGGCGTTCCGCGTAGGGACGGAGTTCCTTCGCCTTCGCGGTCGTGGTTTCAATTCGCCCGTGCCGGAAGAGCGCGGTCGCCATGTTGCGCAGAACCGCCCGCCGGTGGCTGGCGGTCCGAGAGAGGCTGCGTCCGGTTTTGCGATGGCGCATGAGTCGTCGGGGTTCAGTTGGCGATGCCTGGCGGCAGATGGCGGATGCCGGCAGGCCCTGGCGGATTCATCCACGGATTGCTAGTCATCGGACGGTTCCCCGGCGCCCGGGGCGGTTTCTTCCTCGGCCAGGAACCACTCGCCGTCCGGACCCGTCGTCAGCGACATTCCGAGTTCTATGGAGTGTTCGTCCAGAAACGCGAGGAGTTCCTCCATCGACTTCTGGCCGAAGTTATCGATGTTGAGGATCTGCTTCCTGGTGCGCCGCACGAGATCGCCAAGGGTGCGGAGGTTCTCCTTCTGCAGCGAGTTGCGCGATCGCACCGAGATTTCCGTCACTTCCTCGATGGGGCGGGCAAGCTGCATCCGTATGCGCGCGGGCAATGGCACCGTTCCTGGCGCGGGCGGCTCGGGAGCACCGTTGACACTGAAGCTCAGCATGTACTCGAGGTACCTGCGCACCAGCCCCGCGGCGTTGGCCATCGCCTGCTCGGGACGAACGGACCCGTCGGTTTCCACTCTGAACGACAGCCGGTCGAAGTCGGTGCGCTCGCCGACCCGGGTTTCCTCGACCGTGAAGTTGGCACGGCGCACCGGGTTGTAGATCGCATCGATCGGCACCAGGTCGACCGGAGATCCCTCCGGACGCGGGTGCTGGTCGGAGAGCACGAAGCCGCGGCCCTTGTTGAGGTAGAGCTCCATGCTCAGGCTGCGGTCGCCCTCGAGCGTGAGGATGGGCTGGTCCGGATCGAGCACCTCAACGGATCCCGGCGCGTTGATGTCGGCCGCCGTAACCGGTCCCGCCGCGTCCACGTGAACGGTGAGTTTGGCTTCGTCCACATCGTCGTCGAGAGTGAGCACAAGCGCCTTCAGGTTCTGAATGACCTGATGCACGTCCTCCACCACACCCTGGATGGTCTGGTGCTCGTGCACGACGCCTTCTATGCGGAACGCCCATATGGCCGCACCCCGCAACGACGAAACCAGAGCCCGCCGAACGGAATTCCCCAGCGTATAGCCATAGCCGCGCTCGAGCGGCTGCATGACGAACTCGGCGGTCTTCCCCTCGTCGCTGAAGCCCGTCACCTCGACGTGCTCGGGAAGTACCAGCCCGGTCAGATCGATCTCCACGCGCTCCTCCGTGGCTTATTCGACAGCATCCGTGGGATGAATGGGAAACCCACCCCCGGGTTTCTTCCGAACGTCCGAATCACTTCGAGTACAGCTCCACGATCAACTGCTCCTGGACGGCCATCGGCACGTCCTGGCGAGTCGGGAGCCGCAGCACCCGCCCGACCCGCGTCTTGTCGTCGACCGCCAGCCATTCGGCGGTGTCGGGACGGACGCGCGACTCGAGGCTGGCCTGAACCGGGAGCAGATCCCGCGATCTGGCCTTCATCGCGATGTCGTCCCCGCCTCGCACCGCATAGCTGGGGACGTCCACGATGCGGCCGTTCACTTCCACGTGGCGGTGGCGGACCAGCTGCCGCGCCTGGCTGCGACTCGCTGCGAAACCGAGCCGGAAGACGACGTTGTCCAGGCGTCGTTCGAGGGCCACGAGCAGGTTCTCCCCCGTCACGCCCGATTGGTGTGCCGCCCTGTTGAACAGGTTGCGGAACTGCTTTTCGTGCAGCCCGTAGATTCGCTTGGTCTTCTGCTTTTCGCGCAACTGGACCGCGTAGTCCGAGCGCTTCCGGCGACGGGCCTGTGCGGGACCGTGCTGGCCGGGCGGGTATGCCCTGCGCTCGATCGGACATTTTTCCGTGTAGCACTTCAGGCCCTTCAGGAAGAGTTTCTGCCCTTCCCGACGGCAAAGCTTGCAAACAGGTCCGGTATACCGCGCCATCCGTTTCCCTTCCTATACCCGGCGCTTCTTGGGTGGCCGGCAACCGTTGTGCGGCAGCGGCGTGACGTCTTCGATCGCCATGATGTGCAGCCCTGCCGCGTAGAGTGCCTGTATGGCGGACTCGCGGCCCGAGCCGGGACCCTGGACGCGCACGCTGACGCGCCGGACGCCGAGGCTCACGGCCTCCCGGCCGGCCTGTTCGGCAGCGACCGTGGCGGCGAAGGGAGTCGACTTCTTGGAACCCTTGAACCCCGCCTTGCCGGCGCTCGACCAGACGACCGTATTGCCCGCCGAATCGGTGATGGTGATGATCGTGTTGTTGAAGGTCGCCTTGATGTGCGCCACGCCTTCGGCTTCCACGACCTTCTTCGCACGCCGGACCCGTGCCGGCTTTCGTCCCTTTGCCACGCGCGTTCTTCCTCGGCCCTACTTCCTGGGCGCCTTCTTCTTGCCGGCGATGGCCCGGCGGCGGCCCTTGTGGGTGCGGGCGTTCGTGTGAGTTCTCTGCCCTCTCACGGGCAATCCCCGGCGATGGCGCAATCCGCGGTAGCAGCCGATGTCCATCAGCCGCTTGATGTTCATCGACACCTCGGTCCTCAGCGCGCCCTCGACCTTCAGCTCGGTCTCGATCTGCCTGCGCAGCCGGCTGACGTCCTCGTCGGTGAGGTTGAAGGTGCGCTTGTCGGGATCCACGCCGGTCGCGTCCAGAATCTCCCTCGCGCGGGTGGGCCCGACGCCGTAGATGTAGGTGAGCGCGACTTCGACGCGCTTGTTTCGCGGAAGATCGACGCCTGCGATTCGTGCCACGGTTCGCGTTCCGAAACTCGGGAGATTCCTAACCCTGCCGCTGCTTGTGGCGGGGGTTGCGTGCGCAGATGACACGGACGACGCCACGCCTACGGATCACCTTGCAGTGCTCGCAGATGGCCTTCACGCTGCTCCGCACTTTCATTTCGGCTGGTCCTTGGCGACGGGGTGGTCTGCTTCACTGCACAGAAATTGAAAGATAACCGAAAGCCCTGTGGGGCTCAATGGCAATTCCGTCATGTGGAGGCGGCCACCGGGCGCGCGGAAGCGGTCAGCACCCGTGCGCGCTCCCCGGTGACGGCTACGGTGTGCTCGAAATGCGCGGAGCGCGAACCATCGCTGGTTACGACGGTCCATCCGTCGTCGAGGGTGCGGATGGACTCGGCCCCCGCCGTGAGCATGGGTTCGATGGCCAGAACCATTCCGTCGAGCAGCCGCGGACCCTGTCCGGGGCGTCCGAAGTTGGGCACCTGAGGCGCTTCGTGCACCTCCCGCCCCACCCCGTGCCCCACCAGGTCGCGGACGACGGCGAATCCGGTCCCGCGAACGGTGCCTTCCACAGCCGCGCCGATATCGCCGACATGGTTTCCAGGCACGGCTGCGGCGATGGCCCGATCCAGAGCCTCCCTCGTGACCTCCAGCAGCCGGCGCGTCGCCGCGTCCACATCGCCTACCGTGAATGTGCTCGCCGAATCGGAGCACCACCCGTTGAGCCTGACCCCCACATCGAGTGAAACGATGTCGCCGTCCTTCAGGACCCGGCGCCGACTGGGAATCCCGTGCACGACCTCCGCGTTGGTCGAGGTGCACACGGCGCCCGGGAAACCGTACAGCCCCTTGAATGCCGGCACCGCTCCGTCGTGGGAGCGGATGAAATCCTCGGACAGGCGGTCGAGTTCGGCCGTTGTGACACCTGGGCGCACGACATCCTGCAGCACGGCAAACAGTTCGCCGATGATGGCTCCGCCCCGCGCGATCTCGGCGATCTCGGGTTCGCTCTTCAGTCGGATCATCTGGTTCCGTTGGACCATGGTTCAGTCTCACACGCCGGCATGCGCCGCAAGGGCCGCCCGAACCGACCGATACGTCTCTTCGATGCCCTGCGTGCCGTCCAGGCGCGCCACCGGCGGCGCCCCTTCCTCGTAGTAGGCGATGATGGGTTCCGTCTGCGCCTCGTAGACCCGGAGCCGGCGCAGGATGGTCTGTGGACGATCGTCCTTCCGATGGATCAGGGGCTCCCCGGTCTCGTCGCAGACACCTTCTACGCGTGGGGGATCGTCGTGAATGTTGTAGACCCGCCCTTTCGGGCTGATGCGGCGCCCACCGATTCTGCGCAGCACGACCTGCTCGGGCACGTCCAGGACGACGACGCCCTCCACGGCCCGTCCCGTGCGCGCGAGCGCGTCGTCCAGCGCCCGCGCCTGGGGCAGCGTACGCGGAAAGCCGTCGAAGAGAATCGGCGCTTCCGCGGGCAGACCCTCGAGGGTCTCCTCCACCAGCGCGACGATCACCTCGTCCGGAACCAGTTCGCCCGCATCCATGTAGCGCCGGGCCGCGTCACCCAGTTCGGTGCCCGCCTGGCGCGCGGCGCGGAGCAGATCTCCCGTCGCGATCTTGCGAAAGCCCACATCGCGGATGAGCTTCGCGCTCTGCGTGCCCTTGCCGGCGCCGGGAGGGCCCAGGAAAACGGCGATCATGCTGCTCCCCACGGAGTTCCGGCGGCGCTCACGGGGGCTGCATCAGACGTAGCGCCCACGGCCCCGCATCTTGACCCTCCCCTTCTTCATGAAGCCGTCATAGTGGCGAAGAAGCAGGTGTTGCTGGGCCTGCTGGACGGTGTCCAGCCCTACCCCGACCACGATCAGCAGACTGGTGCCCCCGAAGAAGAAGGTCTGGATGTTGAACCAGTCGACGATCCAGAAGGGCAGCAGCGCGAGGATGGCCAGATAGATCGAGCCCGGAAGGGTGATGCGCGTCAGGATCCTGTCGATGTACTCGGCCGTGCGCGCGCCCGGCTTGACCCCGGGGATGAAGGCCCCCTGCTTCTTCAGGTTCTCGGCCAGATCCACGGGATTGAAGATGATGGCCGTGTAGAAGTAGGTGAAGAAGAGGATCAGGAGGGCGTAGCTCCCGTAGTAGAGCCAGTTCCCGGGCTGGAAGAGATCCGAGATCTCGCGCAGAAAGCCGGCGCTCGAGAAGGCCGCAAGCGTGCCCGGCACGATGATGAACGACTGTGCGAAGATGATCGGCATGACGCCGGCCGAATTCACGCGCAGCGGAACGAAGCTCTTCTGTCCTTCGCGGATGCGACCGCGCCCCATCACCTTGCGTGGTATCTGAACCGGGATCTTGCGGGCCGCCATGGTCATCGCCACCACCCCCGCGGTCACCCCCACGACCACGGCGCCCAGCGCGGCAAGGCCGACCACGCTGATCTCTCCGACCACGAACGACTCCCAGGTCCGGCCGATGGCCGCCGGAAATCCCTCGATGATGGAGAAGAAGATCAGCAGCGACATGCCGTTGCCGATGCCGTGTTCGGTGATCTGCTCTCCCAGCCACATGACGAAGACGGCGCCGACCGTGAGCGCAACGACGGTGGTGAACATGAACAGCAGGCCGGGGGTGCGAACCGCGCCCGGAATGCTGGACAGGAACACCGCGTAGCCGTAGGCCTGGATGATGGACAGCACAACCGTCGTGTAGCGCGTCCATTGGGTGAGCTTCTTGCGCCCCTGCTCTCCCTCCTTCTGCAGCTTCTCGATCGTGGGAACCACCGCCGAGAGCAGCTGGAACATGATGGAGGCGGAGATATAGGGCATGATGCCGAGCGCCAGGATCGTGGCCCGGCTGAGACCGCCTCCCACGAACATGTCGTAGATCCCGAACAGCGTATTGCTCAGCTGCCCGAACTGCTGCCGCAGGATGTTCACATCCAGGCCGGGCACGGTAATGTGCGCCCCCAGCCTGTAGACGAGAAGGATGAACAGCGTGAAGAGGATCTTCTGTTTGAGTTCCGGGACCCGGAACAGATTGGGAATCGGGTTTGCCATCCTTTACCCCGTCTCGCGGATTGACGTCAGCGGGCGCCGGACACGGTCACCGTGCCCCCGGCGGCTTCGATCTTGCGGCGCGCGGACGCGCTGAACGCGTGCGCCTCGACGTGCATCGCCCTCTCCGCTTCACCCGTTCCGAGCACTTTCACCGGCTTGCGGCCGCCACCCGCCACCCCGGCCTGGATGAGCGCCTTCAGGGTGATCCGGTCGGTGTCCAGCCGGTTCAGGTCGCCGACGTTGATGACCGCGTATTCGACGCGTCCG
The DNA here is from genome assembly GCA_022822425.1 of Gemmatimonadota bacterium. Classification (GTDB taxonomy): domain Bacteria; phylum Gemmatimonadota; class Gemmatimonadetes; order Longimicrobiales; family Gaopeijiaceae; genus BD2-11. Next base: position 1,591 of record JAJEBS010000151.1, on the reverse strand, counting down.
CGGTTCTTGAACCCCCGCTTGGGGATGCGCCGCTGCAGGGGCATCTGCCCGCCCTCGAACCAGGCGGGAACGGTGCCGCCGCTTCTGGACTTCTGACCGTTGTGCCCCCTGCCGGCCGTCTTGCCCAGCCCGGAGCCGGGTCCGCGTCCGACGCGCTTGCGCGCCTTGCGTGACCCCGGTACGGGGCTCAGCCGGTGAAGTTCTGACATCGGTGCGATCTCCGTCGTTCAGGTGACTTCGGTGACTTCCACCAGGTGGCTGACCTTGCGGATCATGCCCCGGATGGCCGCGGTGTCCGTGTGGACAACCGACTGCTGGTGCCTGCGGATCCCCAGGGCGCGCAACGTCCTCCGGTGCTTGCTCAGCCTCCCGATGCCGCTGCGCACCTGCTTGATCCGGATCTTCCCGGGCGTGTCGGACACGGTCTAGCCTCCCAGTTGTTCGACGCTTATGCCGCGCTCGCGCGCGACCTGCTCGGGCGTGGCCAGCCGCGTCAGGCCGTTCAGCGTCGCCTTGACCACGTTGATGGGGTTGTTCGAACCGAGACTCTTGGTCAGCACGTCGGTGACCCCCGCAGCCTCCAGCACCGCCCGGACCGGACCGCCGGCGATCACGCCCGTCCCCGGCGCCGCGGGACGCAGGAGCACCCGCCCCGCGCCCCACCGGCCGATGATCTCATGCGGCAGGGTGCCGCGAACGATCGACACCTCCTGCATGTTCCGCCGTGCCCGCTCGAATGCCTTGCGGATCGCCTCCGCAACGTCGCTCGCCTTGGCCAGCGCAACGCCCATGTTGCCCTTCTGGTCGCCCACCGAGACCAGCGCGGTGAACGAGAAGCGGCGTCCGCCCTTCACCACCTTGGCGACGCGGTTGATGTGGATGACGTTCTCGACAAGTTCGCTCTCTCGCGAGCGGTCGCTGTTCTTACCCCTGTTTCTGGCCATCAGAAGTTCAACCCTCCCTCGCGCGCGCCGTCGGCAAAAGCCTTCACCCTGCCGTGATATCGATAGCCGCCACGGTCGAATACCGCCGTGCTGATGCCCTCCGCACGAGCACGATCGGCCAGCATCCTGCCCGCCGCCCGGGCCCGCTCGACTCCCGGGTTGCGAGACTCGGTCTCGAACTCGCGGAGAACCGCGGACCGGGTGGAGATCCCGACCAGGGTGCGACCAAGGTCGTCGTCCACCAGCTGCCCCTCCATGTGCTTCAGGGAACGGAACACCACGAGCCGCGGGCGTTCGGCGGACCCGTTCACGCGCTTGCGGACCCTGCGATGCCGCCGGATGCGCTGCAGGCGCCGGCTCCTTCTCAACTTCGAACTCTTTGCGGTCACGGTTTCCTCGCTATGCGGGCGACTACGATGCCGCGGTCTTGCCGACCTTGCGTCGGATCTGCTCGCCCTGGTAACGCACGCCCTTGCCCTTGTACGGCTCCGGGGGCCGGAACGACCGGATTTCCGCCGCTACCTGCCCCACCTTCTGCTTGTCGATCCCGTGCACCACCACGACATCCTGCCGGGGACACTCGAGGGTGATGCCTTCGGGCTCCGGGTAGTCGATGGTATGGGAGTATCCCAGGCTCAGAACCAGTT
>JAJEBS010000040.1 GCA_022822425.1 Gemmatimonadota bacterium | reverse complement strand
TGGTGCAGTACGACATCTACGGGCGCCTGAGCCTGCCGATGGTGCTCTACCAGGTCTTCACCTTCGTTTACGTGTTGAGCTACTTCCAGTTCGAGCAGGGCATGACGCACACCTGGGACCTCGTCAGCGAGCGCTTCGGGTGGATGCTGATCTGGGGCGACTACGTGCTGGTCCCGTTCTTCTACAGCCTCCCCGGCTGGTGGCTGGTGCACGCGACGGAGCCGCTGCCTCCCGCTGGAACCGTCGCCATCGTACTCCTCTTCGCCTTCGGCTTCTGGGTCTTCCGCGGCGCAAACGAACAGAAGCACCGCTTCAAGCGCGATCCGGACGCGCCAATCTGGGGGAGGCCCGCCCGTTCACTCGATGGGCGTCTGCTGATTTCCGGCTTTTGGGGAATCGGACGCCATCTGAACTATACCGGCGAGATCTGCGTCTACCTCGCGGTCACGCTCACGACCGGCTTCTCCTCGTGGATCCCCTACCTGTTGCCCGCATGGCTCGCGGGTTTGCTGGTGCATCGTTGCAGACGCGATGAGCGTCGCTGCCGCGCGAAGTACGGGGAGTTGTGGGACCGCTACAAGCGGCGGGTGCGCTTCGCCATGCTGCCATTCATCTATTGAGGGGGGACATGGCGCTTCAAACGGCACAGGACGTTCCCGAACTCGCCGGGGGTTGGCCGCTTCTGGGTCATCTGCGGGACTTCGGCAGGAATCCGATCTCGATGCTGAGCCGAGGCTGGCGCGAACATGGCGAACTCGTCCGGTTCCGGCTCGGTCCAAAGGACTGCGTCCTCTTCACCGGACCCGAGGCTCACGATGCCTACTTCAGGGCTCCCGAGGAGCAGCTCGACGCCAAGGCCGTGTATCAGTTCACGGTACCCATCTTCGGCCGCGGCGTGGCCTATGATGTCGCGCCCGAAATCATGGACGAGCAGCTGGGGTTTCTCTATCCGGCACTCCGCGATTCCGCGATGCGCAGGTTCGCCCGCCTCATGTTCGAGGAGGCGAGCCTGTTCGCCGACGGCCTTGGGGACGAGGGGGAAATCGATCTGCCCAGGGCGATGAACGAACTCACGGTCAGAATCGCGAGCCGATGCCTGTTGGGGCAGGAAGTCCGGGATCAGGTGGACACGGGGTTTGCCGATGCCTACCACGATCTCCAGAACGGCCTCAACACGCTCGGGTTTTTCCTTCCCAGACTTCCGACGCCGGCACACCGCAGCCGCGACCGGGCGCGCCGCAGGGTGGTCGATCTCTTCAGCCGGATCATGTCGGACCGCCGACGCTCCGGGGCGCGGCCCGACGACTTCATGCAGACGCTGATGGAGGCCCGCTACAGGGACGGGCGGGCACTGACCGACGACGAAATCTCCGGCATCCTGCTCACGGTGCTGTTCGCGGGCCAGCACACGAGCGCGGTGCTGGCTACCTGGACCGGTCTCGAGCTCCTGGGGGCGCCCTCGTATGTGGCGCGCATCCGAGACGAGATGCGGGAGATGTACCGCGAGACGGGAGCCGTGGGTCTCGCGGCCCTCAAGCAGCAGGTGGCGCTCGAATACGCCGTGCGCGAGTGCGAGCGCCTGCACCCGCCGCTGATCCTGCTGATCCGCAAGGTGCTCCAGCCCATGGAGTACGCGGGCCGCACCGTGCCCGCCGGCACCCTGGCCATGGTGTCGCCCGCAGTCTCCCATCGGTTGCCCGAGGTGTTCGCCGACCCGGAACGGTTCGCTCCGGAGCGGTTTGCCCCTCCCGCCAATGAGGACAGGCAGCATCACTACGCGCTGATCGGATTCGGCGGCGGCAAGCACCGGTGCATGGGGAAACACTTCGCCTACCTGCAACTCAAGGCGATCTGGACGGTGCTGCTCGATCGCTTCGATTTCAGCGGCGACACCGAGGTTCCCGCCCCGGATTACGGGAGTTGGGTGACAGGTCCCGAGACACCGCGCAACGTCCGCTACCGCCGCCGCACGGAAGCGAGCGTCTTCCGGTGAGAGCCAGCCGCTCACGAGACTACGACGTGGTCATCGTGGGCGCGGGTCCGGTGGGCAGCCTGTGCGCCGTCGCGCACGCGCGGAAGGGCGCTCGCGTGGCCCTGTTGGAAGCGAACCTCAGGTCGTCGAGGCGAATGGCGGGGGAATGGCTGCATCCGCCTGCCGTGCGGATTCTTCGCGACCTCGGGATAGAGCTGGAAGAGAACCCGCGCGGCACGAGAGGCAGGGGCTTCGTCGTGCTCCCGGAGGACGGCTCCGACCCGGTAGTCCTTCCCTATGCGGACGGATCCCACGGATTGTCCTGCGAACACGAGGCTCTCGTCTCGACGCTGCGTGAGACTGTCGAGGGCGAATCGGATGTCGACTTCATTCACCGTGCCCGCGTGCGGTCGGTGGACGACGGCAGGGTCACCTTTGTCCGTGACGGAGCCGAGCAGTCCCTGACCGCAGGGCGGATCGTGGGCGCCGACGGGCGGGCTTCGACCGTGCGTCGGTCGCTGGGCGCATCGACACGCCGCATAACCACCTCGCGGATGGTCGGGGTCACGGCGACGGGAGCGAGCCTGCCGCTGGAGGGTTACGGGTATGTCGTGCTTGGTGGGCCGGGTCCGGTCCTCATGTACCAGCTGGGAGAGCAGCGCGTCCGCATCATCGTGGACATTCCGGTGGACCAGTGGGCCCCCCGGGACCGGATCGGCTACCTCTCCGATGCCTATGCCGGCCTGATTTCCGAGGCCCTTCGACCCGCGTTCGTCGCGGCGCTGCGGGCGGGCAGGTTCGACACGGCCGCCAATGAGCTCAGGCCGCGCGTGACGTACGGGACCCCGCATCGAGTGCTCATCGGCGATGCGGCCGGGCACTATCATCCCATGACGGCGTCGGGGATGACCCTCGGGTTCGGCGATGCGCTCACCCTGGCCGAGACCGGGGACTTCAAGGACTTCAAGCGCAAGCGGTTCAAGGCGATCCGCACCCCGGAACTCCTCGCCATGGAGCTCTACGAGGTCTTCGTCGATCAACGAGTCGAATCCGCTGCGGTCAGACGCACGGTCTACCGCCGTTGGCGGGCAAGCTCCTCGTTTCGCGATCAGACCATACGTCTGCTCGCCTGCGAAGAGACCTCGCCAGCCCGCCTCAATCTTACCGGAGGCGCGATCCTGGCCCGAGCGGTCGCCCGAGTGATCCCGCGATCGTACGACCGGGCCGCCTGGCGCCGGACCCGACACCGTTCACGCGCTCTCCGTTCGAGTCCGGTGGCTCCTGCGTGGCGTCAGGCTGCTGCGCAAGGCAAGGAAGAAGGGAAGAGAGGACGAGCGGATTCTGGACTCCCTGGGCCACGCGTTGCCGGCTTCGATGCCGCCCGGTCCGGGCAACGCCCGTCCCATGCGTTCAGGGAGAGTGGCTTCACGCGACGCCGGGCCGGCCTTGGGCCGCGCGAGTGCGCGCCTGCTGAGCCTCCAGGGGGAGGATGGCGCCTGGGAAGGCGAGATGGCCTGGTGTCCCATGCTCACGGCGCAGTACGTGTTGCTGCACCATATCCTTGGACGGCGGCTTGAGCCCGGCCGCCGCCGCCGCGTGCTGCGGTCCTTTGAGCGGACCCGTCTCGAAG
>JAJEBS010000170.1 GCA_022822425.1 Gemmatimonadota bacterium | reverse complement strand
CCGGCGGCAATCCTGTCGTCGGCCATGGTGGTGCTTTCCCCCTTTTCGCGGACCCTCGACGTGGAGCGTATCACGAGGTGACAGGTCGGCCGTGTGGGACAATCTCCACGAGGAATGGCCGGAAACGGAGAGAGCATCGTGGCGCAAATGACCGGCGGCAGATTCATTGCCGAGACCGTCCACGGATACGGCATAAGCCATGTCTTCTTCATGCCCTATATCGGTCCCGGGCCCTGATGGAAATGGAGAAGCTGGGGATCAAGCGCGTCCAGACCCACGGCGAGAAGGCGGCCGCCTACATGGCCGATGCCTATGCCCGGATCAAGCGCGGCCCCGGCCTTTGCATGGCCCAGTCCGTGGGCGCGGTCAATCTCGCCGCCGGGCTGCAGGACGCCCGCCTTGCGTGCTCTCCGGTGATCGCCCTGACCGGCCGGGAGCTACAGGTCAACCTGCTGCGCCACGCCTATCAGGAAGTCGATCACGTCAGTCCGTTCTCGGCCGTCACCAAGTACGGTGCTCATGTGGCCGGCCCCGAACAACTGCCGATCCATCTGCGGCAGGCATTTCGCTCGGCCACATCAGGCACCCCGGGACCGGTTCACCTCGACTTTGAGGGCATTACCGGGCAGGAGGTGGTGGACCAGGAAGCCGACCTGGAAGTGGTCATCGAGGAGACGTTTGCCAAGGTGCCGGCGTTCCGGCCAGCCGCAGAGCCCGAGAAGATCGAAGAGGCGCTGAAGCTGTTGTCCCGGGCCGAGCGGCCCGTCATCGTGGCCGGCGGCGGGGTGACCGCCTCGGACGCGAGAGCCGAGCTCGTCGCTCTCGCCGAGAAGCTCTCCATTCCGGTGGCGACCGCATTGAACGCCAAGGCGATGTTCCCCGCCGACCACCCCCTGGCCGTCGGCACCCCGGGCTCGTATTCCCGGGCTTGCGCCAATCAGGCCCTCTGTGAAGCCGACCTGGTCTTCTTCGTCGGCAGCCACGCCGGGGGACAGGTCACCCACGGATACCGGATCCCGCCGCAGGGAACGCCGATCATCCAGCTCGACATCAACCCCGAAGAGATCGGCCGCAACTATCCCGTCAGGACCGGGATGCAGGGTGATGCGAGAAGCACGCTCCGGCGCATGATCGAGATGGCCGAAGCGGTCGAGTCACGGTCGGCCTGGATCCGCCGGGTTCAGGAACTGGTCCGGAACTGGCAAGAGAGCGTCAGCGAGGTGGTCAACGACAACCACTCCTTGAACCAGGAGCAGGCAGGAGTCGAACGGACCTACGGGGGGCGGACCGCCGGCTCCGACGAGCTGTGGCTCTTTGAAGACGCCGACTTCGCCGGAATCGCCGAGTCGATGGGCTGCTTGGGGATAACCGTTAACCGGCCGGAGGAACTCTCGAGGCCCTCGACCGGGCCTTGGCCGCGGACAGGCCGGCGGTGGTCGACGTCAAGACCCGCGTCGAGGGGATCGCGCCGCCGGCATGGACACCGGCCTGAATCCGGAAAGATTCGGCATGGGGGCTGCGCATGGGACGCGCCGCACGCTCCGACGATTCCCGCGTTGACGACAAGCTCGCCGGCCGTCCAAGGATGGCCCCCGCCGCAGCACCGCCGACGAGCCCACCGACGCGCCGGGCCGGGCCGTAAACGCGCTTTCTCCGCGGGGCGGCCGCTTCCGGGTCAATCGCGGGCCCCGTCCTCGAGCAACTGGCTCGACAAGGCGAACCGCGCCGATCTGATCGAGCGCGCAAGGGGGAAGTTCGGGATCGAAACCACTCACGGTCATCGGGGGGAAGCTGCGTTTCGGACGGTACCCGTTCCGACGGCGGGTTCGATGTCGTCCGAGCCCCGGCGTAGCGAGCCGATTGCCTACGCACGCCGGGCTGTCCGCCCGTATCGCACCGGTCCGTTCCGGCGCATCCTGTCCTCTCCGCGACGCCGCTTGGGGCCGGGACATGACCGTGGTACTTTCTTCGCCGGCCTGGGCCGCTTCGGCACCGGCCGCCCCGCAAGGCAGGAGGCTTGCCCATGAGCCGTCTCGTTCGCCCGCCCGCCGCGATTGACTATCCGAGCTCGGACGGCAAGCCGTTGGCGGAGAACGATGCCCAGCTCCACGCGATCCTCTACGCCGTCGGCGTCCTCGGGCAGCACTACGCGGAGCGCCCCGACGTGTATGTCTCCGGGGACCTCCTCATCTACTACGAGGAGGGCAATCCGCGGGTGTCGGTCGCCCCCGACGCGTTCGTGGTGTTCGGGGTCGAGGACCGGGTGCGGATGAACTACAAGGTGTGGGAGGAGGGCAAGGGACCGGACTTCGTGCTCGAGGTGGCGTCGCCGAACACGTGGCGCGTGGACGTGGAGCGCAAGCCCGCGGTGTACGAGGGGCTCGGGGTGCGGGAGTACTTCCTGTTCGACCCGCTGGGCGAGCACCTCGCGCCGCGGCTGCAGGGCTACCGACTGGTGGACGGGGCGTACGAGCCGTTGGTGGCGGTGGAATCCATCGATCGCACGCTGACGCTGACGAGCGAGGTGTTGGGGCTGGAGCTTCGGGCGAAGGGCGAGGAGATGCGCTTCCACGACCC
>JAJEBS010000141.1 GCA_022822425.1 Gemmatimonadota bacterium | reverse complement strand
AGCGGCGGTCACGGATGATCGAGCCGGGCACGAACGGGCGTCGAAGCCGAGGCGTCGCGAGGGAGGCTACGAGGCAGGTCACTTCGAGAAAAACCGGCATCCGCTTGACATGGATACTCCCGTCCACGGCCCGGAGACCCGGATCGGCACCGACGATCCGCGGGCCGTGGCCCAACCCCAAGCCGTCCAGCGACTTGCGGAGCCCTCGTTCCGCACACCCGGGCGGCGTTTCCCTGCACAAGCACCCCGATGTCGTATTCACACCTCTGGATCGGCAACGGGCTCCGCCGAACGGCGCTCAAATCCGGACTCCCGAAAGGCGGCTCGACCGCCACACCGAATGGCCGTCGATCGTGCCCTCGGGACGGGCTGATCGGAGCAGGTCTCTCACTTCGACGAGGCGGCGAAGGCAGCCGTTGAGACCGCCCAGTTCCTCGACCGTCGCGTCGTCCATGCCCCGGATGGCATTCTCGACCCGTGCGGCCTCGCGCCGGGCTTCGGCGACGGTCCCGGGCGGATGTGCGGGACGTGGAGCCGTGTCCGCATTGGTCCAGTTCCCGAGGATCGTCCGCGCCCGGTCAAGCGGTCTCCGGGCGCACGCGACCCCGACGGCCTCGACCGACAGGCCATCCTCCCTCAGCGCCTCCCAGAGCCTCCGGTGCCGATCCCGCCACGAATGGAGCGCGGTCGAGGTGTCGTAGCCGGGATCGGCGTGGACGAACACGGCGCGGCTGGATTCCAGCGCCACGGGCATTCCACGGGGGAAGTAGCGGCGCCCGCCGCGCGCCGCGCCACGGTAGACCCGGACGGGCATCAGGGAGCGGTGGATGCCGAGCGCCTCGAACGCGCCGACCTTCTCCGACTCGGTCGGGAGCCAGGGGAGTTCCGGATGCTCGATCACGTAGTCGAACGAGAGCAGGCGGCGGACGACCACCTCGATCGAGGTGATCCTGCGGTGGCGGACGTCCTCGGCACCGAGCGCCCGGTAGACGCTGCGCGCGCAGATCCGGCAGACCTTCAGGCCCCCGACCGTCTCCTCGGCCACGATCCGGCGCGCCGTCAACGCCTGCACGAGCCGGAGCACCTTGAAGCGGCTGGCCCCGAGCCAGTCCGACAGCTGCGCGCGGGTGAACACGCCGCCGTGCAGGCTCGCCAGCGCAATCCACTTGGCACGGCGGCCCGTCAGGCCGAAGGTTTCGAGCGCCCGGTCGCGTCCCCTCAGGTGGGCGATCATCGTCGGTTCCCCTCTTCCGAGCCCTTTTTGGCTCGGGGAACCAGCGCGACTGGGAACGCACCGACGCCGGGGAACGCTCCTCGGCGAGACCTCGAACTGCTTCGCCCCGATCTCCATTGCATGTCAAGCCAAACACGGTGGCGGCAAGCCTCGCAAGTGAGTGGGAAATAGGCCATTTCCCACGTCTCGACGGGGCAACGAGTTGCCGGATCCGGGTTCGGCCACCCGTCGCCAGTGACCGCTCGACGCGGGCGCTCTATGCCTGTGGAGGAGCGCTTTCTTCTGCACGTCGAACCTGTGTTCCAGCCTTGCCATGCCCGAACGGTGAAGGACCGTTCACGAGGAAGTCAACCGGTGGGAAACCCTATTGTCTCAGAAGGTGTCAGGGCGTGTCAGAAGGTGTCAGGTCTGTGGGACACCGCTGCCAGTGGCTTGTCGAACGCCGCTCTGGGAGCGCTCATCGAAAGTCAGGCGAACCGAGAGGAAACCGCACGCCGCAGCCTGCTCTCGCAGGCTTCTTCCGCAGTCGTTAGTCTCATACGATCAGGCCTTGAGATCGCGTTGTGCTCGCGTGTGCGGGCAGTGCATGTGCTCGTTGCGATCCTGAATGGGAGCTTGGTCGGAGTTCCACCAACGGGGAGAGTAACCGGCATGCAATCCAGAAGCCTACGGCACGACGGTCACGTGGGGATGCGGCGGACGCTTATGCGCAAGAGGCGCACCGACGGGGGAGCGGGACGGAACGCGGGCTTCACGATTTCGGCGATGGCGTTCGTCGGGATGTTCCTCCTCGTCCTGTCCTGCGGCGACGGGACTGTGGAGCCTGCACCTCCTCCTCCAACTCCCGTAGCCACATCGGTGACGGTCAGCCCGGCTTCCGCCACGCTGACCGCCCTTGGAGCGACGACCCGACTCTCGGCCGAGGTGAAGGACCAGAACGGGCAGGTAATGGCAGGCACCTCCGTGACGTGGGCGACCAGCGACGCGGCGGTGGCTACCGTGGACGCCTCGGGTCTGGTGACGGCGGCCGGCAATGGAAGCGTCACGATCACTGCGAGCGCGGGCACGGCGTCGGGGACGGCAGCGGTGACGGTCGCGGCAGAGAATCCGGACCGAGCGGCTCTGGAAGCGCTCTACCACGCGACCGACGGTCCGAACTGGGTCGACAACACCAACTGGCTGACGGAGGCGCCGCTGGAGGATTGGTATGGACTGAGAACGGACGGGCAGGGCCGGGTGGTCTGGCTCGACCTGAGCGGGAGCTTCGATTATGAATTGCGGCGGCCTATTCTCCACGGCCTTTCGGGTGATATCCCGCCGGAGCTGGGCAATCTGGTCAACCTTCATCGGCTGAACTTGTCCTGGAACGATCTTTCGGGCGAAATCCCGCCCGAACTGGGCACTCTGACCAACCTTGAGGAGCTGCACCTCGACTACAAC
>JAJEBS010000268.1 GCA_022822425.1 Gemmatimonadota bacterium | reverse complement strand
GCCCCGACCGACGGTGTCGGGCACAGACTCGGCGAGGATCGCGTCACGCGGACGACACGACGAGTGGGCCAGGATTTCTTCCGCAGGGCTGTACTCGCCGCGTACGACGGGCAGTGCTGCATCACCGGCTTGGGCATCCCGGACCTGCTCGTCGCCAGTCACATCGTCCCGTGGAGCACGGATCCCGCCAACCGCTGCAATCCCCGGAATGGGCTGGCGCTTTCAGCGCTTCACGACAAGGCCTTCGATCGCGGGCTGATCGCTGTCAGCTCCGACTTTCGAATACTTGTTTCGCCGAAGCACTTCCGGGCTGCGGATCCTTACTTCAAGGCCGAGATCCAGGCGCGCGACGGCCAGCGGCTACGGCTGCCGCAGAGATTCGCTCCCGAGCGGCGGTTCCTCGAGCACCACCGGAGCCATGTGTTCCAATGCTGACCGGTCCGGTGGACGGCCCGTCGCCGGGCAAACAGCAAATGCGGGAGAGTGAGCCGATCCGCTCGGCTACCGGGACATATGGCTCTCGCGAGCATGTTCCAGGTCTCTGTCGTGTCCGTGCGTTCGGATGGCCGGTGATCCGCCGCAGCCCGGTCCGGGAAGAATCCCCGGCCCGAGAGGAGCCGGGGTGTGAACCTGTCGCGGCGATGCTCAAGGGCAGGCGCGGGATGCTCGTCGTGTTCCTGGCAATCACGCTGCCGGTGCTCCGAACGCAAGAGGTCATGGGCTTCCGAGCCGTCTGATTACGGCATGAAGATCAGACTTCCTCTGTGAGGCGATGATGCGGCTGTGCCGTGCTGTGGCGAGGTTGATCCTGTTTACTACAGCAGAAGCATGTCGTGGAATCGGCGCCAGAATCTCCCTGCTGGGCCATTGTGTTGCTCGCACCGCGACATCGGGAGTCAGTGGAAACCACCCACGGAAGAACGGGTTCGGCTCGTTCGAGCCGAGTGGCATACCGGCGCTGCCAATCACAAACCCGTGCTCTGGCTGAAGGAGAACCGAAGTCATGAGCCCGACGCTTCGGCAGTACCCCTCCACGCCTAGACCGGGGGACTCACCGCTAGCGAAAAGCGGCAGTGCGTTCTCCATCACGATGTCGTCAATCTCGCGGAGTGAAAGTCCCAAGGCTCTCGCCCGGTCGCTAAGCGCCTCGTCGCTTTTCAGGCAGGACGCCAGGTTTTCTGGAGTACGGCGTGATTGAGCGTGGTAGAGATGAGCCCACGCATAGCGTTCCTCGGCAGAGAGGCCGGGATTCACTCCGGATCGAGCTGATCGAAGGATTTTCTGAACGACTGGTGATGCCTCACTCTCAATCGAACTCAATCTCTTCTCGACCTCATGGCTTGGTTCTCCCGTAGGCGGCGTGAAGATTCTGTAGAGGTGATTCTCGAAGAATACGTTGTTTGGCGCACCGCAGTACACTCTTTCAAGCTTCTTGTCGAACAGATGAAGTTGACCGTGCGCATCACGAAACTGCCGCAGCACGAACTGCGGTACGTAGTGGTGGCGCTTTGGGCGGCTCACTCCTTGGAGCTAGGTCCGACTAGGAGTGACGGGACGGAGGGGCACATCGTGGGAGTTGAACGGCTGCCAGAAATGGGCGCTGCTTGCCGGCCAGTTCGTGATGGTCAGCCCGAGAGGAACGGGGTTCGGTAAGGCACGAAGAAGTTGGGCGGGGAATCTCGTGTTTCGCCAGAGGAAGTCCTCTTGGGCGGTCGAGGAGGCGCGCGTCGAGGTTCCGCGGCGCGGCGTGCGACCTGATTCAGATGGCGGTGGACGTGAGGATGAGCGGGTTGATGCGATTCCAAGGGAACTGTGTCTCCCTGGCTGTCGGCGGCCAGCACGACTGCAGGAGCATGGCACGGAGCGGGGGATCTCTATCCGGATGGGCGGTTCGTGGTGAGAAGAGGGGCGAACGGGGTGTCGTCAACGGTTCTGGGGCGGGACGTCATCGGAGTGCATCCATCAGGGCGTCGACGTTGGGCGGCAAGGGGGTAACGCCGATCTCTGAGAGCGCAGCCGGAAGCAAGTCTGTTGGTTCCAGGAAGACAGCGAGTACGGGTTTGCCGAGATCCACACTCCTGCGAATCTCCCAGTCAACGGGAGCACTGTGATGGGTGGAGCGCCCGACCAGGCAGAGCGTGGCGCTGCACGCCCGGATCATCTGTTCCGCATGATGCTTCCATCCGCGGTCACTTCCATTCGACGAGGCACAGTCTTCGAACGAGAGCATGGAGAGTCAAGACTGAGCATGGGCGCGGAACGGATCGACGAGGGGTTTGTGCTCGCTCGCGAAGCTCAGGAACAGGTCGGGGGCAGCGCTGCGGGGAGACAGGGCGATGTCGCGTGGAGCCGGGGGGAGCGGAGGACGGATGCCGGCGTCCATATGTGACTGTGAACGATCGAAGGCGGTGTGAACGCGTGGGTGAACAGCGGCGGCGGGGACTGTGCCCCACCTACCTTCGATTCTCGCCCACGGCCCCCGCCGTGTCAATGCCCGGTACGGGCCGACGACACGGCGCGGGACGGGGCTGGGAGGCGGGCTGCCCGGCCAGCCCCTGCGGAAGGCTGGTTGCGCTACTCCTGGCCTGGGCCGGGGACGCGGATGAGGCCGGGGACGCCCGCGGCCTCCAGAACCCCGTTCACCTCCGGGAGCTGGCTGCTCGTGATCTCCCGGTAGTCGGCCTCGACCTCCGCAAGCTGCTCGCGGAGCACCGCGTGGACCTCGCGCATCTGGTCTGTCGGGGGGAAGTCGTTGCTCGCCACGGCGCCCGCGAGGTAGGTGATCCGCCCCGCGAGCTGCACCGGCCAGCGGATCTGGTCCTGGCCGGTCCCGGTGAGAAGAAGCTGGATCAGCGGCTCCTCCACCGAGAGCAGCGAGCCGTCGAGCCCGTCCACGGCCGAGGCGATGGCTTCGACCCTCCCGGCCTCTTCGGCCACGACCTTCAGATCGAGCACCTGACGACGCAGCCACTCGATCTCGTTCACCATCCCGACCACGGTTTCGAGGTCCGCCCGGAGCTCGCGGAGCATCGCGGTCTGGGCGGCGATGTCCTCGAGCGCGCCCGCGCTCTTCGGATCCTTCCGCACCTCGATCGGCGCGGTCTGCTCGATGTCACCGACTCTCAGCGCCACGGTGTACTCGCCCGGCGGAGCCAGGATCGAGATTCGCCCGACCTGTCCCGCGCGGGTCCGCTGCTCGTCGAGCGTCACCCAGTCGGCGAAGAGAGGCTTCGTTCGCAGCACTGCCGCGGTCGAAGCTTCCTCGCGCAGATCCCACCAGATCCGGTTGAGGCCCTGGTCTCCGGTCCCCTCGAGAGTGCGGATGGTCTCTCCGGCCGCGTTCCGGATCTCGATGGAATAGCCATCGCCCGCCTGGTCCAGCCAGAAGTTGATCGGAGCGCCGTAGGGCGGGTTCTCGCCTTCGGACCAGTCGTCGAAGTGGGCGAAGGGCGGGGTGATGGGGTGGAAGCGATAGACGCCGCGGGGCCGGAACAGGTGGACGCTGGCGGTCTCGACTTCCTCGGTCCACTGCTGAAGCGGAGAGATGTCGTCCAGGATCCAGAAGCCGCGCCCGTAGGTGCCCACGACGAGATCGCCGAAATGCTCCTGCACCGCGATCCAGTACATCGGGCTCGGCGGCAGGCCGTTCGCGAGCCGCTGCCAGTTGTCTCCGTCGTCGAAGCTCACGTAGAGGAAGTTCTCGGTGCCGAGGTAGAGCAGTCCGGGCCGCACCGGATCCTCGCGGATGTTCCGGGTGTAGCTGAGCGGGCTGTCCGCGACGCCATTCACGATCCGGGTCCAGGTCCGGCCGTAGTCCTCGGTCCGATAGGCGTAGGCCTCGAAGTTGCCGACCTGGTGCGCCTCCACGGTGAAGTAGGCCTTGCCCGCGTCCCACTTCGAGGCGTCGATGTTGCGGACGACCCCGTCCACCGGCATGTCGGGGATGTTCGCGGTGAGGTCCGTCCACGTCTCGCCGCCGTCCCGGGTGAGGTGAAGGAGGCCGTCGTTCGTGCCTGCCCAGATCACGCCGGGCTCGACCGGACTCTCGTCTATGGCATAGATGACGCAGCAGTACTCGACGCCGATGTTGTCCGGAGTGAGGCCGCCGGAGAT
>JAJEBS010000053.1 GCA_022822425.1 Gemmatimonadota bacterium | reverse complement strand
CCCAACAGCAGATCGACCCCGCCCTGAATTCGGGCCACGCGTTGCTCCAGGCGCGTCCGGGGTGACCAGTCCGGGCCGTGCAGGTGGTGGGACAGGTGGTTGGGCAGCACCAGCAGCGACTCGATCAGCGAGATCACCAGCATGGCGATGACGATGGTCGGCAGCGCCTTCCAGGTCTGCCCGACGCCTCCCGGAATGAAGAGAAGGGGGGCGAACGCGGCGATGGTCGTCAGCACCGCAAAGATCAGGGGCACCTTGATTCGCCGCGCACCGCGGATCGCCGCGACGACGCCCGGAGTGCCCTTCATTCGCTCCAGGTGGATGTGCTCGGAAACGACGATCGCGTCGTCCACCACGATCCCTATGGCGAGGACGAACGAGAACAGCGAGACCGCGTGGATGGCCAGGTCGAACGCCATCATGACGGCCAGGGCGCCGATGCCCGAGACCCCGAGGCCGACGGCCACCCAGAGCGCGAGCCGGAGTTCGAGAAACAGTCCCAGGGCGATCAGCACCAGCAGGAGCCCGAGCAGGCCGTTCTTGATGAGGATGGCGGCGCGCTCCTCGAAGGCGTCGGATTCATCGTTCCAGATGGTGATGCCCACGCCGTCCGGGAGCGCGGGAGCCACCTCCTCCGCGACGTGCTCGCGAACGGCGCCCACCACGCTCATCACATTCTCGCCCTCGGCCCTCGAGACCTCGACGAAGACGGCCGGCAGCCCCTGGTGCCGGACGATCAGATCGGTGTCCTGGAATCCGTCGCGCACCTCGGCGACATCGCCCAGGCGGACGACCGTGCCGTCGCTGCGGCTGAGGAGGATGATTTCCTCGAAGTCCTGCTGGTCGTAGCTCTGCCCAAGCGTGCGCACGCGCACCTGCGACTGCTCCGTGTCGATGCTTCCGGCGGAGAGGTCCAGGGAACTGCGGCGAATCGTATTGGCGATGTCGGTCAGCGTGAGCCCGAGAGCGCGAAGCCGCTGCAGGGGCACTTCGATCGAGATCTCGTAGTTTCGCACGCCGCTTGTCTCGACCTGCGAGACGGAGGGAAGCGCGGCGAGATCGTCCTCGATGCGGTAGGCGATCTCCTTCAGCGCACGCTCGGTCGCATCGCCGAACACGATCAGGCGCATCACGCTCTGGGCGTTGGTCAGCTCCCGTATCTGGGGCCGCTCGGCCTCGCCCGGGAACGTCTGGATTCGGCCGACCGCCGCTTCGACATCGGCCAGGGCGTCGTTGATGTCCGTGCCCGAGTGCACCTCCACCCTGACCGAGCCCATGCCCGGGGCCGCCACGGAGCGGACGGACTTCACGTCGTCCAGCCCGCTGACCTCGTCCTCGATCTTGACGACGATGCCCTCCTCGACCTCCTCGGGCGTGGCGCCCGGATAGGCGACCGAGACCTCCACCTGGTTGAAGGGCACGGTGGGCCATGCTTCCAGCTCGAGTCCGGCCAGCGACACCAGGCCCGCGGCGAGGATCCCGAACATCAGCAGGTTGGCGGCGACGCTGTTGCTCGCCATGTAGGCGATCGGGCCTGGTTTCTCGCCGTGGCTGATCGGGTTCCGAGTCATGACGTCGGGTCAACTGGGGTCTGAGGGCGTGGCCGCATCCGCGCCGGTAGAATACTCACTGCGGCTCCGATCTGCACCCGAACCGGAGCGCGCGGGCGCGCGGGCGTGGACCGGGCGATTCCGGGCCTAACCTCCGATGCGCGTGAAGGTGAACGTTCCGATCGGCGCGTCCGAGAAGGGGGCCTCGCCGCGGAGGCTGCGAATGGGCTGTCTGGGGGAGGAGTCGGCGTTGGCGGAGGTGTAGCTGGTGCCGTCGTCGGTGCCCGAGTCGTACGGGTAGAGGGTGAACTTGATCTCCTCCACCCACTGCCCGAACTCGTCCATCAGCGACAGCCCGGACACGCCCACGAACCAGTCGGGGCTCGGGGCGATCATGGTGACCAGGGTGACGAGGGGGTAGTCCACCCGGACGACGACGCGGGAGATGGTCGTGCGGGCGGGGCTGGTGCCGAGGCCGGGTCCGCTGATGACGGAGAGGGCGTTGGCCGGGATCCGGGCGCGGATTTCCGTCCTGAGCGTGCTGGTGCCGCCCGTCTCGGCCATGCTCTCGATGCCGGGGGTGGCCGTCTCGCCGCTCGCCCAGAAGCGGACGCCGTCGTCGTGCACCGCCCCGATGAGCGGAGAGAAGTGGGCGCCGCGCGGGAAGTCTCTCGGGTGGGTGGCGACGCTCCAGGTGGCGTTGAAGGTGACGCTGTAGACCGCCGAGTCGGGCGGTGTGGGGAGCTCGCCCGCGGCCGCGCGGATGTCGGTCGACACTCCCCCGGCCACCGACGCCGTGAGGGTCTGGGTGCCGGCCGCGTTGCCGAGCGTCCAGGTCGTGCCGGCAAGGCCGGCCGCGTCGGTGGCCGCGGTGGCCGGGTCGGCCGACCCATGCCCGGTGGCCGCCGAGAAGGTCACGGTGGCGCCCGCGACCGGCGAGCCGCCCGCGTCGTCCACCCGCACCACCACGGCCTCGGCGAGCGTGCTGCCCGCCATCCCCTCCTGCCCGCCCCCCGACACGACCACGACGGCTGCGGGGGCCTGCGCCACCACCACCTGGGCGGTCGCGCTCAGCGCCTCGTGCGACGCGGTCAGGGTACCCGACCCGTTCGCGACGGCGCTGACCACTCCGGTGGGGGTCACGGTAAACACGGCAGGGTCGCTGCTTGACCACCCGACCGTGCCGGAGAAGGCCGCGCCGGACGGGTCGGTCAGGGTCGCGTTGAAGGTGGCCGTCTCGCCCAGCGACGAGAGCGTCGCCGACCCGGGCGAGATGGCGAGCGCGGCGGCACGGCGCGCCGGGGATCCCGGGGGTGGTTGGGGGCCGAGGTCGTCGCAGGCCGCCAGGGCCGCGACCACGACGAGGACGCTTCGCATGAGGCGTGGAAGGCCGCGGCTGCCGGCGGATGCCCGGATGACGTAGTTCATGCCCGAAAACTAGCGCGAATCGCGTTACCTTGAAGATGCCATGACGACTCGACTGATTCTCGCGGGTCTGCTCGCCACCGTGACCGGTGGCACGTTGCTCGGGCACCCGGCGGCCGGATCCGCGCAGGAGCCCGCCAGGGCACCGGCCACCTCCCCGGCGTCCCGTCCCCTGACCGCCGACCGGCCGGATTTCACGGAGGGGGCATCGACCGTGGGCCGGGGCGTGCTTCAGATCGAGTTCGGTTACACCTTCGGCGGCGACTGGTCGGGCGGCAATTCGGTCCAGACCCATGCGCTGGGCGAACTGCTGCTGCGCGGCGGCGTTGCCGCGGACTGGCTGGAGTTCCGGGTGGCGGCCACTCCGGTGACCCGCGTGGATTCGCGGGAGAGCGGGGCCAGCGAAACCGGCATTGAGGACCTCTACCTGGGTGCCAAGCTCGCACTGACCCGGCAGGCGGGTCGCATTCCGGCGCTCGCGGTCCTCCCGCAGATGACGCTGCCCACGGGCAGCACGCTGTTCTCCGCCGGACGCGCGCTGCCGGGCGTGAACCTCGCCTACAGCTGGGATGTGCCCGGAGGACTCTCCCTGGCGGGGA
Organism: Gemmatimonadota bacterium; assembly: GCA_022822425.1. GTDB lineage: Bacteria > Gemmatimonadota > Gemmatimonadetes > Longimicrobiales > Gaopeijiaceae > BD2-11. The sequence continues at coordinate 9,575 of JAJEBS010000053.1, read as the reverse complement.
GCACGCAGGTCAACCTGGCCGTCGCGGACGGCGACGACAGCTACCCCGAGTGGGCCCAGTCGGCGGTGGCGGCAGCCGGTGTCGGAACGCGCGGGGGCGTGTACGGCGAATGGTACGCGTTTCTGCCCATGGGGGCGGATGCCCCGAAGGAGCACTACCTCAACGCCGGCCTCACCTGGCTCACCGCCGACGATTCGCAATGGGACATTCGGGTCGGCGTCGGGCTGAACGATGCCGCCGAGGACTTCTTCGCGGGCGTGGGCGCGGCCGTCAGGATGCCCTGAGCGCTACCCCGTCGCCGCAGCCGCTTCCACCCGCACCGTCACGATGTCGGCGTCCTGGTACTTGTGGTGATGGACCGATGTCGCGAGGTGTCGCAGGAGCCGCAGTGAGATCTCGTGCTCCCCGGGCTCCTCCGCGGCGTGCCCGCCGAGCACGGCCATGCGGTCCTCGATGTTGCCTTCGCCGCTGGCGGCCAGGAACTCCATCTCGACCCCGCCCGAATCGGTGCGCGCGGTCAGGCGCAGGCGGCGTGGTCCGGCCGAAGCTTCGCCTTCGCCGTCCTCGATGAGCAGCAGGAGCGTCTCCTCTGCGGCGTGCCCCAGCCGGAGCCCGGTCTCCGCCCCGAGGCCCTTGCGGTTCGCGAAGCTCTCCAGGAACTGCTGGATCTGCGGCAGCGACCCGACCTCGAGCGCGGTCTCCATGCGCACGCGTCTCGGCCCGGTGAGCTCCATGAACGCCGTCAGCGCAAGCGCGGTCAGCCCGCCCGACGTCATCCCGTTGTTGAGCATCTGTTGCAGGAACGGGGTCAGCCCTTCCGTCGATATCGCTCCACTCTGAAACCCGGCCCCGACCCAGAAGGACACGCCCACGATGGTCGCCTTGCGGTAGTCCATGCCGTCCTGCACGACGATTCTGGTGCCGAGCACGAAGAGCACGGCGATGATCACCATGGCGTAGGCGCCGATCACCGGATCCGGAATGATGAGCAGGAGCGCCGTCACCTTCGGGAGAAAGGCCAGCGCACAGAAGATGATCCCGATGCACACGCCCACACGGCGCGCCGCGATCCCCGTGATCTCGACTATGGAGACGCTGCTCGAATACGTCGTGTTGGGCACCGTAGCGAAGAGTCCGGAGAGGAGGTTGCCCAGGCCGTCGGCGGCCACGGCCCCCTGGACCGCCCGATAGTCCGTGGCCCGTGGTTCCCGCCAGGAGACGCGCTGGACGGCGACCGCGTCCCCGACGGTCTCGATCGCGCCCACGAGAGTGACGAAGGTGTAGGCCGGCAGAATCGCCCAGAAGGCGGCGCTGAAGTCGAGGCCCAGGCCCGGCCAGCCGGCCGCGGGCACGCCGACCCAGGCGGCCTGCCCAAGGGTGGTGGTGTCGATCAGACCGAAGAACGACGCGGCCGTACATCCGGCCGCGATGCCGATCAGCGGGCCCCACAGCCGCACCGGCCCGGTGAACTTGAGCATGATGGCCAGGGTCACGATGAGCGTGGCGAGCACGGTGACCGGTGCTGCCAGCGGCGAGGCGCCGGCCGGCACGTTGTCCTGAAAATCGAACAGGAAGGGCATCACGTTGACCGCGATCAGCATGATCACCGTCCCGGCGACCGTGGGCGTGATGATCCGGCGCAGAATCGACAGCCGCCCCGCGAGGAGGAACTGGAAGAGCGATGAGACGATCACCAGCGTCGTCAGCAGGGCGGGGCCCCCTTGCACGAGCGCGGCCACGGATACGGCGATGAAGGCTCCCGACGTGCCCATGATGAGCACGTATCCGGACCCCAGACGTCCCAGCCGCAAGACCTGGACGATGCTGGCCAGGCCGCAGACCATGAGGGCGCCGAACGCCCCCCAGGCGAGGTAGGCCTCGCCGCTCTCGGCGCTCCGAAGCACGATCGCGACGGTCAGAACGATGCCGCCGAGCGCCAGGATGCTGTACTGGAGCGCGAGCCCCACCGCCAGCGGCCACGGCGGCAGCTCGTCCGGCTCGTAGCGAACGGTCGATGCGGACCTGCCTTCGTGCGATGCCATGCTGTTCTACCTCCCCCCTTTGCAGCTGCTACCGCCTCGACCCTCCCTCCGAAACGGGCCGCGTATCCGCCCCCTCGCCTTTCACGTAGGTGTCGAACCAGTCGACCCAGCGTGCCCACATGTCGAGGTTGTTCTCGATTGCGCGCGGGGTGTGCGACTCGAAGGGGTACTCGAAGAGCGCCGCCGTCTTGCCCAGTCCGGTCAGCGCCTGGATCATCCGCCGCGACTGGATGGGATAGGTGCCGGAGTTGTTGTCGTCGGCGCCGTGGTAGAGGAGCAGCGGCGTGTTGATCTGGTCCGCCTTGAAGAAGGGGGACATCTCCATGTAGACGTGGGGCGCCTCCCAGATGTCGCGCGGCTCGGCCTGGAAGCCCATGGGCGTGAGCGAGCGGTTGTAGGCGCCGTCACCGGCGATGCCCGCCTTGAAGAAGGGCGTGTGGGCCAGGAAGTTGGCGGTCGCGAAGGCCCCGTAGCTGTGGCCGCCGTGCCCGATCCGGTCCATGTCGATCACGCCCAGGCCATCGACCGCGCGAATCGCGGCGTACATCCCGTCTACCATATTTGCGATATAGTAGTCGTTATAGTTCTCGCCGACGATGGGAATATCCGGATATACAAGCGCATATCCCTGGGTCAGCCATATGTCGGACCAGCGGAGCCAGGTCAGACGGGTGTAGGCGTTGTGGTTGCGCGCCCGGATGGTGGCGTTGCCGAAGGCCTCCTCGCTTCTGTACTCCCGGGGGTAGGTCCAGAAGATGGCCGGCACCCGGGTGCCCTCGACGTAGTCGATGGGGAGCGAAACCCGGCCCTGGATCTCGAGGCCGTCGCGGCGCGTGAACTCGAAGTCGATGCGGCGAGCGGCGGTGAGCTGAGGGAAGGGGTCCACGTTGCGGGTCAGATTCTCCATGTCGCCGCCCCCCGTCCAGAGATAGCTGTCGGGGAAGGTGTTCCTGCCCTCGCGGCTCACGATCATGCGCTCGAGGTCGGGGTCCAGCGGAACCAGCGGCCGGTCGAAGCTGTCGCGCGACCCCTCGAAGAGCCGCTCGGTGGACCCGTCGGACAGGGAGACCCGGTCGACGAAGGGCTGGGGGCGGAAGTCCGCCTTGAGTCCCCCGCCGCGCAGGTAGGCGCTCCCGCCGTCGGAGGATACCCAGGCATGGTCGAGCCCGTTGGCGGTGCGCGCCGTGAGCAGGTCGCCGGGGAGCGAGACCGCGTCGGCGGGGTCGTGGAAGGGCACGATGATGTTGCTTTGAGCACCATCGTCCAGTGCGAAGTGGGCGAGCGCGTTCTCCCCGTCCCGGCGCACCGAGGCGAAGGCGTGGCCGCCGTCCAGCGAGTACGTCACCGCGGTGATCGGATCGTCGCTCGAGGCCACTTCCTCCTCGTCGCCGTCGCCGAAGGGCGCGCGCAGCAGCATGATGCGGTCGGGGCGCGGCCCGTCCGAGCCGGCGTCGTCGGCGGGGGCGGCGCGATGCAGGTACGCGACACCGGCCCCGTCCGGGCGCCACTGCCAGTCGCGCGGGCCGCCGCCCTGGCCGCCGCCCCGGCCTTCGCGCAGCTCCCGCTCTTCGAGGGTCGCCAGCACATCGCCGCTCTCGACGTCCAGCACCTCCGTCACGCGCGGGAAGCCGGTGTAGCTGGCGATGAACGAGAAGGGCCGCTCGATGCGGGTGGCGATCAGGTGGCGTCCATCGGGACTCAGTGAGACCGATTGGTACATCCCCGCGTCCCCGATGGGGCGGGGAGTCCGGCCGGGGGCCAGCTCGACGATCTGACTGCGCGTGTAGTACTCGAACAGGTCGGAGTCGTGGTCGCCCTCGAGCAGGAAGGGCATCGTGCGCGTGGGCGTTGCCGCCGAGCGGGTGTGCCGTATGGTGGGCCCGTCGGGCAGGGCGGGCGCGGGGGGTGCGGCGCCGCGGTCCGCCGGCTCCGCCAGGGTGATGACCGACCCCGCGGGCGTCCACTGGAGCATCCGGGACGGCGCCGATCCCTGACCCCCCGACGACGTGCCCAGGCTGGCGATCACGCGCGCGTCGCCCGCCACGGTCACGCTGCCGTCCTCGGCCGACGCGATCCAGACCTCGGTCCGTTCCTCCAGGTGCGCGAGGAACGCCAGCCGCGCGCCGTCCGGAGACCACATCAGGTCGCTCACGTAGATCCCGTCCGGCAGCTCCACATCCGTAAACGAGCGCTCGCTCAGCGAATAGAAGCGGAACCCGTAGAGGCCGTAGATGTCGAGGTGCCAGGGCCGGTCGGTGGCGGCCCGGAGTTCGAGCATGGCCAGGCGCAGGGTCTCCTCTCCGACCTCCTCGAGCGTCGACAGCTCGGTCGAGAGCGGAACGACGAAACGGTCGCCGTCCGGGCTGACGTGATCCAGGGTGGCGTAGTTGGGATCGGTCGCGAAGAGATCCTGGATGGCCTGGTCCGGGAGGATGTAGCCCCGGTCGATGTCGAGGCCGTCGCCGGCATCCTGCGCGAACAGCGGCGATATCAGACAGAGGGGCGTCAGAATCAGACCGGCCACCAGTGTCGCGGTCGATGATCGAAAGCGGCGGTGCGCGTTCATGGCTGGCTCCTGGGACGAGCTCCGGGGAGGAGGGATGACGGATGCGCGTGAAGGTGGCCCACGCGGCGAGGTCGCCGCAAGCCGTTTCAGGAACCCGCAACCCTCCGCGACATATCTTCTTTGGCGGCGTCGCGCCGGGCGCCGTGATGCATGATTCCGACGGCGTCGCTCGCAACGGGAGAGATGGCTTGCCGGAGAACTACGATGTGGTGGTGGCGGGGGCCGGCTTTGCCGGTCTCGCCTGCGCGCGCCAGGCGGCCCGGCGCGGCCTCTCCGTCCTGGTTCTGGAACGGCAGTCCGAGCCCGGCGAGCGCATCCACACCACCGGGATTCTCGTGCACGAGGCGTGGGCCGAGTGGAAGGTGCCGGCCCGGCTGGTTCGCCGAATCAGCCGCGTCAGGGTCTACACGCCCGCCCACGACCACATCGACCTGGAGCGGGACGGCTACTTCTTCATGGCGACCGATACCGCCCGGCTCATGCGCCACCTGGCGCGCGAGGCGCAGCGCGCGGGCGTCGAGATGCGGTTCGGGGAGCGGTATCGGGGCGCGGCCCCGGAGGGATCCCTCCTGCGGCTTCAGGGCTCCGACGTCACCTGCCGCTTCCTCGTCGGGGCCGATGGCGCGCGCTCCGCGGTGGCCGGGAGCTTCGGCCTCGATCGCAATCGCCACCTCCTGAAGGGGGTCGAGTGGGAATTCGAGCCTCTCGACGGCGTCGCCGACCGCCTGCACTGCTTCATCGATCCCGAATACGCCCCCGGCTACATCGGGTGGGTGGTTCCGGGCGTGGCGACGACGCAGGTCGGGCTGGCGCTGCACCGCGACCGGCGGGCCGACCTGCCCGGGTTCGTCGCGAAGCTCGATCCCCTCTTCGGGCTGTCGGGGGGCAGGGTGGTGGAGAAGCGGGGCGGTGTGATCCCCTTTGGGGGTCTGCTTCGCAACTTCTACGGGGACCGGGTGATGCTCATCGGGGACTCGGCCGGCATGGTTTCACCGCTGACGGCCGGCGGCATCCACCACGCCTGGCGGTTCGGGAAGATCGCCGGGGAAGCCATCGCGGACCACCTGGCGGGCGGCGCACATCCCGGTCCGGTGGTCCGGCGCGCGTATCCGAAGCTGGCGTGGAAGCATGCCGCGCGCTGGGGTTACGACCGTCTTCCGGTGGCGCGCGCCCTCGAAGCCGGGCTGCTCACCCGGAGCCTGTTCCGAAGGGTGGCGGGGAAGGTCTTCTTCGGGCTGTATCGGTAGCCTACTCGGCGACCCGCCGGGCCTGCGCCCGCCCCAGCCCGATCGAGAGCGCGATCCAGATGCCCGCCAGCGGCACCGTCGACGCGGCCACCAGCGCCAGCGTCATGCCGAGGGCCGCAAAGGTGGCGTCGATCCCGGCCCCCGTGGCGTCCCCCGCGCGGTACAGGAACACGTCGACCACGGGCTTCGCCTTGTACTTCTCGGAGGGCGTGACGACGCTGAAGAGCGTTTCCCGCGAGGGCCGCGAGATGGCGTAGCGGGTCGCCCGGTGAACCGCCTGGAAGATCAGGATGACCCCGTACAGCGGCCACACCGCCAGCACCGCGAACCCGGCGACGGTCACGAGCGGCAGGATCGCGAGCGTCCAGCCCACGCCCAGCTTCTTGATGATGCGCGTCGTGATGAAGATCTGGGTCAGGAGGGTCGCGAACTGGGCCAGGAAGTCGAAGTTGGCGAAGCTCTCCACCCGCTGACTGAAGGTGTCGGTGGCCTGCTGGATGATGTTGGCCTGGGTGAAGTAGATCATGGTGCTGGAGATGGCCATGAAGACCACCCAGAGGCCGACCCCCAGCAGGTACGGGGAGGCCACCACCGCTCTGGCTCCCTCCCAGAAGGTGCCGCCGATTCGGGTGCTGCCGTCGGGTGCGGCGCCTGCGCGGCGCCCTTTGGGGAGCGTCTCCAGGCGGGACGCGCGCGAGCGCACCGCCCTCCGGTCCAGCCACAGCATCGTCGCGATCGCGATGCAGTAGCAGCCGCAGGCGAACAGCATGAGGCCGGCGGGCAGGTACGGCGACTCGGTCATCCCGCTGATGATGCTGGTGGCCTCGGCCCCGGCCAGCGCCCCCAGCGTGCCGCCGATGCCGATGAAGGCGAACATCCTCTTCCCCTGGTCCACGTCGAAGATGTCGACCATGAAGGCCCAGAAGAGGCTGGTGGTGAAGAGGTTGATCACCGTCAGCCACACGTAGAAGGTGTAGCCCACGCCGCGGGCAAGGGTGGTCTCCGCATCGGTGCCGATGAGCCCGCCGCCGGCCCGAACGTCCTGGATGATCAGCCCGGAGAAGACGAACAGGCAGGCGATCACGAAGAGGAAGGCCACCGGGATGAAGCGGCGCCGGTTCATGCGCGCCACCACCCCGCCAAAGGCCAGCACCGCCACCAGCGAGATGACCGAGGTGACCAGGAAGAGCCAGCGCAGCTCGTCCATTCCGCGGGCCACGCCCATGGCTTCGCGCACCGGCCGCAGGAAGAAGTACCCGCCGAGAACGAAGAAGAAGAAGACCGCGGAGAGGACGGCGAGCGGGAGTTCGCCGCGCTCCATGTTGAGGAGGCGCGCCGCGATGCCCTGATCCTGCGTCGTCGAGTCTGCCATGCGCGCGCCGATCCTCCGCGACAGTGCCGCCTCGCACGGTGCCTCGTCGAGAAAACGAAGCACGCCGGGAGGCGTGGATGGCCGTCCCGGAAGACCCCGGCGGTGATGTGAGGTTGGATGTAGGGAGCGCGCCGGATCAAGTCAAGCCGATGGGCGAAGGGGCGCCTTCATGGGTGCCTGGGACGACTTGCCAACCTTCCCTTTGCGCGCGCGCCCGCTGCGGCTACCATCAGGACTGCGAGCCTTCCATCGCCCATCCCGGAGGTCACCCGATGAACCCTTCCGCCTCGCGCCATCTGCATGTCCGGAGCTCCCGATCGCGTGTCCGCGCCGCACCCGCGCGCCCTCTCCCGATCGTTCTGCTGGCCCTTCCGCTCGCGCTGTCGTGCGCTCCCGCGGCCTCCGCGCAGGCGCCGGAACTCGTCTTCCTGTCCAACATTACGGGGACATCGGACAGCGACGGCGCGCTCACCACGATCGAGGAGCAGACCACGGCGACGCTGGATGCCCTGGGAGCGGAGCTCGCCGGGCACGGGCTCGGATACGAGGACGTCGTCGCCGTCAACGTGTTCCTCCGGGACACGCGTCATTTCCAGGGGATGAACGGGGTCTATCGCACCTATTTCGCGCAGAATGCGCCCACGCGCGCCACCGTGGAAGCCGACCTGCCCGACGTGGGCGCGCTGATCCAGATCTCGGCGGTGGCCACCCCGGACGACACCGAGATCATTTCTCCGTCGGGGCTGCAGTCGCCGGCGCTCCCCTACTCGTGGGGAGTCCGGGCGGGCGATGTCCTGTTCATCGCGGGCGCCACGAGCCGCGACCCCGACACCTACCAGCCGGTGCGGGGCGACGTGCAGGTGCAGACCCGGCGCGTGTTCGGCAACATCGGGATGATCCTCGAGTCGGCGGGCATGGACTATGGGGACCTGGTCAGCTGTCAGGTCTTCCTCGACGACGTGCGTCTCTGGGGCGACATGAACGAGGCCTACCGCGAATTCGTGACAGCGGACGATCCTCCGGCCCGCGCGGCCGTGCGCGGTGGGCTCATGAACTCCGACTTCCTGGTAGAGATTCAGTGCGTCGCGGAGGCTTCCGACGCGCGCGCGGTGGTTCGTCCTGCCGGACAGGGCCCCGGTCGGGCGCCGCTTTCGCCGGCGATCGATACGGGCGAGCGGCTGTGGCTGTCGGGGATGCTCGCGGCGGGGGAGGATATTCCGGCGGAGACGCGCAACACGCTGAACAGATTAAATGCAACATTGGAGGCTGCAGAGTTGGATTTTTCCAACGTATCCAACGTCTGGGTGTACCTGACGGACGTGCGTGACGCGGAAGCGGTGCTGGAGGTGCTGGGCGAAGTGATGCCCGAAGGGGCCCCGGAGCCGACCGTGGCGGGACTTCCGCTGGTGGGCCGTCTCGGCGTGGAGATCCAGATGATGGCGGTCCGGTGACATGGGCATGAAGCCGAAGCCGCTCAGCGTGGCGTTGCTGGGAACCGGGCGCATCTCCGAGACCCAGCTGGCCCCGGCCCTGGCCTCGGCCTCCGGGCTTCGCCTGTGGAGCGTGCTGAGCCGGGACCGCGGGCGGGCCGCCGACTTTGCGCGGCGCCATCGGGCGAGGTCGCGGGAGCCGGGCTACGACCGCCTGGATGAAATGCTGGCCGATCCGGGGCTCGATGCCGTGCTGATCGCCACGCCGGACGCGCTCCACGCCGACCAGGCGCTGGCGGCCATCGCGGCGGGCAAGCACGTCTTCGTGGAGAAGCCGATGGTGACCTCCTCGGCCGACGGGCGCCGGGTGGTCGAAGCCGCCGCGGCCGCGGGCGTCACCGTGGGGGTCGCCTACCATCTGCGCTGGCACGCGGGCCATCGAGCCATGGAGCGTCTCATCCGGGGAGGGGCGCTCGGGGAACTGCGGCACATGCGGGTGCAGTGGACCTGGCCCGCGCCCGACGACTCCAACTGGCGCGCCCGGTCGGATGTGGGCCGCTGGTGGAGCCTCGCCGGGGTGGGCACCCACTGCCTGGACATGATCCGCTGGCTCATGGTGCCGGGCTGCGGCGAGGTCGTCGAGGCGCGCTCGGCCACGAGCAACGCGGTGTGGGGCGGGCCCCGGGACGAGACCGCCCTGGTGGCGCTGACCTTCGAGTCGGGGGCTACCGCGGAGTTCTGCTCCTCGGTGCAGTTCGAGTCGCCCTCGCGCGTCGAGGTCTACGGCGACCAGGGATACGTCATCGGCAACCACACCCTGGGGCCGCGGGGCGCGGGGACGGTCTTCACCAGGGCCGGGATGGTGCCCTACCTCGTCCGGAACCCCTACGTGGGCGAGTTGGCGGACTTCGCCGCCGC
>JAJEBS010000072.1 GCA_022822425.1 Gemmatimonadota bacterium | reverse complement strand
CTCCGCAGGCCGTGGACTTCTTCCGCAACCTCGGCTCCAGCGCCGGGGTCCTCGGAGACCGCCAGGGCTGGTACAATACCCGGCCCCCCGCCGCAGTTCCGGAGACGGTCGCCAGCGTCAACCTCAGGGGCATCGGGCCGTCCCGCACCCTCGTGCTGCTCAACGGGCGGCGGCAGGTGTATCTGCCCGCGCGGCTGTCCGGAGGGAGGTTCGTGGACGTGAACGCGTTTCCGTCGATCGCGCTGGACCGCATCGAGGTGGTGAAGGAGGGTGCGTCGGCAGTCTACGGCTCGGACGCCGTGGCCGGCGTGGCCAACTTTCTGACCCGGAGCGACTTCGAGGGGCTGGAGGTGTCGGGCTCGCACGAGTATTTCGCCGGGGCCGGGGAGACGCACGGGGGAGCGATTTGGGGCAGGCGGCTCGGCGAGGGCGCGCACGCCGTATTTTCCGCCGAGGCGACGGTCAGCCAGGAATTGCACCCCGAAGACCGCGATTGGGCGCTCCGCCCCTTCACATCGGGCGGCGGGGCTTGGTCCTATACGGGGAATCCCGGTGCGTTCCTGTTCCCGAGGTTGACCGGCGACGAGACGATCGAAGAGTTCACGGCGGCCCTATCGGACGCGCAGTTCGGAGGCTGGGGCGGCGTCTTCGTGGACCCGCGCTGCACGGACTTCGGGGGGCATCGCGAGGGCGAGACCTGCCGCTTCCGCTACCAGCACTGGGACAATCTGCTCCAGGCGTCCCGCCAGATCCGGGCTTTCGCCGAAGTCAACGGCGACATGGGGGACCGTTCAAGCTACCATGTCGAGGCGCTTTGGGCCGAGGCGGCCATTCCCGAGTGGTTCACCACGCCGTCCTATCCGCCGATCTCTCCGTACAACGGAGCCCAGGTGATCGAGCCCGGAAATCCGGGCAGGCGGGCGTTCTGCGGGACCTACGGCCAGAGTGCGGGTTTCGCGAGCGAGGCGGCCTGCCTAGAGAACGACTGGTACTTCTACGGGCGGCTCGTCGGCAACTCGGGACCCGGACGCACGCTGGAGCGCGCATCCCGAACCCAGCGGATCGCCGCCTCGATGGAGCGTGGCATCGAGTCACTGGGCGGGGCGGCCATCGAGTTGTCCGCGAGCTATTCCCGGGCTTTTGGAAACGCGAACCTTCCGGCCGAATACGCCTACCGGAAGTTCCTGGCCTTCCGCGGCTTCGGGGGTCCGGACTGCGGAGTGACCGTGGTGGTCGACCCGACGAGCCCGTCCGGGATGGCGCTCGGTTCCCTGAACGGCGCCGTGGCGGGCCAGGGCGACTGCCGGTACTACAACCCGTTCAGCAACGCGCACCGGCTCTCGGCGCAGCCGGGCGCGGCCTACCGGGACCAGCCGAACCCGGACTACATGCCTGGGCTGGAGAACAGCGCGGAGCTGATCGACTGGATCAACGAAGAAGTAAATCTGGACAGTTCGGCGGATCTGTTCGTCGCGGACGCCATGCTGAAGGGAGCCCTCACCGAGGGACTCGACTACGCCGTCGGGTATCAGTTCCGGAGGGTCGGCGTCTCCGCGACCCCCAACCAGCCGGGAGACCTGTCGATCAATCCCTGTCCCGTCCCGGGCGACCGCAGCTGTGTCGAAAAGGCCGGAGCGTTCACCTTCACCACCGGGCACTACGAGTACCACGACGCCCAGATGGTGAACCGGTTCTTCGCCGAGAGCCGCTTCCAACTCGGCGGCAGGGTGGAGGGCCAAGCCGCCGCCAACTACGAGTTCCACGGCTCGGTGAGCAGTTTCGATCCCAAGCTGGCGGTGCGCGTCGCGCTGGCCGAGCCGCTGGCGCTCCGCGCCTCGCTTCAGACGACCTTCCGCACACCCTCGGTGGACGACCTCAACGAGGACCGCAGCACCGGGCTCGAGTACGTGTCCGAGGCGGGCATCTACAAGGCGGTGGACGCGTTCGGCAACAGCCGGCTCGTGCCCGAGCGCGCGTTCACCTACAACGTGGGACTGACCGTGCAGCTTCCGCGTTTTCGCGGCACCGCCGACTACTGGAGCTACGACTTCCGCGACGTCATCGACCAGGTGCCCTTCGGGGGCGTGACCAGACTGTACGCGGCGGGCGGAGCTTCCCGGGCCGCGGTGCAGGAGTTCGTGACCTGTCCCGACGGACCGGGGACGGGAACCTGCCATGTGTCGGCCGTCGAGCGGATCAGGGTGACGAACGTGAACTGGCCGGGCATCCAGATGTCAGGAATCGACCTGCACGCGAGCACGCGCCTGCCGGCCGGGGAGGGCATCCTGTCGCTGGGGGCCGACGGCACCTACACGCGGGAGTTCTTCGTCAAGGCACTCGAACTCAACGGGGCCGAGGTCTTTGCCGCGCAGGACGCGGCGGGCCAGCTCAACTGGGGCAACCCGATCGCGCCCCCGCTGCCGCAGTGGAAGCTCCGCTTCTCGGCCGGATACCATTGGGGCGACTACAGCGTCGTGAACTACCTGAACACCGTCTCCGGGTACGCCAACGAGGTGTTCCCCGACACCGAGTTCGAGCACATCGACCGGTTCGTGGGCTGGGACCTGAGTCTGCTGCGGCGCACGTCGAGCACGACGGATGTCGCGCTGTCGGTGATCAACGTGCTCGACGCCGATCCGCCGCTGGTCAACTGGGAACAGTCCTACGATGCCTTCACCCACAGCCCGAAGGGCAGGCGCCTCAAGCTCTCCGTGACCTACCGGCCCGGGGACTGAGGAGGCTGAGGCTGTCGGCCAGACGTTAGATTACGGCGCTCCCGCGGAACCGCGCTGTGGTTCCGCGGTCGCGTTATCCAACCCAATGGAGAACGTCCATCATGCGAAGACTCGTTTTACTGGCAGGTCTTGTTCTGATTGCAGCCCCGGCAACCGCCCAGAAGACCACCCTTGGTCTGAAAGGCGGAGTCGGCTTCGGTACGGTGTCCATCGAAGAGGCGGGCGTCGAGGAGGAATCCGTTTCCGGCATCGTCGCGGGGATGGACCTCGGTGTTCCCCTGGCCAGCGTGCTGAGCCTGCGGTTCGGCGGCGCGTACGCGCAGAAGGGCGGCAGCGGCAACGTCGAGGGTGGCAAGATCACGCTCAGCTTCGACTACATCCAACTTTCGGCCTTGGCGAGGGTGGGCACGTCGGGCGACGGCGGGTTTTCGGTCGGCGTGATGGCTGGCCCCTGGGCGGCCTATCGACTCTCGTGCGAGGTGGAGGGGACTCTGGAAGGGTTGAGCGTGGTCACGCCCTGCGTCGATCCGCCTTTCGCGGACTTCGACATCGAGACCTGGGATTATGGGCTGGCCTTCGGCGGAGGTGTCGAGATTCCTCTCGCAGGCAGCCTCCGTCTGGGACTCGACGCAATCTACGCGCTCGGACTCGCCCCGATCGACGACGACGACTCCAAGACGCGGCACCTGAACATTCAGAGCGGCTTTGTGTTCCCAATCGGCTAACCGTCGAGTTCGCGAGGTCGCGAGCACGCCATCGGACCGGGGGCAAGGACGAGGTGAGCCTTACGTCCCTCGGCTCTGCGATTCCTTGGCGACCGATGGGGGGTTACATCCGCGTTGAGAGCCCGCCCGAGGTCGCGTCCCCGGCTCCCAAGGCGGTAGACGCCAGCGGTCGATTTTTTTCGGCTCGGCCCGAGTCGATCAGTTGGTCAATGGTTATCCGGGCGCGTCGGTGACCGCAGTCCAGCAAGTCGGCCACGGAGCGGAGGCCGAAGAGCGATCCGTCGTGCCAACGGCGAAGCCGGTCCCTCATCCGAAGGTGCGGCGCAGCACGGACTCGTAGATTCCGTCGCCCAGCCACTTGCGGATGAACATCAGCGGACGCGCCGTCGCGCCCTTCACGTACCGCCTTCGCGGCCGGGCTGCGGTCGCCGCCTCGACGAACACGTTCGCGAGCACCTTGGCGTCCGTGCCGCGGCTGGCGGCCTTCGGATCCGACGCCATCGCAAAGAAGCGGTCCAGCCCGGCCTTGTAGGCGCTGTCGGCGTAGTACTTCTGAAGACTCCCACCCACTACGTGGCCGAACTCGGTCTGGATGAGCCCCGGCTGGATGAGGACGACCTGGATGTTGAAGGGCGCGGTCTCGATGCGCAGGCAGTCCGACCAGCCTTCGAGCGCGTGCTTCGTCGCGTGGTACCAAGCGCCGAAGGGCGTGAAGATCCGGCCGCCCATCGAGGAGGTGTTGACGATCCGGCCTCCGCCCTGCGCCCGCATGTGCGGCAGGACGAGTTGGGTAAGGTGGGCGAGGCCGAACAGGTTGACCTCGAACTGGTATCTCGCGTCGTCGAGCGGGATGTCCTCGACCGTGCCGTAGAGGCCGAAGCCAGCGTTGTTGATCAGAACGTCGATGCGTCCCTCGGCGTCGATGACGCGGCGGACGGCCCGCTCGTTGTCTTCAGCCTTCGAGACATCCATCTCGACCGGGGTGATGCCGTGTGCGGACAGGTCGTCCATGCGCTCCGCCCGGCGTGCGCCGGCGTAGACGGTATGTCCCCCGCTGGCCAGGAGGATCGCGGCCTCCCGGCCCATGCCGGACGAGGCTCCCGTGACGAGTATGATCTTGCCCAAGGCGGTGCTCCTTGTCTCTGTGTTGGTTGAAGATCTTGTGTACGGCAGCGTCGAGGTGTGGGTCGAGGAGAGCAGGTCCCCCTTCCGCGAACGCTCACCATCGGTCTGCTGCCGCCCTTAAGTGGATCCACCGAATCTAATGGCGACCGAACCGAGGCGGCATCCAGATGGGGCGGATTGCCAAGCCGGTCGCAACCGGGAGGTTCCCGAAGCTCATGATCGCTGGAACTGCGAATGTTGGTGCGCTTATCGGGAGTGTCCACGAAAGTTGCGGATCGCCGCCAGGCTTTGCCTTACCGTAACGACCGGAACATCGAAAGGGATCGTGGTTTCCAGAGCATCCCGGCGATCTCCTCCTGCTGGTTTGGGGGCGTCCGTCGCCAAGACCCGATCCGAAGCCATCTAATCTGAATGAAACTAACAGGTGCGATGCGCCGTCGCTCCCCGCTTTCCGCCACCGCCCGGTGGAGTTCCTCAAGGGGGTCCGGAAAAGGAAACCGAATCGGCCTGACACGCCAGCCTCGCGTCTTGTCTCACTGAGCGCCTTCACCACCTCGCGGTGCTGCGCCTAGTGGGGTCGCAGAAGGTGTCGCGATGGTGGATTCGTCAGCACCCCTTGATCGAGCACTCCTGGCGCAGCGGCGGATCGTCGGGCGGCGTGCCCTTCTTGAAGCGCTTGTAGGGGGCACGAGAGTAGCCAAGGGATTTCGACAGAGAGCGGCCCGTCCGACGGTATCGTGAGCGTCCAAGACAACTCCAAGTCACGGCTTCGCCACCCCCGGCAGACCGGTGGCTGATCTGGGTCGCCGGAGTGGCGGTCTCCATCAACGAACCGAGCGGATGCCGAACGGACGTGAATCGGAGAGCAAGGCGCCGTCCGAACTCGCGCAGGAGTGGTTTGCGTACCTCCAGTGCCCCGGATCAGGACCGCATTCGCTCGCTAAAGCGACACGGGGTGCCGATGCGCACCCCGGGCGCTCCAGACGTGCGCACCGGCAAGCGGACGGGCTGCACCCCGCGAGCAACTCGAAGTCGTCGCCAAGGCCGTGATCCCCGAGACGGACTCGCCGTGATTGCGGCGGCAAAGAAGGCGTACCCGCCGCAAGACGCACCTCCTTCGCGCCCCGGTCTAGAGGCAAGGTCACCAGACGAGGACCAGAGACGTTCGGATTGCGAAGGAACTCGCATACGCTGAGCATGACCTTTTCTGGTGGAAGGATCTTCCAAGCAGCCCACAGGGTGGCGAAAGCACGGGTCTACCTTGGGCGTAACGGCGCGTGCCACTACCCACTAATCGGTGGCACCGCCTGAGGAAACCGGTGCCGCGGATGCACCGGCGGCTGGGGCGGTCGACCCGGCTGCGGTCGGCGGCCTGTAGCTCGAGGTGGCGAGGGGAGTCGCGAACGTGGGGAGTCAGGCGGAAACGATCGACGGTCATGGCCCGGCTGGATGATATGCGGCCGACATCATGAAGGCGGCGCAGAGCTTTGAATCACCCGCAGGCCTCGGTGCCGAACAGCGGGTCTTGACGCTGACCTTGACGCGCGTCTCGCGACTTGCGGGAACGGCCTGTATTGTAGCATGGCTAGCGGTTCTTCGCGCTCTTGAGTCCTTCTGCGGAGGCGTTGCGAGGCGGACGAATGAACTGGTTACAGCAGTTGCGCCTGAAATTGAAACCGGATCCGGTACCGGCGCTGAAGCAGCGCGTCCCGGCGTTCGTCGAACTGGCGGGCTACGAGAGTGCCTACGACGCAGTCTGCGAGACCCTCAACGCTACGATCGGCACGGACGCAGGGATGCTCGTCGCCGCGACGATCGACGGCATCTCAAGGGCATGGGCAGACGGCGATCTCGCTGCGGCGAAAAAGGTGGTGGAGCATCCCTTCCAGCGAGACATCGCGGAAGCGTTGCTGGTGGGGCCGGAAGAACTCCGGATCGTTCTGGGACTGATGCGGGCGCGAGTCCCGCGCGAGGATGCCGAACCGTCACGTTCACTGGTCGCGCTTTGGAATCGGCTGGCGGACGAGGTGCCGATGGCAGGTCCGCTCCACCGGAAGCAATCGGGGGGGACGCTGTCCGGCCAACTCTGGCCAGGGCTGCGACCGAAGGGCGACGGGTCCAGCACCGACCGCAGTCCGCAGGACGCCTTTCGGCATGCGCTGCTCTTGCACATCGCCTTACAGGGCGCGCCGATCTCGACGACGAGGAGCAGGCCATGAACAGCGTTCGCGCTCGGCGCCATCGTGTCTGCCGGGGGCTTGCTTTGTGGCGCGGGATCGGGGTGGACTTCGCGCTTGCCGTCGGCGGAACCGGGGTCGTCTGCATCCTGCGCCGGATCATCAACCTTTTCACGAGAAAGGTGAGTGATCCGGTCTGCTGACCAAGGGGGAGGACGTGACGAAGCGAGGCAGGCAATGAGGGGGCAGAAGCCCGTGTGGTGGGCATGGCACTCCGAACAAAGCTCGGGTTTACCACACCAGCTACGACTGCAAGCCCGGCAAACGCATCAACCCGAAGCATCTGCGCCCGGGGTCCGGTGGCAGGCTACGGTGCCGGATTTGCAGGGAGCGTTGGAAGCGAGACAACGAGCGGATCCTGGAAGAGCAATGACGAAGCATCTGGCGCGCGTGATCGCCATCATTGTCGGGGGCGTCGTCGCAGAGGTCACCGGCTGGTCGTGGCGGGTGTTTCTCCCGCTCGCGGTAGCGGCCTTCCTCGTGGCATGGGTGGCAGCACTGGTGACCAGGAGAAGTAGGGTGAACAGGTGACCGGATGGAGGCAGAGAGTGCCGCGGCCTCCGCCAAGAAAGCCGCCTCTCTCACGCAAGCCGCCCCGACCACCCAAAGCCCACGACCAGCGGGGCGCGGTGGCCATCGCCGGGACTGCCGACGACGAGTATTGGGCCACGCGGGCCAGAGGCGGAGAATCCGCCGCGCGGGAGCGCTCCAACGGACGGCCAGCGCCCTGTACGATGCCGCACTGCGGTGTGAAAACGACGCGGGGGGGCGATTCACACTTCGACCCTCCGGCGACTCACACCGGAACTAGCGCTTATCCGCAGGCACGGTAATGTTTTGCGGCACCGCCGCCGGGTGCGCGATGGCGCACCGGCGACAGGTGCCGTGGCGGGAGCAACCCCCCTCGCCGAAGGCTCGGTGCGGCGTAGCGGCGAGTGTGTTTTCACACCCTCGCCACCGCCTCCGGGGTTGCTCCCGAACCAGGATCCCTTGCGGGAAGGCCATGCGCGCCGCCATGAGCGGGACGGATTGACCGGAGCGGCCACCTCCGATTCGGAACCGGGGCACCCCATGGGGACGGCGGACCCTCGCCGGCACCGGCGACCAAGGCGAGTGCGTCGTTCACCCGGGCGACATCCTGCAATCCGCGAACCCCTTCGGGAGCGCGGACCTGTCCGGGGTCGAAGGGGCGGAGCCGCTCGTCGGCCTCGCCGGGGACACATGGAGTGTGGCCCCAGGGAGTACGCTGCTTGCAAAGCCGAGAGGAGAATGCCACGCCGAGGGTCAGCCGCCCGGCCCGGAGACACTCTCGATTTCAAGCTCCACGTCGTGATCGCACAACGTGCCGGACAGCGTTCCGGCAACGCCCGGCTCGTTGCCCGAAAGGTCCGGCTCCGCCGTCAGCTCTAGATCCATGCCGCAGGAGCCGGACCTGCCGTCGAGTTGCCAATCCAAGCTGCCAGCCACCGTGCCCTCGACACCGACATGCTCGAAGAGCCCGACGATAACCACGACTGTCTGCTCGCGGACGCCGGGATCGCCATCGGTGGTGAAATGGTGCCCTCCCTGGGAGAACTGGCAGCCCGCGGGGGCAGCGGTGAAGTCCGTTTCCAGCCTAACAGCTCATGGCCATCCGGGGCTGGCCACCCCGCCGGACTGAAACTATAGGTCAGAGGAGGGCGGGGGCAGAGGTCGTCTTTCCTTATGGTGC
>JAJEBS010000257.1 GCA_022822425.1 Gemmatimonadota bacterium | reverse complement strand
GTCGCAGGGGACCGCCGACATCGCCTCCCGGTCGGTCGAGGCGCTGGGCGGCACGTTCAATTTCCTGACGGCCGACCCGGCGGAGGAGCGGAGCCGCACGGCGTCGGTCACGATCGGCGAGCACGAGGGCCAGCGCTTCGCCGCGCGCGTCGAGACCGGATCGCTGTTCGGCGGCACGACGCGGGCGTGGGTCGCCGCGATCCGGCAGGAAGCGACCGACTGGATGGAGGGCTCCGCGAGGAACGAGCGGGAGCACATCGCCGCCAGGCTCGTGTCGTCGCACGGCCGCCTCGATCTCACCAGCTACATCTCGGTCGACGACATCCGGGAGAACAACTACCAGCGGCTCTACAGCGAAGCCGACTTCCGGGCCGATCCGCGCTGGGACAGGCTGATCGGCCACTGGCCCGGCGTACCGTACCTGAACCAGTTCTACCGGCCGGGGTGGCAGACCGGGCGCACCAACACGTTCGCCTACCTCAAGGCCGACTGGTCCCCGGGCGATCTGACCTCCCTGAGCGCGGGCGCATACTACCACCGCAACCGGGGACGCGGCGACTGGCTGCCCCCATACGTCGTCGACGTGGTCGACGACCGCGACGGCCCGGAGTCTGAGCTGGCGGGCGGCCCGCCGGTGCGCGGTGGCTCCCAGCTGGGCGTCGTTCGCTTCGTCGACGGCAACGGGGTCGCCGTCGAACCGACGCCCGGCTGCACATCGTCCTACATCTTCAACTACTACGGCGCCGGCGGCCCGGACGTCGACCCGGCATGCCATCCGCATGCAACCGCGGTGCAGTCGTTCCGCCACAGCCACTACGGAAAGGACCGCCTCGGCCTGACCATCGACGGGGACTGGTCCGTTGTCCTCGGCAGGGGAGGCAGCGCGCTGCGCGCCGGCATCTGGTACGAGGACTCGCGGCGCCATCTCGGCCGGGACTGGCACCGGATGCTGGACCCGACGCTCAACTTCAGGTCGGACGAGCAGGCCTACTGGTACCAGTACGAGTGGGACTTCCCGCAGGACGTCTTCAAGTGGTACGTCGAAGAGATGCTCTACTTCGGCCGGTTCGAATTGACGGGTGGCGTGAAGCAATACCTGGTCGGCGTGTCGCGGGAGGACCAGTTCGGCGTGGATCGGGCGCTCGAGGTCGGTTCCGATTCGGATCTGCTCTTCTCGGGCGGCATCACCTATGAGACGCCGGTCGAGGGTCTGGACCTGTTCGTCGGCTACGCCGAGAACTTCAGGGCGATCGGCAGCACGCTGCTCGAGGTGCCGGGCCGCAGTCTGGAGCTCCTGGAGCCCGAGACGGCTTCGAACATCGATTTCGGGCTGCGGTACGCGGGGCCGCGCCTCGCATTGAGCGCCACTTCCTATTTCATCGATTTCGACAACCGGATCTTCTACCTCGGTCCGGCGACGCCGGCCGGTCCGAACTACCTCATCCCGGGCGGGGGCGGCTACTTCAACGCCGGCGGTATCGAGACACGAGGTCTCGAGTTGTCCGCCACGCTGGCGGTGTGGGGTCAGACATCGCTCTACACCGCCTTCACGCTCAACGACTCCAAGTACCTCGGGACCGACGATCCGCTCATTGACGCCAGCCAGGGCATCGTGCCGGGCACGGACGTTACGGGCATTCCGCCTCGTCTCTGGGTCGTCTCCGTGGACCGCGCCGGACCCATCGGCGGAGGGCTGTCCGCGAAGTACACGGCGTCGCGCCGCGTGAGTCTCACGGCGGACTGGTATACCGACGCCTACTGGCAGGTGGACGCCTACGTCGGCTTCAGAGGCGAAGCGTTGAGCGATCTGCTGCGGTCGATGGAGTTCGCGTTCGTGGCGAACAACCTGTTCGACACCCCCTATCTGTCCGCGATCACCGAGAACGCGGCCTGGCTGGGCGCGCCGCGCACGATATCGATGACCACGACGGTGTCTTTCTGACCGACCGGCGGGGCGCCCCTTCCCGGACGTTCACCCGGCCGCTGGCGGGTCGGATGCCGGGAGAGGTGCGTCCGCGGCCTGCTACGCGTCCCCGGGGAACTCGGCCAGGGTGGTGCGCAGGTCGGCGATGAAGCGCGCCGCGTCGGCCCCGTCGACGATGCGGTGGTCGTACCCGAGCGAGAAGAACGCTCGCTTGCGGATCGCCATCGCGTCCTGGCCGCTGGCCGGATCGGTCACCACCACGACCCGCTTCTCGATGGCGCCCGTCCCCAGGATGGCCGCCGTCCCCTTCGGGATGATCGGCATGCCCACCACGGTGCCCAGCACCCCCGGATTGGTGATCGAGAAGGTCGCGCCCTGGATGTCCCCGGGGTCGAGCTTGCGGGCCCGGGCGCGCGCGGCCAGGTCGGCGATGCGGCGCGCCATGCCCACCAGGCTGAAGTCGTCCGCGTCGTGGATGACGGGCACGATCAGGCCGGGGTTCAGGTCGACCGCGATGCCCAGGTTGACGTTGCCGCGGTAGATGACGTTCCGGCCGGAGACGACGGAGTTGACCATCGGGTAGTCGCGCAGCAGCCGCGAGCATGCCCACGCGATGAAGGCGGTGTAGCTGACCCGCGCGCCGCGCGCCTTCCACGCCTCGCGGTTCTTGCGCCGCAGCTCGTCGATGCGGGTGAAGTCCACCTCGATGAATGAGTGGACGTGGGGCGCCACCCGCTTCGCCACCACCATGTGGTCGGCGGTGAGCCGGCGGATCTTGTCCATCGGTTCCACGCGGTCGGCGGAGCGGGCGCGGAACTCGGGATTGCGCACCTCGCCGTAGAAGGCCGTCCACAGGTCGTCGGCGGCCATCGGGGCTGAGGAGGTCGGTGCGGCCGCGGGGGCCGACCCGGTCACGGCCGGCGCCGCCTCCGCCTGCGCCTTGCGCGCCTCGATGAAGTTCAGGATGTCCTGCTTGGTCACCCGCCCGGCATGGCCGGTGCCGGCGACCCGGGCGATGTCGACGCCGTGCTCGGCGGCGATGCGGCGCACCACCGGGGTCGAGCGGCGGCGGAGGCGCTCCTCGCCGGTCTCGGGGGTGGCGGGGCGGTCGGCGGTCGCGGGGGAGGTGCCGGTCGCGGGGCGGCTCTCCCCGTCCGGCGCTCCGGCGGGCCCGGCGGTTGGTGCGGCGTCAGCCGCTTCCGGCCTGGCGGGCTCGCCGGCCACTTCGGTCGACGCTGCCCTGGCCGCGGCTCCGTCGCCCGCCGCATCGCCCGCCGCATCGATCACGCCGACGATGGTGCCGACCTCCACCGTCTCCCCCTCCGGGACCGTGATCTCCACAAGCACCCCGCCGCTGGGCGACGGGATCTCCGCGTCGACCTTGTCGGTCGAGATCTCGAGAATGGGCTCGTCGACCTCGACGCGGTCTCCCACCGCCTTCAACCAGCGCGAGACCGTCCCCTCGGCGATCGACTCGCCCATCTGGGGCATCGGCACTTCAATGCGGGACACGACAGACACTCCGTTGCTTGCGGCGGCAGGTTCGGGCTTGAGCGCCCGGCATCGGCAATACCCTGGCCATCGTCAGTACGATGTAAGATAGCGGCACGTGGTGACGATGTCCGATACCCGGGGCAGGAAGTAGTCCTCCAGCCCGCCCGCGTAGGGCACCGGCGAATCGATCGCGGTGACGCGCAGAATCGGCGCGTCCAGCCACTCGAAGGCCTGCTCGTTCACGCGCATGGCGATCTCGCCCGCGATCCCGCCCGTGCGGGTATCCTCGTGGACGATCAGCAGCCGCCCGGTCTTCTTCACGCTCTCGGCGATCGCCGCGTCGTCCAGGGGAAGCAGGGTGCGCAGGTCCAGGACTTCGATGCCGACCCCGTCGTCCTTCTCCAGCACCGCGGCCGCCTCCAGGCTGGCGTGCACCATCGCGCCATAGGTGACGATGGTCGCGTGTCCGCCCTCGCGCGCCCGCCGCGCCCTGCCCAGCGGCACCACGTAGTCCTCCGCCGGCAGCACTTCCCGCAGATGGGGCGCCCGGTAGAGGCTCTTGTGCTCCTCGAAGATGACCGGATCGTCGTCGCGGATGGCGGCCTTCATGAGGCCCTTGGCGTCGTAGGCGGTGCTCGGATAGACGATCTTGAGCCCGGGGGTGTGGAAGAAGGCCATCTCCACGTTCTGGGAGTGGAAGGGGCCGCCCCGGTTGCCGCCGCCGACAGGGCCGCGCACCACTACCGGCACGCTGCCGCTGCCCCGGTAGCGCGAGGTGGCGAGGTAGTTGGTGATGACGTCGTAGGCGGGAGAGATGAAGTCCATGAACTGCATCTCCACCACCGGGCGAAGCCCCATGTGGGCCGCTCCCGCGGCGGCGCCGGTGAAGCCGGCTTCGGAGATCGGGGTGTCGATGACCCGTTCGGCGCCGAAATGGCCGAGGAAGCCGCGCGTCACCTTGAACGCGCCCCCGTAGACGCCGATGTCCTCGCCCATCAGAAAAACCGAGGAGTCCCGCTCCATCTCCTCGAAGAGGGCTTCGCTGATGGCTTCGAGCAGCGTCACCGGCTCCCCGCGCAAGGTCCTGGCGAGATGCTCCGGCCTCGAATTGCTGGTCATGGTCCGGATTCCGGTCACGTTGTGGAAGTCAACGCGAGCCCGCGCTCCGGGGGCTCGAGGCGATACCAGGGGGGAGCGCCCGGGTCGCCGTCGCAGACGCCTCCGAGCGCGCGTTCCCCAGGCGACGACGACTCGCCGAGCGCCTGCTCGCACGCCGCCCGGACTTCGGCCCGCGCGCCGCGCTCCACCTCGTCGAGGTCGGGGGCGCGGGCGATGCGCTCCCCGACGAGCCGCGCGCGGAACCGGGCCACGGGGTCGGGCCGGTCCTCGTCCGCGTGACGCTCCCGGTCTTCCCGGGCGATGCGGTGGACGCGTTGCAAGACCGGACAGCCCCGGGCTTCGACCAGGGTGGCGCCCTTCCCCGACCGTCCCCGCGCGGCCGCCGCCTGCACCGCCCGATGGACGGCCAGCACGTCGCCGCCGTCCACCGACGCGCTCGCGACCCCGTACCCGGCCGCCTTCTGCCCGAAATCGCGAACCCGCGTGTGCACCCCGATCGAGGCCTCGGTTCCGGCCTGAACGACCACGATCAGGGGACAGCGCTGCGCGGCGGCGAAGTTGATGCCTTCGTGCCAGGCGCTGGTGGAGGTCTCGTCCTCGCCGGAGAAGACCAGTCCGACCCGGTCCTGGCCGCGCAGGCGGAACGCCAGGGTGATGCCCGCCATCACTTCCACCATGGTCCCGGGCAGCGCGGCCGGCCCCACCAGCCCGCGCTCGAAGTCGGTGGCACACATGCCGGGCTCCCGCCCGCGGCCCGGCGCGGTGTCGCGCGCGAGACGCTGGCGGAAGAACTCGAGCGGGGTCCCCCCGAAGACGAAGAAGGCGCCCGGGTTGTCGAGGGTGGGCGCGATTGCGTCTCCGGTGCCGTCTTCCGCGATGCGCAGGGCGCGCGCGGCGCCTGCCGAGACGGCTTCGTATCCCAGTCCGCAGCGGGTGGCCGCGGGAACCTGGCCCTGGTCGCGGAGACTCTTCAGCCGCGTGGCGGCGGACCGGTGGAGGGCGAGCGCCCGATAGAGGTCGACGGGATCATCGCGCCCGGCCACGGTCAGCGTCGAGCGGCGCTGCGTCAGCGTCCGTTGGGCGGGGGCGGGGTCCCGTCCGGCTGCGGGTTGGGTGGGGGCGGGGTCTCGCCCTCGGCGGGTATCTCCACCGGAACCGACGCGTCCGCAGGGGCGGCTTCCTCGAGCCCGGGAAGGACCGGCGTCGGCGCAACCTGCTGCTGGCTCTCGCGCAGAATGGAAGTCGGCGCGGTGGCGCGCGAGGACATGATGGACAGCACCAGCGCGAGCACCATGAAGAGAGTGCCGGTCGTCCAGGTGGTGCGCGTGAGCACCGAAGCGGCCTGGCGGCCGGCGAGAATCCCTTCCGTCGGGCTGGCCCCTCCGCCCATGGCGGCCAGTCCACCTCCCTTCCCTGCCTGGAGGAGGATGACGACCCCGAGGATCAGGCCATCCAGTACGAGTAGGAACAGAAGAAAGCCATACATCGTCTATATCCGGCTATATCGCCCGGTTCGAGGAATCGGCGTAAACCATCGTCCCGGCCCGCTCCACTGTCAAGCGGTTCCGGCCCCCGTTCGCGGCCGGACGGCCTCGGCGATGCGGGCGAAGGAGTCGGGGTCGAGGCTCGCTCCGCCCACCAGCACGCCGTCGATGTCCGGAGAGGCCAGCAGCTCCGCGGCATTCCCGGGATTCACGCTTCCCCCGTAGAGGATGCGCACCGAGGCGGCGCGTTCCTCGCCCCAGGCCTTCGCCAGACGGCGCCTCAGGATCCCGTGCGCAGCGGACGCGTCCGCCGGGGTCGCGGTTTCACCCGTGCCGATCGCCCACACCGGCTCGTAGGCGATCATCACGTCGTCCTCGGGGGTGAGCACCGCGAGCCCGGCGTCGAGTTGCCGGACGATGACCTCCCCGGCCCGGCCGGCCCGGCGCTCGTCGAGCGTTTCGCCCACGCAGAGGACGGGAACCAGCCCGGCGTCGGCGGCGGCGCGCGCCCTGGCGGCCGCCTCCCGGTCGCTCTCGCCGAACAGGTGGCGGCGTTCGGAGTGTCCGACAAGGGCGTGGGTGGCCCCCGCAGCCCGGGCCATGGGGGCGGAGAGCTCCCCGGTGAAGGCGCCGTGCGGCTCCGGGTGGATGTTCTGCACGCCCAGCTGTATCCGGGGGCTCCCGGGTACGGCGGCTCGTGCCGCGGCGAAGGAGATGGCTGCGGGAAAGATCAGGATGTCGGGTTGCTCTCCGGACCAGGATGGGCGGAAGGCGCCGAAGAACCGGCGGGCTTCGTCCGGCGCGTGGTGCATCTTCCAGTTTCCGGCGATGACCGGCTTCCTCATGCGGCCTCCAGCTTGGTTTGCGCGTCCGCCCGTCATTCTCCGGCGGGCCTGCGCGGCGTTGCCTGCGCGTCCGAGAGCGCCTCAACTCCGGGGAGGGGTTTGCCCGCCAGGAACGCCAGCGAGGCGCCGCCGCCCGTGGATACGTGCGCGAAGCCGTCGGTGAGCCCGGCGGCGCGCACGGCGGCGGCCGAGTCTCCCCCTCCGGCGATGGTCAGCGCCCCGGAGGCGGTCGCCGCGGCAGCCGATCGTGCGACGGCGACGGTGCCGCCCGCGAACGGCGACATTTCGCATACGCCCATCGGTCCGTTCCAGACGATGGTGCGGGCCTGCTCCAACTCATCCCCGAACATGCGCCGGCTTGCGCTCCCGATGTCGCCGACGCGGTCCTCCGCTCCGATCCCCGTCCGCGGGACTTCCCGGGTGGTCGCATCCGGGCCGATGCGGCGCGCGACCACGCAGTCCACCGGCAGCATCATGCGGTCGCCCGCGCGGTCCATCAGCCGGACCGCGAGCTCGACGCCCTCCTCGTCCACGAGCGACCGGCCGGTCTCGAGCCCCAGCGCCCGGAAGAAGGTGTTGGCCATCGCTCCCCCGACCAGCAGCCGGTCGGCCCGCGCGAGCATCTTCTCGATGACGGCGATCTTGTCCGACACCTTGGCTCCCCCCAGAACCGCCACGAAGGGGCGGCCGGGATCCTCCAGGGCATCGCCCAGAAAGCGGATTTCGCGTTCGAGGAGCAATCCCGCCACCGCCTCCCCGCCACCGGCCCGCATCGCCAGGGCGAGCCCCGCCGTGGAGGCGTGCGCGCGGTGCGCCGTCCCGAAGGCGTCGTTCACGAAGTGCTTTCCGAGGGCGGCGAAAGCGGCGGCCAGCTCGGGATCGTTGCGCGTCTCGCCTGCGAGGAAACGGGTGTTCTCGGCGACCAGGATCTCTCCGGGAGCGAGGGCGCGGGCGCCGGCCAGCGCCTCCGGCCCCGTCGTTTCGGGGCTGAAGCGCACGCGCTCTCCGAGCAGCTCGCCCAGCCGCGCCACAACCGGCCGGAGCGAGGCCTCGGGACGCGGCCGGCCGCCCGGACGACCGAGGTGGGAGAGGAGGACCAGGCGCGCGCCGCTGGCGGTGAGCCGGCGGAGGGTCGGCAGGGTGCGCTCGATCCGCGTGTCGTCCGCGACCCGCCCGTCCTTCAGGGGGACGTTGAAGTCCACCCGCACCACGATGCGGTCGCCCGCGCGCGAGGCGAGGTCGTTCAGGGTCTGCTTGCGCATCGCCGCCGGACCGGCAGGTCTGTACTCGCTCCGGACGGCGTCGCGTACCCTTCCGCCACGAGCCGGGGGAAGGCGCCCACGCGCCGGTCGGAACCGGGATGCTCGCGCAGCAGGCCGAGCGCCGCG
>JAJEBS010000285.1 GCA_022822425.1 Gemmatimonadota bacterium | reverse complement strand
CTGGACGCCCGGCTGGGCGACGGGTCGCGGGTCGCCATCTGCACCCCGCCCGCATCTCCCGAGGTCGCGATCACCATACGCCGGTTCGGGGGCCGTGCGTTCTCGGCCCAGGACTTGGTGCGCTTGGGCTCGCTGCCGATTCCCGTACTCGAAGCCGCCTGGACCACGCTCGCATCCCACAGGAACATCCTGGTCTCCGGGGGGACCGGGTCGGGCAAGACCACGCTGTTGAACGCGCTCATCGAACTGCTGCCCGAGGACGAGCGGATCGTCGCCATCGAGGACACGCTCGAACTCAGGATCGACCGCGCCAACTGCCTCCGGTTCGAGGCCGGGGCCACTCAGGCCGCGACGCCCGTCGAGATCCGCGACCTGGTGCGCCACGCCCTCCGGCACCGGCCCGACCACATCGTCGTCGGCGAGGTGCGCGGGGCCGAGGCCGCCGATCTGCTCCAGGCGCTCAACACCGGACACGGCGGCTCGCTCACCACGGTCCACGCGAACAATGCGCGCTCCGCGCTCTCGCGGCTCGCGAGTTGCGCCATGCAGGCCGGGGACGCGCTGCCCTGGGAGGTCACCTGCCGGGGCGTCGTGGACGGGATCTCGCTCGTGCTGCACGTGACCCGCCGGGATGGCCGCCGGTTCGTCGAGGAGGCGCTCGAAGTGCAGGGCTACGACGCGGACACCGGCCGCTGGACCACCACGCCCGTTTGGAGCGGGGACACGGAACCCCGCGAAGACGCACAAACCCACTCACCGAAGGTGTGAACGCATGACAATGACCGAAGAGACGATCCTCGTCGAGACGTTCGAGGACTTCGACCGCGAACTCGCCCGCGACGGCGGCGAGACCCTCGAAGTCGAGGCCTACCTGGCGGAGGAGTACGGCCTCTTCCCAGAGGATGTCGGGACCGAGGAGGAGATCGCGGCCGCCTGGGACGATCCGCACGGAGACGCCGGGGAGGAGGACGACGACCGATGAACCACGACGAATACCATCGGAAGTTCGCCGACGCGATTATCGAGCAGATCCGCCAAGGCACTGCACCCTGGCAGAAGCCGTGGGCGCCGGGCGAGCGCGTGCTCCCCATGAACGTGGACACCGACCGCTCCTACCGGGGCGGCAACAGCCTGCACCTGGCCGCCATCCAGCAGGAACAGGGCTACGGCGACGTGCGCTGGGGCACCTACCGCCAGATCCAGGCGCGCGGCGGACAGGTCTGGAAGGGCGAGCGCGGCACCCGCATCCTCTCCTTCCAGGACAAGAAGCGGATCGCCGTCACCGACGAGCGGGGGAAGCCCCGGCGGGACGCCGAAGGCAAGAAGATCTACCGCTACGAGAAGCTCAAGGCGCCCTTCGTGCGCCAGTACACCGTGTTCAACGCCGAGCAGGCCGACGGGCTGCCCGAGCGTGCGAACCCGACGCCCGAGCCGCTCTGGAAGGTCCACCAGGAGGCCGTGCGGGTCATGGAGGACGCCGGCGTGCCGGTCCGGCACGTCGCCGGCGACCGCGCCTACTACCACATGAAGCGCGACGAGATCGTGCTGCCCGAGCGTGGCCAGTTCCCGTCCGCCAACCACTACTACCAGACCGCGCTCCACGAGCTGGGCCACAGCACAGGCCACGAAAGCCGCATGAAGCGCGAGACGCTCATCGAGGGGATCAAGAACGGGTTCGGGTCGCCCGACTACGCAAGGGAGGAACTCCGGGCCGAGATCAGCGCGATGATGACCGGCGAGCGCGTCGGCGTCGGCCACGATCCGAGCCGGGGCGCAGCCTACGTCGAGGGCTGGATCCAGTCGCTCGAAGAGGATCCGCGCGAGATTCGGCGCGCCGCCGCGGACGCGCAGAAGATCTCCGACTTCGTGCTCGTTCGGCACCGCGAGCGCGTCGCCGAGCGCGACCCCGTCGCCGTCGCGGCGGTCCGCACGCCCGCGCAGGGACCCCAGCGGATCGTCGTTCCCGTGCCGCGGCTCCCGGTCCCCGAACGCGGCTTCGGGCCGAGCCGCTGACCGATGAGAGGAAGGGAGATGTTCGGCCGCACGGCCGAACCGGACCCGCGCCCCGCCGCGGCACCCAGCCGCAATCGCGCACCGATGCGGAAAGGCCACCGCCGAGAATACGCCGCGGACAGGGCGCGCGGGTCCACCCCCTTCTCCGAGAGATGCGCCGGGGCGCTGACCGACATCGGCGTCCACGGCGCGGTCTCCTACCGCGATCTGGCCGAGGCCCGCTTCGGCGGCCACCCCTACGCCACCCGCCGCGCCGTAAACGCTTGGATCCGCAAGGGATGGGTCGAAGAGCACCGGGTCACCGGACCCAAGGGCAACCCGTTCAAGATCCTCACCCTCACTCGGAAGGGCGCCGTCGAAGCCCGGAAACTGGCCGCCAAGCGCGGCATGGATCCCGCCCAGACGATCCGCCCGGCCCGGCTCCGGGATTCGGAGGCCGCCCATGACACCGCCGTCTACCGTGCCTGTCTGAAGGAGCGGAAATGGCTCGAAGCACGGGGCGCCACCGTCCGGCGCGTCCGGCTCGACACCGAACTCAAGAGCGCCGTCGCGCGCGCCAGCGAGGCGGCGCGCCGCAGGGAGGACAAGCGCGCCGCCGACGCCGAACGACACCGCACCGCCGGCGAACTCGGGCTCCCCGTCGACGACGATGGGCGGGTGCTCTACCCGGACGCGCAGATCGAGTACGCCGAGGCGGACGGCCGCACCGGGCGCGTCAACGTCGAAGCCGTCTCCGGCAACTACCGCGAACCGGCGGTCAAGGCCAAGGCCGCCGCCGGGTTCGCCATGCACGCCAACGGACCGGCCGCGGCGGCGCTCCTCCGCCGGCTCGGCCTGGGAAGCGAGAAGGGGGCCTGGCTCAGGGGACCCGCCGACCGCGATCCGGCCACCGTCGAACTCTGACCGCAAAGGAGAACCAGACCATGCAGCCTTGGAAGATCAGCGCGGGACTCACCGCGGCACTCGCCGGATCGGCGTTCCTGCTCGGGGGATCCCGCCTCGAATACCTCGCGCCCCACTGGCCCGCGATCCTCGCCGGGCACGGCGTCGGGCTCGCGCTCCATGCCGTGCTCGCGCTCACCGCCGTGGCGGCCACGATCTACGTCGTTGCCCGCGCCACCGGACTGGCCGACCTCGGACGCCGCATCGATCTCGCCGAACGGTCCGTGCGGCGCGGCGAGGGGGACTCCGGCCTCTCCGACTCGCTCCGGCAGGATGAGGAAGGAGACTGGAAATGATCCGGAAGCGCGGAAGGAAGACCGAGCCCGCGTCCGTCGAGGGCCTGCCCGCCGACTGGCGGAAACAGGCCAAGGCGCTCCGCAGGTACGGGGGCGAGACCCCCGCCGTCGCCATCGAACGCTGCGCCGACGACCTCGAAGCCACGCTCGTCGAGAGGGACGAGACCACCCTGTCGCTCGTCGAGGCCGCCCGTGAGAGCGGTTACTCGCGCGACCATCTCGGACGCCTCGTGCGCGACGGGAAGATCCCCAACGCCGGGCGGCCCAACGCGCCCAGGATCGCCCGCAGACACTTGCCCAGAAAGGCCCCGACCGAGCCGCGACTGGCGGAAACACCCCACCGTCGCGAAACTTCAAATGCGCAGATCGTGCAGTCCATCATCGAGAGAGGAATCGAATGATGGCACGCACGAAACGTGACCGGCGCTCCTACAGCGCCGGCGAATGGGGCCGCAACCGGGTCAGGGTTTTCGCCGACCCGAAAACCGGCTTCTTCCAGATGGAGTGGCGAGAAAACGGGCGCAGGCTCACCCGGTCGCTCAAGCACCGCGACTGGAGGCGCGCGAAACGGCAGGCCGACGAGTTCGCCGCCGGGTTCACGAAGCCGGAGCCGAATGGCAGCAAGGAGGCCGAGCCCGGACCGCTCACCCTGGAGACGCTCTTTGACATCTACGGTGAAGAGGTGACGCCCACCAAGGGGGCTCACGCGCAGCGGCACGACAGAACCGCCATGAAGATGTTCCTCGGGCTCTACGGACGGAACCGCGACCCGGAAACCCTGTCGCAGAGGGATTGGGACCGGTTCATACTCGCACGGCGCTCGGGCAGGATCGGACCGAGCGGAAAACCCGTGTCGAATCGCATGATCGAATGCGATCTGAGGTTCCTGATCGCCGTCTTCAACTGGGCCGCCAAGTCCAAGGACGAACGGGGCCGTCCGCTCCTCGTCGCGAACCCGTTCAGGGGCCTCAAGATCCCCACCGAGAAGAACCCCGTCCGGGTCGTTCTCTCCGAGGCCGAGTACCAAGCGCTCTTGAAGGTGTCCCGCAAGATCGACTGGCGGTTCCGCGTCGCGCTCGTGCTCGCGCACGAAACGGGCCACCGCATCGGGGCCGTCCGGCAACTCCGGTGGCACGATATCGACTTCGAGGGCAGCACCATCCGGTGGCGCGCCGAGCACGAAAAGACCGGGTACGAACACCGCACGCCCGCGACCGCCGAGGCGGTCGCGGCTTTGGAACTGGCGCGGCGGCGCAATGACAAGGGCGGAAACGCCCCGGTCATGCCCTCGCCGAGGGACCCCTCGGCCTGCATCAAAAGCTCGCTGGTCCGCGCTTGGTGGGAGAGGGCCGAAGCGCTCGCCGGACTGGAGCGCAAGCGCGGGCGCGGCTGGCATTCGCTCAGGCGCAAATTCGCCTCCGATCTCATGCATCAGCCGCTCAAGGTGCTCTGCGAACTCGGAGGCTGGAAGTCCGCCAAGACCGTGCTCCGCTGTTATCAGCAGGCCGACGAGGCGCAACTCAGGACCGCGCTCGAAAGCCGCCGCCGAGTCGGAGCCTGATCCCCAACGGCGGGAACCAATCGTCGGGAATCCAACCCGCTGATCCCCTAACCTCAACGAATCACAACAGTTAGCAATCTCGTTGCGCAAGCTGGGACAGCGCCGCGTTGGCGGGGTCGGCCATCACCCACACCCGGCGGAAGAGATCGCCGGTGGTGGCGCGCAGGCGGGTCTGCCCGTAGCCGAGTTCCGACAGCATCCCGTTGACCCGCTCCTGGCCGACGCGCGCGATCATGATGTCGGTGGCGGTGTTGTCGCTGGTGATGATCATCTGGGTCACCAGGTCGCGCCAGGTCGGCTCCAGCCCGGGCGCGAAGGTCTGGAGCAGGCCGCTGCCCCGGCGCAGATCCTCCGGCCGGATGCGGTAGCGTTCGTCGAGGTCGAGCGTGCCGGCCTCCGCATCGCGATACGCGAGCACCATCACCGGGATCTTGATGACGCTGAGCGCGTTCATCGGCTCGTCGGCGCGGATGGCGATCTCGCGGCCCGTGGGCAGGTGCCGGGCGTAGAGCGAGGTGCGGGCGGGGAGCGCGTCCAGGCGTGCCGTCACGCGCGCGGCAAGACCCGCTGCGTCGGCGGCCGCTGCGTCGGCGGACTCGACCGGACGCGGGTCGCCGGTCGCGCCGCCCGTGGTCGCATCTCCCCTGGATGAGCTCCCGGGAGCGGATCCGTCCGCGCATGCGGCCGCGAGTGCGAATACCGTGGCAAGCGCCACGACTCGGGAGCTGATCCCGGATCCGGGGTCCCGGCTCATCAATCCGCCTCGAAGCCGATGCGCTTGTGGGTTCCGTCGCAGAAGGGCTTGTTCTCCGAACTGCCGCAGCGACACAGGAAGGTCGCCTTGCCCGGGCGCGTTTCGATGGGGTTCCCTCCGTCGTCCTGGAGTTCGATTTCGCCATCGATGCGGCAGGGTCCGTTTCTGATGACGCGGATCGTTACGTGGGACATGGGTTTTCCTCGCTGGATCGGGGATGAAGGATTCCGGGCTGGCCGGCCTGGTGCGTTTCGCCGGGGTAGCATCGGCCGGACCCGCCGGCTTGCCGGTGTTCGGGCCGCGCATGTATGGCCAGCGTCCGGGTGCTAGATTTGTACCGTCGAGCTCGAATGACAACCCGTAGCGATGGAAGCGCGATGAGTCACGTGAAGCGCAGGCCCTCGGCGGCCGTGAATATCGGCGGTGTCATGGTCGGGGGGGAGCACCCGGTCGTCGTGCAGTCGATGACCAACACCGACACCGCCGACGCCGAGGCCACCGCCGCGCAGGTCGCCGCCCTGGCCGCCGCCGGGAGCGAGCTGGTGCGGATCACGGTCAACCACCACCCGGCCGCCCGCGCCGTCCCCGAGATCGTGGCGCGCCTGCGCGACCAGGGCGTGGAGGTCCCCATCGTGGGCGACTTCCACTACAACGGGCACATCCTGCTTGCCGAGCATCCGGCGTGTGCGCGTGCGCTTGCGAAATACCGCATCAACCCCGGCAACGTCGGCGCCAAGCGGCGCGACGAGAACTTCAGCAGCATCATCCGGCTGGCCATCGAATACGACAAGCCGGTGCGCATCGGCGTCAACTGGGGCTCGCTGGACCGGCGGCTGCTCACCGAGCTCATGGACGAGAACGCGAAGCGGAGCCGTCCGCGCGACGCCGGGGAGGTGGTGCTGGATGCGATGGTGGAGAGCGGGATGCGCTCCTCCGTCCTCGCCGAGGAGGTCGGGCTGGGCCACGACCGCATCGTCATCAGCGCCAAAGTCTCCAAGGTTCAGGACCTGGTGACCGTTTATCGCAAACTGGCGCCCCTGAGCGACTACGCGCTGCACCTGGGATTGACGGAAGCCGGCATGGGGATCCCGGGCATCGTCGCCAGCGCCGCGGGGCTGGCCCCGCTTCTGCTCGAGGGGATCGGCGACACTATCCGCGTCTCGCTGACGCCGCGCCCGCGAGGGGACCGGACCGAGGAAGTGCAGGTCGCGAAGCAGATCCTGCAGGCGCTCGAGATCCGCAACTTCGAACCCCAGGTCACCTCATGTCCGGGATGCGGACGCACGACCAGCGTCTTCTTCCAGGAGCTGGCGGAAGACATCCAGGGCTACCTGCGCGCGCAGATGCCGGTCTGGAAGTCGAGGCATCCCGGGGTCGAGGAGATGCGCGTCGCGGTCATGGGCTGCGTGGTGAACGGTCCCGGCGAGTCCAAGCACGCCGATATCGGCATCTCGCTGCCCGGCACCTTCGAGGAACCCAAGGCGCCGGTCTATGTGGACGGGGCCCATTACTGCACGCTCAAGGGCGATGGCCTGGCCGACGAGTTCAAGGAAATCGTGGACGACTACGTGCGGCGCCGGTACGGGATGAAGGAGACGGCGGGCGCGGGGGTCTGAGGAAGGCCGCGGCTACAGGCTCGACAGATGCGTTTCGCATTCGCGCACACCCTCATCGACGCCGGCCGCCCGGTACAGCTTCGCCGCCCGGCGCCACAGGAGCCGCGCCCCTTCCGGGTCGCCGAGTTCCTCCCTCAGCAGGGCCATGGGCCGAAGGGCGTTGGCGTGGTCCAGGGGATGAGCCGTCCCGTCCCGGTCGTAAAGGTCAAGCGCCTCCTCGTAACACCGTCCCGCTGAAGCGAGCCGGCCCAGGCGCTGGTTCACCTGGCCGAGGTGCCGTACGGAGTGTGCGAGCCGCAGCGGATCATCGGCCTCCCGGGCGACCGCGACCGAATCCTCGAACAGAGTCCGGGACTTGTCCGGGTGGTCCAGGTCCAACGCGACGTGACCGAGTTTGCCCAATGCGACGGACAGCTCCTTCCTCGCACCCGCCTGCCGGAGGATATCGCAGGCCCTGACAAGGTCGGCCTCGATCCCTGCCATGAGGACGCCCAGAGTCGCCTCGTCGGCCGGTGGCGCCTGGAGTGCCTCCCAACGCGATCGCCACGCCTTCGCGATGAGCGCCCGCGCGTGTTCCTGCCCCCCTCCAGCCGGTTCGGAGCGTTGCGGCATCGAGCGCGGGGTTTCCTCGACCATCACCCTCTACGATGGCCCGCGGGATCCGGGCGGCGGGGCCCACGGGCCGTCGCTGGTGGCGTCCAGGCGGCTGCGCAGCGCCCGCCATCCCATCTCGGCGTCGGGCACCATCAGGATGTCCCACACCTCGCGCCGGATCAGGCCGTCGGTGCCGGCCCCGTCGATCAGACGAACCACGCGCATCGAGAGCTGCCCGCCGGCGATGGGTTCGGGCATGACGAGCTGGTAGAGGACGCCGCCGTCCCGGATGCGGCAGCCCTCGGGGGAAGGGAAGTCGGGGCAGAGCAGCACGTCCTCGACCGCGGCGACCTCGACGTAGCCGAGCTGCTCCAGCGCGCTCCGGTTCTCGTCGTCCAGCAGGGCGCGGCCGGTGGCGCCGGGAGGGCGCCCGACCTGCTCGGCGAAGAAGGTGGGCTGCTCGCCCGGACGCAGCACGTCGAAAATGACCTCGATGGCCTTGCGGTCGGCTCGTTGCGCGCAAACGGGCGCCGGGGCGAGGGAGGCAACGGCTGTCAGCGCGGCCACGGCGAAGGCGGCGAACCTCGCTGTTCTGGCCGACATCATCAGCGACATCCCGGGACGCTCATGCGGGAGCCGGCCGGCCGCTGGTCGCTGCCTGCAGCTTCGCCTCTCCTTCAGCGAGGGTCCCCAGCGCCCTTTCGATGCGGTCGAGAGAGAGGTCCCTGCCCAGGTAGTACAGCACGTCGAAGATCCCCGGACTGACGGCCTGACCGGTGAGGGCCACCCGCAGCGGATGGATCAGGCGCCCCGCGCCGACGCCGAACTCCGCGGCAAGACCCCGAAGCGCGCGCTCGAGCGGCTTGGACTGCCACTCGCAGCCGTCGAGTGTTCGCCGGAGCGCGGGCAGGTACTCCTGCACCTCGGCGCGGCGCTTCCAGTGCTTGCGCACGGCCGCCGG
Source organism: Gemmatimonadota bacterium (assembly GCA_022822425.1). GTDB lineage: Bacteria > Gemmatimonadota > Gemmatimonadetes > Longimicrobiales > Gaopeijiaceae > BD2-11. Next base: position 4,535 of record JAJEBS010000285.1, on the reverse strand, counting down.
TTCGTACGCGATTTCGCCCGGCAGGTAGAGCAGCACGGTGCGGGCCAGCGCATCCACACTGCGCGCCCGCGTCCGCAGCATGTCGAGCAGCCCTCCGTACCAGTCCCGCCGGTCCTGAACCGCCCTCTCCGCCCCGTGCCGCAGCTTGGCCAGGCGGGTGTTCACGATCGGCTCCAGCTTCGCGAGATCCATGCGCGACAGATGCCGGCCGTTCAGCCAGGCGAGCTTGTCGGCGTCGAACACGGAGCCCTTGCGCAGAATGCGCCCGAGCGAGAATCGCCGGACGATCTCGTCCGGGTCCATCACCTCGCGGTCGTCGCCGGGCGACCAGCCGAGCAGGGCCAGGAAGTTGACCATCGCCTCGGGCAGCACGTCGTGGCGATATCCGGCGACATCGGTGGCGCCGTGGCGCTTGGAGAGGCGCTTGCCGTCCCGTCCCAGGATGAGCGGCACGTGGCCGAAGCGCGGCACCGGGAAGCCCAGGGCGCGCGCCAGCAGGATCTGCTTTGGCGTGTTGGACAGGTGGTCGTCGCCGCGGAGCACCATGTCGATGCGCGCGTGGGCGTCGTCGCACACCACCGCCAGGTTGTAGGTCGGGCTGTCATCGGCGCGCAGGATGACCAGGTCGTCGATATCCTGGTTGCGGAAGCGCATCGGGCCGTGGACGCCGTCCTTCCATTCGGTGGAACCCTCCGGGACGAGGAAGCGCACCACGTGGGGCTCGCCCGCTTCCGCCCGCTCTTCGGCCTCGCCGGGCGCCAGCGCCTCCGCCCGCCGCCGTGCCGCCCGGGTGGCCTCCCCCGCCAGGGCGGCGATGTTGGCGCGGTCGCGGGCGAGTTCCTCGGGGGTGGAGAAGTCCCGGTACGCCTGCCCGCCGGCGAGAAGGCTGTGTCCGGCGGCGGTGTGCTCTCCCACCCGGTCGCTCTGGAAGAAGGGTCCCTCGTCCCAGTCGATGCCGAGCCACCCGAGCCCGCGCAGGATCGCGTCGGTCATCGCCTCGTTTGAGCGGGCGCGGTCGGTATCCTCGATGCGCAGCACGAAGGTGCCGCCGCTCTGGCGCGCGAGCAGCCAGTTGAAGAGCGCGGTGCGTGCCCCTCCGACATGCAGAAACCCCGTCGGCGACGGAGCGAAGCGAACGCGCACGGGTCAGGCCGCCGGCGCCCGCGCGGCCACCTGCCCGCCTCGCCCGCGCCCGCCCTCGATGAGCAGATAGATGGCCGGGGTCGTGGCCAGCACGAAGATCGTGGAGGACAGCAGCCCGCCGATCAGCGCGTAGCCGAGCGCGTTCCAGATGGTGGAGTCGGCGGTCTCGGAGAAGAGCACCAGCGGCAGCAGTCCGAGCACCGTCGTGGCCGTGGTCATCAGGATCGGCCGCACCCGCTCGAGGGTGCCGGCGAGAATGGCGGCATGCAGATCACCCCCGGATTCGCGCCGCACGCGGTTGATGTTGTCCACCAGCAGGATCGCGTTGTTGACCACGATGCCGCCCATCATGATGACCCCCACGTACGCCTCCCGGGTGAACGACGCCCCCGTGTAGAAGAACATCAGGAAGACCCCGATCAGCGCCATGGGCACCGTGAGCAGGACGCAAAGCGGCAGGCGCACCGACTCGAAGAGCGCGGCGGTCACCATGTAGATGAGGAGGATCGACACCGCCAGCACGGCGTAGATCTGCCTGCGGTCCTCGTCGCTCCACCGGAATCCCTGATCCTCCTCGATCACGTAGCCAACCGGCAGTTCGGTGGACTCGATGATGCCGTCGTAGTACTGGTCGCCGAGCCGGCGCGGTCCCGCGAACTCGTACGCCACCCTGCGCTCGTACTGCTGGTCCTCGCGGCGGATCCAGGCGAGCACGTCCACGGGGGCGATCGAGACCACGTCGCCCAGGCGGATGCCGCTGCCGGTGGAAGTGGCGATGATGGTCTCGAGAAGCTCCTGCACGTCGGTGTCGCGGTACCCCTCGAGCTTCACCTCGTAGCGCACCTCGTCGCCGCCGATCTTGAGCTGGGCCTCGCTGGTCTGGCCCGAGACGGCCGCGTTCATGCGCGCGACCAGTTCCTGCACCGAGATGTCGTGGCGCGCCAGCTGGTCGCGCTCGATCTCGACCACGAACTCGGTCGCGCGCTCTCGGACGAATCGCCCGGCGGAGTTGGTGTCGATGGTGCGCACCCGCGGCACGCGCGCGAGCCGGTTGCCCAGATCTTCGGCGATCTCGCGCACGCGCTCGTAGTTGTACCCCAGTACCTTCATGGAATAGTTCGGCGAAGCGCCTCCGCCTCCGCCGTAGAATCCCAGGCCTTGGCCAATCACCCGCACCTCGGCCCCGGTGAAGCCCAGGCTGTGGCTGAACATCTGTTCCTTGATGGCCATCGGGATGCCGGTGTTCTCGAGCGAATCGGGGAAGTTGACGGTGATCTGCCCGTACGTGCCCGTCACGGTCGAGGAGAAGCGTTCCACCTCCGGAATCGCGGCCAGCCGCTGCTCGAAGGAGCGAACCAGGTTGTCGGTGCGCTCCAGGTCGGAGCCGCGCGGCAATTCGATATTGATGAGGACGTAGGTGTCCAGACCGCCCATCCCCCCGCCCCAGAGCACGCCCCGGGTGACGTGGTTCTCGAACAGATACCACGACCCGCCGAAGGCCAGCACCGCCACCGTGACCGCCAGCCAGGCGCGGCGCAGGGTGAAGCCGATGATGGTCGAATAGACCCGGGTATAGAGCGGCGTCCTCCGTCCGCGGCCCGCCGGCGCATCTGCGGGGTGCTCGTCGCCGTGGACGCCGGACTCGGGGACGGCTCCCGCGCCGCGGGACTGGCTTCGATGAGCTGAACCGGTCGCCGCTTCGTCCCTCCGCACACGAGGCAGCACGCGCGCGGCCAGCGCGGGGATGAATGTGAACGCCACCAGCAGCGAGGCCCCCAGCGTCAGCGCCACCACGATCGCAAGCGGCACATAGAACACCCGCAACTCCCCCTGCAGGTACACGAAGGGCACGAAGACGATGAGGGTGGTGGCGGTGGACGTGAGGATCGGCAACACCACCTGGCGGGTGCCCTCGGTTGCCGCACCCACGGCGTCCCGCCCGCCCTGCCAGCGGCGGAACACGCTCTCCAGCACCACGATGGCGTTGTCCACGATCAGACCGAACCCCATCGCCAGCCCCATCAGCGTGAGCAGGTTGAGGGTCATGCCCCCGAAGTAGATCAGGTTCAGCGAGATGAGCACGGAGAACGCGATCGTCATGAAGACGACCCCCGCGAAGCGGAACGAGCGCAGGAAGAGGAGCAGCACCGAGAAAATGACGAAAGCGGAGATGAGCGCCCGCGTGCGCAGATCGGTCAACTGCTCTTTGATGGCCTCGCTCTCGTCATGGTCGAGGATCAGGCTCGTCCCCGCCAGGCTCGCCCGTTCCAGCTGTGCCACCCGCGCCTTGACCGCGTCGGCCGCCCGCACCGTGTTGGCGCCGATCTCGCGGATCACCATGAACGAGACGGCGGGCTGGCCGTTGATGCGGTTGTAGCTTCGGGGTTCCTCATAGCTGTCCCGCACGTCCGCCACATCCGAGACGCGCACCAGGGTTCCCTGGTTCTCGAGCAGCACCGTGCCCAGGATCTCCTCGGCGCGCGCAACGCGGTTCTGGATGGTTACCGACCATTCCCGGTCGCCCTCACGGACCGCTCCGGCCTCCCGCACCAGGTCGAGGTCGTTGATCCGACTGTTCACCACGCCCGGCGAGAGCCGGAGCGAACTGACCCGGTCCTCGTTCAGCTCGATCTCGATCAGGCGCTCTCGTCCGCCCCTTGCCTGAACCAGCGCCACGCCTTCGATCTGCGAGAGATCCGGCACCACGCGGTCGTCGAGGTCGGCCCGGAGCGCCTCGAGCGTGTAGGGGCCGGTGTAGATGTAGCGCAGGAACCCGCGCTGGCTGCGGGACTCGAACTCGGGCGGGACGTACGGCCGGACGAGAATCCGGCGCACGGCCGGAGGCAGTTCCTCCTCGAGGGCTGAGAGCCGTTCGGAGAGGTCGAGCCGCGCGAAGTCCATGTCCGTGTCGCGGCTGAACTGCACTTCGATGCTGGAGGTTCCGGTTCCCTGTACCTCGCTGGACAGGGAGACGACCTTTTCCACCCCCTTGACCTGCTGAACGGCAGCCTCGATGGGGGACGTAAGGAAGGCTTCCACCGTCTCGGGCGAGGCGCCGCGCCATTCGGCGTCCACGTTGAGCCGGGGCAGCTGGGTTTCGGGCAGCAGTTCGATGGGGATGTTGCGCCAGGCGCTGGCTCCCATGAGGGCGACCGCCAGGCAGCCCATGGCCACCGCCACCGGCCGCCGGATGCTCCCGCCGATCACCGCGCCACCTCCGCCGCCGGCGCAGGCACGATGCCCGACTGCCCGGAACCGCCGGCCGCGTTCACGGGAGCGCCTCCGCCGCCCGGGCCGGGCGCGGCGCGCGAGCTCTCCCGCGCGACCGGGCATGGCTGCTCTCCACCACGGAGTACACCACCGGCACGACGATGAGCGTGAGCGCGGTGGCC
>JAJEBS010000168.1 GCA_022822425.1 Gemmatimonadota bacterium | reverse complement strand
CCCCCGGACACCACGCCCGTCCCCTACGACGTCGATGCCGAGCGCATCTACCTGAGCGGCGCGGACTACATGCTGGCCACCGGCAACGCGGAACTCTACAACGATGAGTTTCGCGCGCTCGCGGATTCCATCGAATACCGGGAGGCCGCCGGCAAGCTCTTTCTGCGCGGGAGGGCGCCGCGCGTCTTCGGATACGGTGCCGAATACGCCCTGAGCGGCGAGGCGGTGGACCTGGACATGGACGGCAGCCAGGTCGCGGCACGGGGTGACGCGGCACTCTCCGGGAGCGAGATCGACATGACCGCGCCCGAAATCCGGGTGTTGATGCAGGACGGGGTGCTGGATCGCATCGTGGCCATGAACGAACGGCCGCCGGAGACCGAGCTTCCCCGGCCGCCGGGGGACGGAGGCGGCGCATCCGGGGATTCGGCGGCGGCCACCGCTACTGCGTCGGAAGAACCCACCGATGAAGTCCGGGTCGGATCCGCCGCACCGGCGCCGGGCGAAGCGATCGCGCTCGGAGAAGAACCGGCCCCCGGAGACGCGGACGCCTTGCGCGCCACGACCGGCGAAAGCGGAGACTCGGCTGCAGTGCTTCCTCCCGCCCGGCCGCGCGCCGTGGCCGAGATGTTCGAGCTGGAGGGGGATTCCATCGATGTTCTGGCCCCCAACGAGGTGCTGGAGCGCGTGGTCGCCGTGGGCGGCGCGCGCGGCGAGTCGCTCGCACGCGATTCCCTCAATACCGAGGACACGCCGGAGATCGCGCGCTCCGACTGGGTCTCCGGCGACACCATCATCGCCTTCTTCCGTCCGGTCGCCGCCGACACCCCGACCGCCACGGGCACCGGCCCGGCCTCGGGCGAGGCGGGCGGAGGCTACCAGCTCGATCGGCTGGAGGCGCGCGGCGAGGCGGCGAGCCTCTACCGCATGACTCCCTCCGGCGGCGGCGCGGAAGCAGAAGGTGAAGGCGACGAGGCGGGAGAAGGGGACGAGGTCTCGGAGGAGCCCGCGCGGGAAGCCGCCACGGAGGAAGACCCCGACGCGCAGGAGGCCACGGGAGAGGGCGGGAGAGAAGACGCGGCCGCGGAGCCGGAGCCGGACAGCCGGCTCGCCCTTCACTACGTCCGGGGAAACCTGATCACTATCTTCATGCAGGACGGCGAAGTGACCTCGGTCATCGTGGAAGGCAACGCTCGCGGCGTGCAGCTCGAGCCCCTCGTGGCCCCGCCCCCCGACACGGCCGCGGTGCCCGCCGACACGACCGCGGCGCCCCCCGCCACACGGAGATGACATGACGTTGGAACGCTTTCTGGAATTGATGCAGGAACTCGAGCCGCACGATGTCTCGGTAGCGGTCGCGGTGCTCGAGTTGATCCGGGGCGCGGACGATTCGGGATCCGTGGGCCGGGACCACTGGGTGTCGTCGGTGCGCCGCCAGTACGAGGCACTCGAACTCCACCTGGAGGCATCCTGGCGCGAGCGCGGCGGCGAACTCGGCGGCTACCTGGAGGAACAGGTGATCGGGCGCCTGGAGGCGGTAGGCATCGCCGGCCGCGATCCCCGCGAAGACAGCTGGGAACGGCTTGTCCTCGACGCCGAGCTGTGGCAGGAGATATCCGTCGATCGCGATCCGCTGGTCGAGAACATCGAGGCCATGGCGGTGGTGCTGCAGCACAAGTTCGGCGTCCTTGCCAGCGAGTCCGCGGACAACGGCGCCTCGCCGCCCGCCAGCCGGCTGGTCGCGACCGGGCTGACCAAGAGCTACGGCGGCCGCAAGGTAGTGAACGACGTCGACATCGCGGTGGAGCAGGGCGAGATCGTCGGGCTGCTCGGGCCGAACGGCGCCGGCAAGACGACGACGTTCTACATGATGGTCGGACTGATCTCACCCCAGGCCGGGGAGGTGCGGCTGGACGACCGGGTGCTGACCGGCATTCCCATGTACAGGCGCGCGCGCCTCGGGGTCGGTTATCTCGCCCAGGAGCCTTCCGTCTTCCGGCGCCTGACCGTCGAACAGAACGTAATGGCGATCCTGGAGACGCTCCCGCTGCCGAAGGCGGAGCGCAGACAGCGCCTCGACGAGTTGTTGTCGGAGCTCTCCATCGGCCACCTTCGCCACTCGAAGGCCTTTTCGCTCTCCGGCGGGGAACGGCGTCGCCTGGAGATCACCCGGGCGCTGGTCCAGCGTCCCAAGTTCATGCTCCTCGACGAGCCTTTCGCCGGAATCGATCCCATCGCCGTCAACGACATCCAGCAGATCGTGGCCGGGCTGCGGCACCGCGGCATCGGGGTAATCATCTCGGACCACAGCGTGGAACAGACGCTCGAGATCGTCGACCGCGCCTACATCATGCACGAGGGCCGCATCCGGGTGGTCGGCACCGTCTCCGAGCTGGTCTGGAACGACGAAGTCGCCGAGATCTACCTTGGCCCCGTTCTGACCGATCGCATGCGCAAGCGCTTCAATCCCCCCGTGGTCGCATGACCGGTCTCGGCACGCGGCTCATCCAGAGCCCGGAGCTCAGGCAGGAGATGAAGATCAATCCGCGCCTGTACCAGGCGATGGAGCTGCTTCATCTTCCGCTGCTCGACCTTCAGCAACGCCTGAAGCAGGAGATGACGGAAAATCCGTTCCTGGAGGTGGTCGAGGGCGACACCGAGCAGGAAGTGCAACTCGACCAGGATGGCGCGGACGAAGACGGGGACGAGATCGACTGGGAATCCATCCTGCTCGACGGATTCGACGCCGGCGGACACCGCGCCCAGTACGAACCCCGCGACTTCGACCTCCCCACGCCGTCCAGGGCTCCCGATCTCCGCGATCACCTGGAGAACCAGACCCGGCTGCTGACGCTCTCCGGCCGCGAGCAGAGGATCGCGCAGGAGATCATCGGCAACATCGATGACGACGGCCTCCTGCGCTGTCCGCTGGAAACCATCGCCGAACACCTCAGCAGCTGGCTCGAAGACGTGCGCGAGGTCGCCCTCGAAGCCGCCGGGGACGAGTCTCCGGAGGCGCTGGCCATCATGCTCGCCCCGTTCGGAGTGGGTGAAGTGGAGGCGATGCTCGAGACCGTGCAGGACATGGATCCCCCGGGCGTCGGGGCACGCGATCTGCGCGAATGCCTCCTCATCCAGTTGCGCGAATCGGGGGAGGAGAATGAACTCATCCGCACCATGGTCGACGAGCACTTCGACGACCTCCTGAGTCACCGCTGGGCCAACATCGCCCGCGGCCTCGGGGTAGCGCCCCGGGCGGTCCAGGATGCCGCCGACGAGCTCGCCAGGCTGGACCCGAAGCCCGGACTCAGGTATTCACCCGAACCCGAGCACTACATTGTCCCGGACCTGATCGTAGAGAAGATCTCCGGCGAATACTTGGTGTTCGCCAACGACACCAGCATGCCTCAGCTGAGGCTGGCGCGCTCGTACCAGGAAGTCGCCCGGGACAAGCGCCTGTTCCGGGGAGAGAACAAGACGTTCATCAAGGACAAGCTGAATTCCGCCAGCTGGATGATCCAGGCCATCGAACAGCGGCGCCAGACGATGCTCAAGGTGATGCAGTACATCGTCGAGCGTCAGCACGGCTTCTTCGAAAAGGGGGTTCAGCATCTGCGGCCGCTCACCCTGCGTGAGGTGGCCGACCATATCGAGATGCACGAATCGACCGTGTCGCGCGTGACCAACGAGAAGTTCGTCCAGACGCCGCGGGGCGTCTTCAGCCTCAAGTACTTCTTCTCGAGCGGGCTCTCAACCACAAGCGGCAGAGACATTTCCGCTCGCGGAGTCAAGGCGAAGATGGAGGCGCTCATCTCCGGGGAGAACACCCGCAAGCCCCTCACCGACATGGCCCTCGTCAAGCTCCTTCGCGCCGACGGCATCCGGATCGCGCGCCGGACGGTGGCCAAGTACCGCGACCAGCTCGGCATCCTCCCGGCGCGCATGCGCAAGCGCCTGTGAGCGGCTCGCCCGGCGTCGGCCGCGCCGATGCAACCCATCCCCACCTCGACCGGTGCCGGGGATGACGCGTCCGCGCGTCCTGGTCGTCATCGGCACCCGTCCGGAAGCGATCAAGATGGCCCCGGTGGCGGAGGCGCTGCGCGGTCGCGCCGACCTGGTGGAGAGCGCGGTCGCGCTGACGGGTCAGCACACCGACATGGTCGACCAGGCGCTGGAAGCCTTCTCCATCGTTCCCGACTTCGACCTGGGCATCATGAAGTCCGGTCAGACCCTCTACGACGTAGGGCGGGGCTGCATGGAAGGGCTGAGGGACATGGTCCGCGAGTTCGCACCTGCCATGATGCTGGTGCAGGGCGACACGGCCAGCGTCTTCTTCGGTTCGCTGGTGGGGTTCTTCGAACGCGTCCAGGTAGGTCACGTGGAGGCCGGATTGCGCAGCCGCAACCGGTGGGCCCCGTACCCCGAGGAGCTGTTCCGCCGGATGACGGACACGCTCGCCGAACTTCACTTCGCGCCCACCTCCCTGGCGCGCCAGAACCTGCTGGACGAAGGGATCTCCGGCGATTCGATTCACGTCACCGGCAATACCGTGGTCGACGCTCTCCTGCGGCTGGCCCGCCACGATGCCGAAATCGGAGACCGGGTGCTGGCCGAACTCCTGGAGAGAGGGGGCTCGCTGGTGCTGCTCACCGCCCATCGGCGCGAGTCGTTCGGAGAACCTCTGGGTCGGGTGTTCCGGGCCGTCCGCGAGATCGCGGACCGTTGTCCGGATGTCGAGGTCATCTATCCCGTGCACCCGAATCCGCGGGTCGTCCGTCCGGCGCGCGAATACCTCGCCGACCATCCCCGGATTCACCTGACGGACCCGCTGTCGTACCCGGATCTCCTGCGGGCGCTGGCCCGGGCGCGCGTCGTGCTCACCGACTCGGGGGGAATCCAGGAGGAAGCACCCACATTCGGCACTCCGGTCCTCGTGTTGCGGGAGGTGACCGAGCGCCCCGAAGGCGTGGCGGCGGGGGTTGCCAGGCTGGTGGGAACCGACCGGGACCGCATTGTCGCCGAGGCCCTGGCCGCGCTGGCGGATGGAGACGGGGAAGGGGACCGGGAGGCCGGTTCCGCCAACCCCTACGGCGACGGCGACGCGGCGGCGCGGATCGCCGACATCGTGGCGCATCGGCTCACCGGAGTCACGCGCCGGACCCGTGACTGGCTTCCGGAAGAGCCATGAACATCCTGATGCACTGCATCTACTTCCCGCCGGAGGTGGGCGGACTGGAGAGCCACGTCTTCAACCTGTGCCGGGGACTTGTGGCCCGGGGACACCGGGTGGGCGTGGTCACCTCGCGGTCGCGGCCGACTCTTCCGCGCAAGCAGCTCATGGGGGGTATCCACGTCTCGAGGACATGGCTGCCGGCGCGCAACCCGGGAGGGTGGTTCCTGCACTCGATGTGCTCGACACCGCGCACCACCCGGGCGAGTGCCCGCGTCGACGTGGTGCACGCACAGGCCATCGCCTCCATCCCGCCGGCCTGGATTGCCGGCCGGATCCGCGCCCGGCCGTTGATTACCACCCTGCACACCTCGCATTTCCTTCGACTGGCGGGTAAGGCGCAATGGCGGCCGGGGCTGCGCACCCTCCTGCGCGCGTCCGACCATACCTTCGCAACCAGCGTCGAGATCGCCGACGTCGCCGACGGCCTGCTCCCGGGTCTGTCCACCGAGCCGGTGACCAACGGGGTGGACACGTCGGTTTTTCGACGCCGCGCACCGTCGCATCCGCCGGTGTCCGGGCCTCTGCTGGTCGTGCCGCGCCGTCTCTTTCCCAAAAACGGAGTGCGGTTTTTCGTGCAGGCGATGCCCGAAATCGCCGCGGCGGTTCCCGGAGTGGAGGCGATTCTGGTGGGCGACGGACCGGAACGGGAGGAGCTGGAGGGCCTGAGCGCGCAGTTGGGCGTGGCCGAACGCGTCCGCTTCCTCGGTGCCCGGCCCAATGCCGAGATGCCGGGCATTCTCTCTTCCGCCGCCGTTGCGGTCGTTCCCTCGCTCATGGAGGCAACGTCGATCGCGGCGCTGGAAGCCATGGCGTGCGAGCTTCCGGTGGCCGCTTCCCGCGTGGGGGGACTGCCCGAGATCGTGGACGAATCCGTGGGGACCCTGTTCGAGCCGGGGGATCCCGCCGATCTCGCCGGACGGCTTGTCGCCCTCCTGCGCCGAACCGATCTGCGGGAGGCCGGACGCCGCGGGCGGGAGCGCGTCGCCACCCGCTGGAGCAACGATCGGCTCGTGGAACGGCACCTGGAGGTCTACGAGGCACTGCGAGCGGAGGATGGAGCGTCCCATGCCTGACCAGCCACTCCTCGTCCTGATCCCGACCTACAACGAGCGGGAGAATCTCCCCAGGATCGTGCCCCTGGTTCTGGATCAGCATCCGGGCATCGAGATCCTGGTCATCGACGACGGCTCGCCGGACGGCACGGGACAGCTGGCCGATGGGATGGCGCGCGACGAACCCCGCCTCCACGTGCTGCATCGAACCGAAAAGCTCGGTCTCGGGCCCGCGTACCTGGCGGGGTTCAGGTGGGGCCTCGCACGCGGCTACCCGCTGCTCTGCGAGATGGACGCCGACCTCTCGCATTCCCCTGAAATGCTCCCGGCGTTCATCGAACAGACACGCCACGCGGACGTCGTCATCGGTTCCCGTTACCTCCACGGCCGCGTCACCGTGGTCGACTGGCCCATGAGCCGGCTCCTGATCAGCTATTTCGGCTGCTGGTACGCGCGAACCATCACCGGTCTTCCGGTCGCAGACGCCACCGGTGGCTTCAACTGCTGGCGCAGGGAAGTCCTCGAGGCCCTCGACCTCGATCGCATCGTCTCCAACGGATACGCCTTCCAGATCGAGTTGAAGTTCCGGGCAGCGCGCAAGGGCTTTCGTCTGGTCGAGGTCCCGATCGTCTTCACCGAGCGCGATTCCGGTGAGTCGAAGATGTCGGGGAAGATCGTTCGGGAAGCGGTCTGGCGCGTCTGGATGCTCCGAATCCTCGACCTGATCGGCCGGCTGTGACGACCCTCCCGTCAGGATCCTGACGGAAGACCCAGCGCCGTCATATCAGAATTCCGACGGCGCGAATCACGGAATTCTGCGGGTGTCATCGGGGAGTTTTGCCGTCTCAGATTTCTGAAAGGGGGCGGCGAGATTCCGAGACTATACATAATACATATTATGCGCAGGATTGGGCGCCTTTGAATCCTCCCACCGGCCCAGCGGTGAGGATGCGGTTCCAGCGATGGCGCCCACGCGGTTTCCCTCTTCGGCTTCGGCCTGCTAGAATGGCTGCGGGATGCGATGGCGGAGGCGTTTTCGGGATGCGGGAGAGGTGGATTGATGTCGGCACGATTGCGCTCGAGCATCACCGGGAGCTGCTCCGGTGTAGCGCCCGGGCTGCACGCATGGAGGCAGCCACGCCGCAACACCGTCGTCCTCCCTCTCGTCGTCGCCGGACTCCTGGTCGTGTCCGGATGCGAGCAGATCGAGCAGGCCCGGGACCATTTCCGCGACCTGACGCCGCACGAGGCCTACCAGGCTCGGCTGAACGTCGCCGGACTCGGAGAATCGGCGCTCGCGAGGGACTGGGAGACTGCGGGACGCGCGGCGCTCGCCGAGCCACTTCCGGTATCGTTGCCCTACGCGGAGGAAGGCTACATCAGCCCCGACGCCCCGGAGGCCGCAGGATACCGTTTTCGCCTTGAGCGGGGACGAAGGCTGACGGTCGAGGTTGCGGTCGAGTCCGGCGAGCCGGCGCGGGTATTCGTGGACCTTTTTCGCGTGCCCGCCGACCCCGCCGACCCCATGAGGCCCGTCTTCTCGTCGGAATCGCCGGTCGAAACGTTCTCGCACGAACCCTGGCGCGGCGGTGAGTTCGTACTTCGGCTTCAACCCGAGCTTCTGCGAGGGGGCAGCTACTCGGTCACCCTGGGTCTCGAAGCGCAGCTCGCGTTTCCCGTCGAGGGACATGGCCCGGAATCCATCTACAGCTGGTTTGGCGCGGCCCGCGACGGCGGCCGG
>JAJEBS010000288.1 GCA_022822425.1 Gemmatimonadota bacterium | reverse complement strand
CGAGCTGGCGACCATCACATACAGTCACGCGGCCTTCCGGGTGCGCCAGCACATCCTCGCGCCTTCCGACACGGCCACGTCCGGCCTCCTCGTGCTGCTGGAGGTCGACACCCCCGAGCCGCTCGAGATCGTCGCCGGGTTCGAGCCCGTGCTGAACTACATGTGGCCGGGCTCGCTGGGCGGCCAGTACGCGTACTGGGATGCGGAGCGCCGCCTTTTCGTCCTCTCGGAGAGCCTGCAGACCCGCAACGCGGTCGTGGGGTCGCCGTGGGCGACCAGTTCGGTGGAGCATCCGGCCCATCAGCTGGGCGAGGCGCCGCGCACGATGGTGATTCCGGTCGACCCGGGGCGGGCGAGGCGCGAGTTCATCCCCATCGCGGTCGCGGCCGGCACCGGCTCCCGCGAATCCGTCTTCGAGAGCTACCGCGAGCTCATCGCGAACGCCGAGGGACTCTACTACGACAAGCGGTTGTGGGCCGGTCGCGCGCTCGCGTCCACCGCCTCCGTCGAGACCCCCGACCCCGAACTGGATCTCGCGCTCGAGTGGGCCAAGATCAACCTGGAGGAACAGCGGGTGTGCAACCCGGATCTGGGGTGCGGCTTCGTCGCCGGGTGGGGGTTGTCGCGCAACGGCACCCGTCCCGGATTCGGCTGGTTCTTCGGCGGCGATGCGGCCATCAACACCTTCGCCATGGACGCGCTGGGCCAGTGGGAGCTGGTGGCGGAGGAGCTGGCGTTTCTGGCCCGCTACCAGCGCGCCGACGGAAAGATCACCCACGAGATCTCGCAGGCCGCCGCGCACGTCGACTGGTTCGGCGAATACCCCTACGCCTACTACCACGCGGACACCACGCCCTACTGGATGCTCGCGCTCTACGAGTACTGGCGGGCCAGCGGCGACGACGAGCTGGTGCGCGAGCTCTGGCCGGCATACCGGCGCGCCTGGGCGTGGTGCCTCACCGCCGAGACCGACGGCGACGGCATCATCGAGAACACGGTGGGCGGTCTCGGCGCGGTCGAGGTGGGGGGACTGGGGGAGGCCATCCACCAGGACATCTACCTGGCCGCAGTCTGGGTCGCGGCCCTCGAAGGGACGCTGGCGCTCGCCGAACGTGTGGGCGACGGGGAGATCGGGGAGGTTGCGACCCGCCTGGCGCCCGAGGCGCGCAGGACGCTCAACGAGTCCTATTGGCGCGAAGCGGAGGGACACCACGCCTTCGGGATCCTTCGCGGAGGCGACACCAACGACAACCTCACGGTCTGGCCCGCCACGGCGGCCGCCTTTGGGCTATTCGATGATGAGCGCGCACGCTCCACCCTGACCAGAATCGCCGGCGACCGGGTGTCGTCGGACTGGGGTGCGCACATGCTCTCGACGGAGAGCGACCTGTATGACCCGCTGCAGTACAACATGGGCACCGTCTGGCCCTTCGTGACGGGGTTCGCGGCGTGGGCCCAGTACCGCTATCGCCGTCCCTGGGCGGGCTTCCACCTGATGGACGCCGTGAAGCAGATGACGCTCGACTGGGCTCTGGGCCGGCACCCGGAGCTCCTTTCGGGGCGCTTCTACCAGCCTCTGGACCAGACCGTGCCGCACCAGTTCTTCGCGACCTCGATGCTCGTCACGCCCCTGCTGCGCGGCGTCTTCGGATGGCAGCCGGACGCGCCCCTGGGACGGGCCCGGCTCGCGCCCCAGCTGCCGCCCGGCTGGCCGTCGGCGGCGGTGCGCGGCCTGCGTGCCGGCAACACGACGCTGGATGTGGAGATTCGTCAGGACTGGACATCCGCAGGGGGCTCGCAGCGAGCGATCATCCGCTGGCAAGGTCCCCGGCTGGACCTCGACTTCGTTCCGGACGTGCCCGTCGGAGCCCGCAACCCGTCGGTCACGGTGGATGGCATTCCGGCTCCGGCCGGGAGGGCCGCGCGTATCCAGGTTGGCCGCGACGCACCCGCACCCGAGGGTGCCGCACCCGAAGCCGTGGACCAGGACGAGGTCGCCGAGATCGTGGTGCGCTGGGAGGGCGGACTGGCGGTCGCCCCGCCCCGCATCGACCTGGAGCCGGGTCAGCGCAGCACGGGCTTCCGGATCATCGACCTGGTGGCCGACGAAGACGGTTGGCTGCTGACCCTCGAGGGCACACAGGGACGCGCCTACGATGTTCAACTCTTCGGCACGCCGGTCGACGCTGCTTCGACCGACGCCGCCGCGAGCGTATCCGGCCAATCGGATCGTACGATCCGCGTGACCTTCGCCGGCGAGGGGAGCCGCGCGACGACGGTTGTGAGGCTCAGCCCCGGGGCATGAGCGTTCGCTGACCTCGATGCCCGGGCCCATTGCCCCTCACAGATCCAGGACCAGGCGCAGACCCGCCTCAATTCGGCTCATGAGCACTGCCGGAATCTGTCCCGAGCACTCGGCGAGATAGTCCTCATCCACGGTCACGAGCTGGGTCACGTTAGCGACGGAGTCCCTCGGCAATCCCGTTTCGGTCGCCGGCAGGAGTGCGCCAATCTTCCCGCAAACCCGTGCGGTAAAGCCTCGCGCAACGTATTAGTTACTGGTTAGGGGTGGTGTGTGGCTACGGACACGGAGCGGATCTCTCCCGACGGTTTCGAGGACAGCGTATGAAGCGACTTTCCCAGGGCTCGGTTCTCCTCGCAACGTGGTCCCTGGCGGGCTTTGGGCTCATTCTCGGCGCCGGTACACCCGATGTCGTTCGAACCGCATCCCTCCACAGCCCTGATCCCGGCCCGGAGACCCTGCTGGCGCCGGGATCGCGGCCCGTTCCCTCTCCGGCCCTTCCGTCACCCGCGCTCACCGCCGTCGTCCAGCAGTACTGCGTCGTCTGCCACAACGACGCGCTCCTCACCGGCAACCTCTCGCTGCAGCATTTCGCCGTGGAGTCCGCCGAAGGGGAGCGCGAGACGGCGGAGAAAATGATCCGCAAGCTGCGCGCGGGAATGATGCCGCCGCCCGGGATTCCGCGGCCGTCGGCCGATACCCTGCTGTCGCTGGTCGAGACGCTCGAATCCTCCGTCGACGATGTCGCCCGAGCGGCTCCCAATCTGGGCACGCGCCGGTTTCAGCGGCTCAGCCGGCCCGAATACGAGCGCGTCATCCACGAGCTCCTGGGGCTCGAGGTGAACGCCGACAACTGGCTCCCCGAGGATCTGCTGGTGGGGAGCTTCGACAACATGTCCGCCGCCCAGAGCCTCTCGACCACGCTACTG
>JAJEBS010000144.1 GCA_022822425.1 Gemmatimonadota bacterium | reverse complement strand
GTGCGCGGCCCGGAGTCGGAATGTGCATCGTTGAATCCGCCACTACCTGGGTTCCTTGGTTCCGTACTTCGACCGACCCCGGCGGCGGTCGCCCACTCCCGAGGTGTCCAGCGTGCCGCGCACGACGTGATAGCGCACGCCGGGCAGGTCCCTCACCCGGCCTCCCCGAATGAGCACGATGGAGTGCTCCTGGAGGTTGTGTCCCTCGCCGCCGATGTACGAAGTCACCTCGTACCCGCTGGTCAGCCGGACGCGTGCGACCTTGCGCAACGCCGAATTGGGCTTCTTGGGGGTCGTGGTGTACACACGGGTGCAAACGCCCCGTTTCTGGGGGTTCTTCTGGAGCGCCGGCGACTTGTTCTTCTTGCGGACGGACCGGCGGCCCTTGCGCACGAGCTGGTTGATGGTCGGCATACGATTGGTTTCAGCAGTAAGGCGTTCACATCACGACGAGCGCTTTGCTTCGCGCCACACGGCTCGCCCGTAGACGTCCGGGAGGATTCCCTCAGAGACATCAGGCATATCCTGTGCAGCTTTCAAAGATACGAAAGCGTTCCCGCCCGTGTCAACGCCGGACACACTCCGCGCCCGTGGCTACTCGAGCGCCGTCTCCTCTGCGGTGAACCCGGCCAGCAGGCCCTCCGGCTCCGCCAGGGGCAGGATCTCCTCGTCGTAGAATTGCTGTTCGACCATGAACTCGACGTGCTGGTACCGGTGGATACCGGTGCCAGCCGGAATCAGGTGGCCGATGATGATGTTTTCCTTCAGCCCCTTGAGGTGGTCGCGGGCACCCCTGACCGCCGCGTCCGTCAGCACCCGCGTGGTCTCCTGGAAGGAAGCCGCGGAGATGAATGACTCGGTCGTGAGACTGGCCTTCGTGATGCCCAGCAGGAGCGGCTCGGAGCGCGCGGTCTTCGCTCCCTCGGCCAACTCCTGGTTGACCGCGATAAACTCGGCCCGATCCACGCTCTCACCCTCGAGGAAGGTGGTGTCCCCGGAATCCGTGATGCGGACCTTCTTCAGCATCTGGCGCACGATGACGGCGATGTGCTTGTCGTTGATCCTGACACCCTGCAGCCGGTAAACCTCCTGGATTTCGTTCAGGAGGTACTCCTGGACCGCGCGGGGCCCTTTCACGCGCAGAATGTCGTGCGGGTTGATGGGGCCTTCCGAAATGCGGTCTCCGGCGTGCACCTCGTCGCCTTCGTGCGCGCGCAGATGCTTGCCGACCGGAACGTCGTATACCCGCGGGTCTCCGTCCCTGGGTGTCACCTCGACCTTGCGCTTTCCGCGCTTGACGTCCCCGAAGCTCACGCGCCCGTCGATTTCCGTGATGACCGCGGGATCCTTGGGGCGGCGCGCTTCGAACAGCTCGGCGACGCGGGGCAGGCCGCCGGTGATGTCGCGGGTCTTGTAGACCTCGCGGCTGATCTTGGCGATGGTCTGCCCGGGCATGACGGTTTCGCCGTCCTTTGCCATCAGCTGGGCTCCCACCGGAATGATGAACTCCCGGGCCTTCACGTCGCCCTGCCGGATCTCGATGGCGGGGTGGAGCTTCTTGTTCCGGTCTTCCGTAACGATCATCTGCCGGCGACCGGTGGTCTCGTCGAGTTCTTCCCTCATCGTCTGGTCGTCGATGATATCCAGATACCTGAGCGTGCCGCGGCAGTCTGCGACGATCGGCTCCGAATACGGGTCCCAGCTGAAGAGCAGCCCCCCCTCTTCCACCACGTCGCCCTCCCGAACCGCGAGCGTGGCGCCATACGGGACCGCGAGGCGGCTGCGGACGGCGCCCGCGGACGTCTTCAGGACGATCTCGCCCTCGCGGGAGGTCACGATCCACTCGCCCTGCCGGGAACCCTCTTCGATCTCCACCGTCGTCACCCGCTCCAGCCCCGCGACGCCGTCGATCTTCGACTTCCTCTGTGTCTGCGCGGCGATGCGGGCGGCGGTTCCGCCGATGTGGAAGGTGCGCAGGGTAAGCTGGGTCCCCGGCTCGCCGATGGACTGCGCGGCCAGGATTCCGACCGCCTCACCCACGTCCACCATCCGCATGGTGGCCAGGTTGCGTCCGTAGCACCTCTGGCAGATCCCCCGCTTGGTGCCGCAGGTAAGCACGGAGCGGATGCGCACGGACTGGATGCCGGCGTCGTCCTCGATCGCCTTCGCCTGGTACTCGTCGATGAGTTCGCCCTTGCCGACTACCAGCTCTCCGTCGATGGGGTCGATGACATCTTCCAGCGCCACGTTGCCCGTGATGCGGTCGGCCAGGGGCTCGATGATGTCCTCGCCTTCCTTGAGCGCCGACATCTCGACGCCCTCCACCGTGCCGCAGTCCTCCTCGGTGATGGTGACGTCCTGAGCGACATCCACCAGGCGGCGCGTGAGGTAGCCGGCGTCGGCCGTCTTGAGCGCGGTGTCGGCAAGCCCCTTGCGCGCGCCGTGGGTGGAGATGAAGTACTCGACGACGCTCAGCCCTTCGCGGAAGTTCGACTTGATGGGGGACTCGATGATCTCGCCGATGCCGCCGGTCAACTTCTTCTGAGGCTTCGCCATCAGGCCCCGCATGCCGGCCAGCTGGCGCATCTGGTCGCGGTTCCCGCGGGCCCCCGAGGTCATCATCATGTAGACAGGGTTGTAGCCGTCCCGGGAGCGCTCGAGGTAGCGCACCATCTCCTCCGCCACATCGTTGTTGGCGTGGGTCCAGGTGTCGATCACCTTGTTGTAGCGTTCGCCCCGCGAGATGAAGCCGGCGTCGTAGTGGCCCCGGAAGCGGGCCACCTTCTCGTCGGCTTCGGCCAGGATCCGGCTTTTGTTGAGCGGGATCTCCAGGTCGCTGATGCCGACGCTGATGCCTCCCAGGGTGGCGTACCGGAATCCGAAGTCCTTCAGATCATCCAGGAACCGGGTGGTGGGGAGCAGCCCGACTTCGGTGAAGCAGCGAAACACCAGGTCCCCGAGCTGACCCTTGCCCAGCGTCCGGTTCTCGAACGGCATGCCCGGAGGGAGGAACGAGTTGAAGAGCACCCGTCCCGCAGTGGTCCTCAGCCACCTGCCCTGAGGCCGACCGTTCGCGGCCTTCCTCTGCTCCCGGAACCAGCACAGGGAGTGGAACTGCAGGCGGTCGGTGACCACCGCCATCTCCACTTCGCCGAACGTGCTGTAGCGCGGCGCATCCCGATAGTGTTCCTCCAGCTCCCGGTTGGCCTTGTCGCGGACGGCAACGGAGGCCTTGCTGTTGTTGGCGTCGCGCTCCAGGTCCGAGATGGCCAGCGGGGGCTTGGTGAGGTAGTAGCAGCCGATGACGATGTCCTGGCTGGGCGCCGCAACCGGCCGGCCGTTCGAGGGCAGCAGGATGTTGTTCGACGAGAGCATCAGGACCCGCGACTCGAGCTGCGCCTCGAACGAGAGCGGCACGTGCACCGCCATCTGGTCGCCGTCGAAGTCGGCGTTGAAAGCCGCGCACACCAGCGGGTGGATGCGGATCGCCTTCCCCTCCACCAGAACCGGTTCGAAGGCCTGGATGCCCAGCCGGTGCAGGGTGGGCGCCCGATTGAGCAGAACCGGATGGTCCCGAATGATGTCTTCCAGGACCTCGTAGACCTTGGGGTCGTCGTCCTCGACGATCTTCTTCGCGCGCTTGACCGTCTCGGCCTCTCCGCGCTTTTCGAGTTCGTGAATGATGAACGGCTTGAACAGCTCGACGGCCATCGCCTTGGGGAGGCCGCACTGATGCAGCTTGAGTTCGGGGCCCACCACGATGACCGAGCGGCCGGAGTAGTCGACGCGCTTCCCCAGCAGATTCTGGCGGAACCGCCCCTGCTTGCCCTTGAGCATGTCGGAAAGGGACTTGAGCGGCCGTTTGCCGCGCCCGCGGATCGCCTTCGATCGGCGTCCGTTGTCGAACAGCGCATCAACCGCTTCCTGCAACATGCGTTTCTCGTTGCGCAGGATGACTTCCGGGGCCCGCATCTCCACCAGTTTCTTGAGCCGGTTGTTGCGGTTGATGACCCTGCGGTAGAGGTCGTTGAGATCCGAGGTCGCGAAACGCCCTCCGTCCAGGGGAACCAGCGGCCTCAGGTCGGGGGGGATGACGGGAACCACATCCATCACCATCCACTCGGGTCGGTTGCGCTGATCGGGGCTCAGCCCGGAGTTGCGCAGGGCGTCCACGACCTTGAGGCGCTTGAGCTTCTTCTTCTTGCGATGCTGGGAGGTCTCGGTCCTGATCTCGATGCGAAGCCAGTCGGCGAGTCGGTCGAGTCCCTTGCCGTCCGCGTTGCGCCTGCCGATGGCGACCTCCGGGGAGTCGAGCTTGCGCAGGAGGCTGCGGACGGCTTCCGCCCCGATCTCGGCGACGAACTTGTCGTCGCCCTCCTCACGGGCCTTCACGCGCAGGTCGTAGTACTCGTCCTCGT
Organism: Gemmatimonadota bacterium; assembly: GCA_022822425.1. Taxonomy (GTDB): domain Bacteria; phylum Gemmatimonadota; class Gemmatimonadetes; order Longimicrobiales; family Gaopeijiaceae; genus BD2-11. The sequence goes on along the minus strand of JAJEBS010000144.1, from coordinate 49,372 downwards.
CCAGCAGGTCCAGGAACTCGACGTCCTGGCCGCCGGGGTGGGTCACAACGTAGGAAGCGTAGTAGATCAGCTTCTCCAGGTTGCGCAGCGTCATGTCGACCAGGTACCCCAGCTGGCTGGGCAGCGTCTTGAAGAACCAGATGTGGCACACGGGCACCGCGAGTTCGATGTGTCCCATGCGCTCGCGGCGGACCTTCGAGAGCGTCACCTCGACGCCGCAGCGGTCGCATACGTGCCCGCGGAAGCGAATGCGCTTGAACCTCCCGCAGGAACACTCCCAGTCCTTCACCGGACCGAAGATGCGTTCACAGAAGAGCCCGTCGCGCTCCGGCTTGAAGGACCGGTAGTTGATCGTCTCGGGCTTGGTCACCTCTCCGTACGACCAGCCGCGGATTTCCTGCGGCGAGGCGACCTTGAGCTGGATGAAGTCGAAGTCGCTCGTGCTGCTCGTTTCACGGAACCTGGGAAAATCGATCATATGGCGTGCACCCCATCGGTTGAGGGTGTCAGTGCGATGCTCAAGACCTAGTCGTTCTGATCGAGCGTTACCGAGAGGCCCAGCGCCTTCAACTCCTGAACCAGGACGTTGAAGCTCTCCGGGATGCCGGGCTCAGGGAGGTTCTCCCCCTTGACGATCGCTTCGTACACGCGCGATCGGCCCATGACGTCGTCCGACTTGACGGTCAGTATCTCCTGCAGGGTATGGGCCGCGCCGTAGGCTTCGAGCGCCCATACCTCCATCTCGCCAAACCTCTGTCCCCCGAACTGCGCCTTCCCCGCCAGCGGCTGCTGCGTGACCAGCGAATAGGGTCCGATGCTGCGCGCGTGGATCTTGTCGTCCACCAGATGCGACAGCTTGAGCATGTACACCATGCCGACGGTGACCGGGAAGTCGAAGGGCCGGCCGCTGCGCCCGTCCCGGACCACCGCCTTGCCGTCCGGGCGAAGACCTGCCGCGTCCATGAACTCGACCACCGCCGCGTCGATGCCACCTGACGCCGGCGATTCGGACCTGGCGAGCCGGTGGATCGCCGGAAACGCCTTTTCCATCGGTACCGCGAGCCGAACGGCGTGCTCTTCGGCGGCTTCCACCAGGAAGTCCCTCAACCGGTCGAAGTAGGCCTGCGCCTCGTCCGGCAGGTCGACCCGCGCGTAGTCGTCCAGCGAACGACCCAGTCCGCTCGAGCCCTGATCGCCGTTGCCCGCCGCACCCACCTGGGCGGGAAGGGTTCGAGAGGCGCCCGTGAGCTGCTCGATATCGGTAGCGGCCGCGTCGGGAGGCTCGGCGCTGATGCCCAGTGCCTGGGCTCCCCACTTGACCCCCGCCATCTTGAGGAGCAGCCCGACCTCATCTTCGCTCGCACCCTGGAACACGGGTGTCTTGGCGCCGAAGCCGAGCACCCACGCGGCCCACCCCAGGTGGGTCTCGAGGATCTGGCCCACGTTCATGCGGGACGGGACGCCCAGGGGATTGAGCACGATCTCGACCCGCGTCCCATCGGGCAGGAAGGGCATCTCCTCCTCGGGCACGATGCGGGCGATGATGCCCTTGTTGCCGTGACGTCCGGCCATCTTGTCGCCCACGGCGATCTTGCGCTTCTCGGCGATGTAGACCTTGACCAGCTGAACCACGCCCGGCGGCAACTCGTCCGGCTGGAAGACCTTGTCGATATGCTCCTCGGTGTCGCTGTGCACCTTGTCGATGCGGCGGCGGGATTCGTCCACCACGGAGCGGATGCGCTCGTTGATCGACTTGTTGCGCACCTTGAGGCTGTCGAGCTCGACCTCCGCCAGATTCAGCTCCGCCAGCACGGCCTTGGTAACCTTGCGCCCCTCTTCGAGAACGGGTTCGACCACCCCGCGTCTGAGACAGAGCGAAATCGTCTGAAGGTGCAGGAGCGCCTTGAGTTCGTCGTCGCGCACCTCGGTGATGCGAACGATATCCTCGCGCTCGGTCTGGCGGAGTTCGCCAATCCGCTGGCCCTGCTCCTTGTCCAGGAGCGGACCGTCGATCCGGCGCGAGAAGATCTTCACGTCGATCACGGTCCCCGACATCCCCGGCGAGAGGCGAAGGGAAGAGTCCTTCACATCCTTGGCCTTCTCGCCGAAGATCGCCGTCAGCAGCTTCTCTTCCGGCGAGAGCTCCGTCTCGCCCTTGGGCGTGATCTTCCCGACCAGAATGTCCCCGCTACTGACCTGGGCCCCGATGCGCACGATGCCGCGCTCGTCCAGGTTGGTGAGGTTCTCGTCGGCGACGTTGGGAATCTCGCGGGTGATCTCCTCCGCGCCGCGCTTGGTGTCGCGGACGTGGAGTTCCAGCTCCTGGATGTGGATCGATGTGAAGACGTCTTCCCTGACCAGCTTCTCGCTGAGGACGATCGCGTCTTCGAAGTTGTGGCCGTACCAGGGCATGAAGGCGACCAGCACGTTGCGGCCCAGCGCCAGCTCACCGTAGCTGGTGGAGGGTCCGTCGGCGATGATCTCGCCCTCCTCCACGATCTGGCCGCGCTCCACCAGTGGCCGCTGGTTGATGGCCGTGTCCTGATTGGTGCGCCAGTACTTCTTGAGCACGTAGGTGTCGAACTGGGAAAGCCGCATGAGAGGCTGGTCGGCCTCCTTGACCTTCACGGCCCCCGTGTCGATGACGATCTTGTCGGCGGTGACGCCGACGATCCTGCCGCCGCGCGTCGCGGTGACGACGGCACCCGAGTCGCGCGCCAGCTTGCGCTCCAGCCCGGTTCCCACCAGGGGAGCATCCGTGTAGAGCAGCGGAACTGCCTGGCGCTGCATGTTGGAGCCCATCAGCGCCCGGTTGGCGTCGTCGTGCTCGAGGAAGGGAATCAGAGCCGCGGCCACCGACACCAGCTGGGCCGGGGCGACGTCCATGTAGTCGATGTCGGCGGGCGCCAGGAGGGGAAAGTCACCACGCTCCCGGCAAAGCACCAGAGGATTGCAGAACGTACCGTCCGGATTGAGAGGCGCGTTGGCCTGCGCGATGCGCGCGCGCTCCTCCTCGTTGGCGGAGAGCCATTCGATCTCGCCGGTGGCGCGTCCGTCCACCACCTTGCGGTAGGGCGTCTCCACAAAGCCCAGCCCGTTGACGCGCGCGTACGTCGTGAGCGAGGTGATGAGGCCGATGTTGGGACCCTCCGGGGTCTCGATCGGACACATGCGGCCGTAGTGCGAATAGTGCACGTCGCGAACCTCGAACCCGGCGCGCTCGCGGGTGAGTCCCCCGGGACCGAGTGCCGACAGACGCCGCTTGTGCGTCATTTCCGCCAGGGGATTGGTCTGGTCCATGAACTGCGACAGCTGCGATGAACCGAAGAAGGCCTGGATTACCGCCGAAACCGTGCGGGCGTTCACCAGGTCGTCGATGTTGATCTTGCTGGGATCGGTGTTGATGGACATCCGCTCCTTCACCAGGCGCGCCATGCGCGACAGGCCGACCGACAGCTGATTCGCGATCAGCTCCCCGACGGTGCGCACCCGGCGGTTGCCCAGGTGGTCGATGTCATCGGTGTGTCCCTGCCCCTCGCTCAACTCGACGAGGTGGCGCAGGATCTCGACGAAGTCGTCCCGCGTCAGCACCGTGGTGGACGCGGCGGTTTCGAGACCCAGACGCTGGTTGATCTTGTAGCGGCCGACGCGGCCCAGGTCGTAGCGCCTGGGGTTGAAGAAAACGCTCTCCAGCGCGGCGCGCGCCGTATCGACGTTGGGCGCCTCGCCGGGACGCAGGAGCGAATAGATCTGGAAGAGTGCCGTCTCCTCGGATTCGGTTGGATCCTTGGCCAGCGTACGCTTGACGATGGGGCTCTCCGTCCTTATCGGACCTTCGCCGGCTGCGGCACCGTCCGCTTCGGGCTCGGCGGCATAGACCACGACCCGGTCGATGCCCATGCGCGCCAGCGTCTCGATGTCCGCTTCCTCGAGTTCGCCGGTGGCTTCGAGGATCACTTCGCCGGTGTCGGTGTCCACCACGTCGTCCGCCAGCACCGCGCCGCTCAGCGTCTGGAGCGCGTCGGAAAGGTCGCCGATCGCAGCGTCCTTCTTCCGGAAGAAGAGGCCGTAGATCTGCTCGTCGGTGCCGAAGCCCAGGGCACGCAGCAACGCCGTGGCCGGGAACTTCTTCTTGTCGATGTGGACGTAGCAGACGTTGTTGATGTCGACCGTGAACTCCACCCAGGAGCCGCGGAAGGGAATGATCCGGGCGCTGTGCAGTTTGGTGCCGTTGGGATGGATGCTCTCCTCGAAGACGACGCCGGGAGACCGATGCAGCTGGCTCACCACGACGCGCTCGGCGCCGTTGACGATGAAGGTGCCCAGACCGGTGAGCAGGGGCAGATCCCCCAGGTAGACCTCTTTCTCGATGATGTCGCGCGCGCGGCGCTCCCCGTCGTCCAGATCCTCCCAGACAACGAAGCGAAGCGTCGCCTTCAGGGGTGCGGCGTAGGTCATGTCCCGCTCGATGCACTCCTCCTGCGAATAGCGGGGGGCGCCCAGCTTGGACGAGACGTATTCGAAGCTGAAGTTCTCGTTCACATCGGAGATCGGAAAAATCTCCTGAAAAACGCGGTCGAGCGAGAAATCCCAGGGATCCTCCGCGACGGCGTCGCCGTGAACCAGATTGCCGAAGGACTTGAGCTGTACATCCAGGAGATTCGGCATCGGCATGACCGAATCCAGCTTGTCGAAACTGACGATGGGTCGAGCGGCGTCGCGACTATCCAACTAGACTCCCCCTTTGGGCCGCACTCTGTCCGGAGGGCGGTTGCGGCAGGTCGAACGAGAAACACCTTGACGACGTCCGGAAGTCCCCCCGGAGGGACGGCCGGTACGCGTGCTGAGGGAAGGGCAGGCGGCGCGGCGCCGGGAGCGGCTTGCCGCGACCGTACCCCGTGTCTGCCCAGGAGTTGAAACGAACCGCACCTACTTGACGGTGACCGTCGCGCCCACCTGCTCCAGCTTTGCCTTGACCTGCTCCGCCTCGTCCCTGGAAACGGCTTCCTTCACCGCGTTGGGAACCCCGTCGACGAGCGCCTTGGCTTCCTTCAGCCCCAGACTGGTCACTTCGCGAACAACCTTGATGACCTGAATCTTCTTGGCGCCGAAGTTGTCGAGAACGACGTCGAACTCGGTCTGTTCCTCCACCTCGGCCTCGGCCTCCGCCGGGCCCGCCGTCGCCGGCCCGACCGCCACCGCGGCCGTGACGTTGAACTTCTCCTTGAACGCATCCACGAACTCGGAGAGTTCGAGAACCGTCATGTTGCCGATGTTATCGAGGAGTTCCTGCTGATTGATCGCCATCTCGCTGCTTTCTCCTGATTGGTCCCGGCCTTCGCCGGGGGTTGGTTACCCGACTCCCCACGTGTCCGCGCCCGCGTTTCCGCTGCAATCGGGCGAGCGCGGCCATCGCGGACTCAGTCTTCCCCTGTTTTCTCCCTCAGTGCGTCCAGAAGGCCGGCGAGTTCCTGCAGCTTGCCCTCGAGCGCGCCCACGAAGGCCGCCATGGGACCCTCGAACGCGCCGGCCAGCTGCGCCATGAGCACGTCGCGCGCCGGGAGCGCCGCTACCTTGAGGAACTGTTCCTCTCCGATGATCCTGCCTTCGACCACACCCACCTTGAACGCAGGGCGCTGGGCGTTCTCTTTCGCAAAATCAACCAGAACCCTGGCGGGCTCCACGGCATCGGTCGTGCCGAACACGATGCCGGTCGGCCCCGAGAGGTGGGATTCCAACCCGGCAAGGTCGAGGTCGTCGAACGCCCGCTTCGCGAGCCGGTTCTTTACGACCCGGTAACGGCCCCCGCTCTCGCGGATCCGGCGGCGGAGCAACGTCATCAACTTGACGTCGAGCCCCGTGAAGTCGGTCAGGTAGAGTGCGCCGGCGTTCTCCGCCTCGCTCCTGAAGTCCTCGGTGAACGCCTGTTTCTCGGCTCTGTTCATCGGTTAGCTCCGCCCGAACTGGTTGGGGTCGAGCGGCACGCCCGGCCCCATGGTGCTGGAGAGCGTCACGCTCCGTACGTATGCGCCCTTCGCAGCGGCCGGCCGCGAGCGCAACACCGAGTCCATGAAGGCGCCCAGGTTTTCCGAGAGCTTGCTGTCCTCGAACGAAACCCGCCCGATGGGGGCGTGCAGATTGCCGGTGCGGTCCACTCGGTACTCGATTTTCCCGGCCTTGATCTCGGAGATGGCGCCCGCGACATCGAACGTCACCGTGCCCGCCTTGGGATTCGGCATGAGGCCGCGCGGACCCAGGATGCGACCCAGTGGACCCACCTGGCCCATCATGTTGGGCGTCGCGACCACCGCATCGAACTCGAGCCATCCCTGCTTGATGCGCTCCAGATACTCGGTTCCGACGTAGTCCGCGCCCGCGTCCCGAGCCTCCTGCTCCTTTTCTCCCTGCGCGACCGCCAGCACGCGCATCTGCTTGCCGGTTCCGTGGGGAAGCACAACCGTGCCGCGCACGATCTGGTCGGCCCGGCGAGGGTCGACACCCAGCTTGGCCGCGACCTCGATCGATTCGTCGAACCTGGCGAAGGAGAGCGTCTTCACCAGGGTCACGCCCTCCGCCACGGTATGCGTGGCTCCCACCGGTATCCGCGCCCTGGCGGCCCGGATGTTCTTTCCGCGTCTTGGCATTATGGAATTGAGCCGGCTTGTGACACCCTCCCACCCCTGGCGGCTGGCATGGAGTGGTTCGTCGGGTCTACCAGTCCACCTCGATGCCCATCGAGCGCGCGGTCCCGGCGATCATGCGCACGGCCGAGTCCACGTCGCCTGCGTTCAGGTCGGGCATCTTGGTTTCCGCGATCTCCTTCAACTGGGCGGCGGTCACACGGGCGACCTTGGTGCGGTTCGGTTCGCCGGATCCCTTTTCCAGTCCGGCTGCCTTCCTGAGCAGGACCGATGCCGGCGGCGTCTTGGTGATGAAGCTGAACGACCGGTCGGCGAAGACGGTGATTTCGACCGGTATCGTCGTGCCCTGCTGCTGCTGGGTTCTGGCGTTGAACTGCTTGCAGAACTCCATGATGTTCACGCCGTGCTGGCCCAGCGCGGGCCCGACCGGGGGTGCCGGATTAGCCTGCCCTCCGGGCACGTGCAGCTTGATGAATCCGATGACCTTCTTCGCCATTTACGTTACCTGGTCGATAAGCCGGCACGCGCCCGACAGCCGTTCGGACGCCTTCGGGAGCCGCAGTTCCACCTTCGGCTCCGAGTCCGCCGTTCAGTATCCCTTGAGCTGAGCGAAATCGAGTTCCACGGAAGTCGGACGCCCGAAGAGGGAGACTTCCACCTTCACCTTTCCCTTGTCGGCATCCACGGACTGGACCGTTCCCGAAAAGTCCGTGAACGGGCCCTGGGTCACTTCCACGGCCTGACCGATGTGGAAGGGGACTTCCGCTCGAGCCTCCTTTTCTTCCTCGGTCTCGATGCCGAGGAGCTTGCGCACCTCGTCCTCGCTCAGGGGTTGGGGCTTCCTGCCTCCCCCCACGAACTTGATGACGCCCTTGATGTCGTTGATGGCGTGCATGGTACGCGAGTCGAGCGTCAGATCTTCGCCGACCTCGATGTGCACCAGGACGTAGCCGGGATAGAGGCGGCGTTCGACCTGGACCCGCTTCCCGTTGCGGATCTCCATGACTTCCTGGGTCGGCACCAGGGTCTCCAGGATCTCGGGGTTGTAGCCTTCCTCGATCTTGCGGTCGATAAACCGTTTCACCTTCTTCTCGTGCCCCGAATAGCTCTGGACCACGTACCATCTGGACCCGCTCATCGAGTCCTCACGCGCCGAAGATGCCCATGACGAAGTCGACGACGAAGCGCACGACGCCGTCCATGGCGAAGATGACGAGCGAGATGGCGATCACGAAGAGGATCACCACCCAGGTCGCGTTGCGCAGCTGACCCGAGTCGGGCCAGGTCACGCGCTGCAACTCCGTCCACGACTCGCGCGCGAACCCCGCCGAAGTCTCGATAATGTTGGGCATCCTGCGCCTCGGGGTCTCGCTACTTGGTTTCCTTGTGCCCGACGTGCCTGCGGCAGCGCGGGCAGTACTTGCGGAAATGCACCCGTCCGGGGTGCAGACGCTTGTTCTTTTTCGTGGTGTAGTTGCGGTCCTTGCACTCCACGCACGCGAGGATCACGCGATCTCTGGCCATGGGACTACGCGATGACCTCGGTGACGACGCCGGCGCCGACCGTGCGCCCACCCTCGCGGATCGCGAAGCGAAGCTCCTTGTCCATGGCGATGGGCGTGATGAGCTCGACCTCCATCTGCACGTTGTCGCCCGGCATGACCATCTCGACACCTTCGGGGAGGCTGGTCGCGCCCGTGACGTCCGTGGTGCGGAAGTAGAACTGGGGCCGGTAGCCGTTGAAGAACGGCGTGTGCCTGCCGCCCTCACCCTTGGTCAGGACGTACACCTCGGCCTTGAAGTGAGTGTGCGGAGTGATCGAGCCCGGCTGTGCGAGCACCTGGCCGCGCTGGATCTCGGTCTTGCCGACACCACGAAGCAGGAGCCCGGCGTTGTCTCCCGCCTGGCCCTGATCGAGCAGCTTGCGAAACATCTCGACGCCGGTCACGACCGTCTTGCGGTCCCGGTCCATTCCAACGATTTCCGCCTGATCGCCGACCTTCACTATGCCGCTCTCGATGCGTCCGGTGGCCACCGTGCCCCGCCCGGTGATGCTGAACACGTCCTCGACCGGCATCAGGAAGGGCTTGTCGATGTCCCTCTCCGGCTGCGGGATGTAGGAGTCGATCGCGTCCATGAGTTCCTGGATGCAATCGACATCGGGCCCCTCTCCCGCGGCCTCCATGGCCTTGAGCGCGCTCCCCATCACCACGGGGATGTCGTCGCCGGGGAAGTCGTACTCGGAGAGCAGTTCGCGCACCTCCAGCTCGACCAGCTCGAGCAGTTCCTCGTCGTCGACCATGTCCACCTTGTTGAGGAAGACGACGATGTAGGGCACGTTGACCTGGCGGGCGAGCAGGATGTGCTCCCGGGTCTGCGGCATGGGCCCGTCCGCCGCGGACACGACCAGGATCGCTCCGTCCATCTGGGCGGCGCCGGTGATCATGTTCTTCACGTAGTCGGCGTGGCCCGGGCAGTCCACGTGGGCGTAGTGACGGTTCGCCGTCTCGTACTCGACGTGCGCCGTGGCGATCGTGATGCCGCGTTCGCGCTCCTCCGGAGCCTTGTCGATCTCGTCGAAAGCAATCGCGTCGCCACCGTGTTTCTTGGCCTGCGTGAAGGTGATCGCTGCGGTGAGCGTCGTCTTCCCGTGGTCAACGTGCCCGATGGTGCCGACGTTCACGTGCGGCTTTGTCCGGTCGAACTTCTCCTTTGCCATTTCTCCGCTACCTCACTCCGTTCGGTTCAGGTGAATCGTGGTTTCAGGGCCCCGGAGGCCCGGGCAAGCTCTGGCCGGGATTTGAACCCGGGACCTCTTCCTTACCAAGGAAGCGCTCTACCCCTGAGCTACCAGAGCGCTGCTCCCTTCCGCTTCGGGATCAAGAGCGGGAGACGGGACTCGAACCCGCGACCCTCAGCTTGGAAGGCTGATGCTCTAGCCAACTGAGCTACTCCCGCTGGAATTTTCATTTCGCAACCTGGAACGGCGACGCGCCCAATGGTGGGGGGAGGATTCGAACCTCCGAAGGCATTGCCAGCAGATTTACAGTCTGCCCCGTTTGACCGCTTCGGTACCCCACCGAGCATTTCTCTCGAAACTCCTGTGTTCGGAGCGCCCCTTCGCGCCTCCGGCTGCGGAGCAAGGATGCCCTCGGGCACCTGAGGCGGGCCTTTACGATCAAGCCCCGAAAGGTAACTTCTCGTTGAGGAAAGGTAAAGGGTGATACCCAGACGGTCTTGACGACCGCGGGTGGCGCCGCCGAGGGCCGCCCGGACCGCACGACCAGGGAAACTCCGCATCGTCAGCCGGCAAGCTGGCGAAGGGACTCGAACCCCCAACCTGCTGATTACAAATCAGCTGCTCTACCTGTTGAGCTACGCCAGCGCGCGACTACTGCTACCCGGCTTCGCCGCGGAAGTCAACGGTCAGCGGGCCGCCGCGGACCCGGCTCTCGACCTCGCGTGCTTCCAGCGGGTTCCGTCAGGCGAGTCCTCGAGCACGATTCCCTCGCCGGCCAACTGGTCGCGGATGGCGTCCGCCTGCGCGAAGTCGCGGCGCGACCGGGCGAGGTCGCGCTTCGCGACCAGGACCTCGATGCGCTCCCGCTCCGGCTCGTCCACCTCGCGCCCGGCCAGCGCCAGCTCGAGCACCCCGAGCACCTCGTCCATGGAGGCCAGAGCCGCTTCCGCCGATTCCCGGTCGCTCGCGCTGACCGCACCCCCCGCCCCGTCCAGGGCGGTGTTGGCCTCCTTGACGAATACGAACAGCGCGGCCAGGGCGCCGGCGGTGTTCAGATCGTCGTCCATCGCCTCGCGGAAGCGCGCCAGGGCTTCGCCGGCGAGTGCGTCGATTCCCGCGGGCGGAGCACCGGGACGGGTCGGCGTGCGCGCGAGGCGGTCACGGAAGTCGAGCAGGCGCTGCACGGCCCGGCGCGACGCCTCCAGTCCCGTGAAGGTGAAGTTGAGTTCGCTGCGGTACTGGGCGGACAGCAGCAGGTGCCGAATCGCGGCGGGCTCGGATCTCTCGGTCAACTGCGGGACGGTGTAGGTGTTGCCGAGCGACTTCGACATCTTCCGGCCCTCCACCATGAGATGCTTCACGTGAATCCAGTGGCGCGCGAACGTCTTGCCGGTCGCGCCCTCCGACTGGGCGATCTCGTCTTCGTGATGCGGGAACATCAGGTCTTCGCCGCCCAGGTGAATGTCCAGGGTGTCGCCGATCTCGCTCAGCGCCATGACCGAACACTCGAGGTGCCATCCGGGCCGGCCCCGGCCCCAGGGGGACTCCCAGGCGGCGTCCGCGTACTCGTCCTCCGGCCTGGCCACCTTCCAGAGCGCGAAGTCGCGGATGTCGTCCTTCTCGTACTTGTCGTCCGCAACGCGCTCCCCGGGACGCAGGGCATCCGGGTCGATGCGCGAGAGCCGGCCGTATTCCGGGAACCCCGAAATCCGAAAGTAGACGGAGCCGTCGGAAGTGGCGTAGGCGAGCCCCCGCTCCACCAGCCGGGACACGAACGCGGTCATCTCGCGAACGTATTCCGTGGCCCGGGGATGGCTGTCGAAGGGCCGCATGCCGAGGGTGTCGGCGTCGGTGAGAAACGACCGCACATGCGGAGCGGCGAACTCGGCGATCGACTGCCCCGTTTCGGCGGCGAGTTCGACGATGCGGTCGTCGACGTCGGTGAGGTTCACGACGAAACGGACTTCGTACCCCAGCCACTCCAGGTAGCGATGGAGCAGATCGTAGACGACAAAGGCGCGGAAATTGCCGATGTGCGCACGCCCGTACACCGTGGGGCCACAGCCGTAGATGCCCACCCGCCCCGGTCGGAGCGGTGCGAAGGGACGCAGTGAGCGCGTCAGCGTATCATGGAGGTGAAGGCTCATGCCGGGTTGCGTGAGAGGAACGGAATCGCGGAAGGATCGCGCACGGGATTGCCGGCGCTCACTGGAGTACGCGGACTTCAAAGACGCGCCAGGCCTCGTCCTCGCGCACGAAGCCGACGTAGATACTGTGTTCGACCAACCGGGAGGCTCCTTCGTGGACGACCGTCCAGCGGAGCGCCGCGTACCCCTGAAGCGGAGATCCCCCGACTTCGGCGACCCGCTCCAGTTGCGTCGACTCGGTTCGGTGCCCGGCCAGATAGTCGCGCAGCACGGCGACCGCCTGACGTCTCGAAAGCGAAACGTGGTCTTCGCCTCCCACCCGCAGACGGATGCCGGTAGCCACCAGAACCTGCACGAAGACATCGATGGAGCCGCGCTCCCACATGCGCGCGAGATTGGTTGCGGCCCCCTCCAGGGACGCCTGGGACGCCGGGGTCGGCGACGGCCCGGGGGTTGAGGCACCGAGCACGACCAGCACGACGAAAACGCCCGTCGGGTACGCGCGCTTCAACCCCCCGGCCTTCAGCATGAGTCGCGGATGGCGGGGGCCAGGTCGCGCTCGACGGCATCGAGAGCGGCGCAGGGATCCGGGGCACCGGTCACAGCCCGCCCGATGACCAGGTAGTCGGCTCCGGCCTCGCAGGCGCGGCGGGGCGTCGCGACGCGGCGCTGGTCGTGACGAGACTGCTGCGGCAGGCGGATCCCCGGAGTGACGACGAGGAGTCCGTCCCCGAAGCGGCGTCTCAGTGCCGCGGCCTCCAGCGGCGACGCCACCACGCCGTGGAGACCGGCCGCGCTCGCCTCGCCGGCGAGCTGGAGGACATGGTCTTCGAGCGTCACGCGCGCGCCATCGGCTCGGCGCGGAAGCGACGATGTCCCCAGGGAGGTAAGCATGGTCACCCCCAGAAGGCGGGTCCCGTCCTTCACGGCCTCGGCCGCAGCCTCCATCATGTGCGCTCCCCCCGCAGTGTGCACGGTCACCAGGCGCGCCCCGATTTCCGAGGCGGCGGCCACGGCGCCCGCCACGGTGCGCGGAATGTCGTGCAGCTTGAGGTCCAGGAACACTTGTTTTTTTCGTTTACGGAGATGATGGACGACGGCGGGACCTTCGCGTGCGAAGAGTTCCAGCCCGACCTTGTAGAAGTTGACTCGCTCCGCCAGCAGATCGACCAGTTCCAGCGCCCGGCCGGCCGACGGATAGTCCAAGGCAAGGATGATGCCGCTCACGGCGCGCACGCCTCGCGGCTCGCGAAGGGCGCTGGTCCCTCGGGCGACCCGACCGCGCCCACCAGCTCCGCGACCGCGCCGATGTTCCTCCGGCGGCCGTAGGCACTCAATCCGTGCACGACGCGCTGCGCGGTGCGCGGATCGGCGAAGGTGGCGGTGCCCACCTGAACCAGCGACGCCCCGGCGAGCAGATACTGTAGGCAATCGCGGTGCCCGCGGACACCTCCGACTCCGACCAGCGGGGCGCGGACGCGACGACTGGCCTGCCACACGGCGTGCACCCCGACCGGGAGCAGCGCCGGACCGCTGAGCCCCCCGCCACCGGCCCCGAGCCGGGGGCGCCGCGTCTCCGGATCGATCACCATTGCCGGCATGGTGTTCACGAGAGTGACCCCGTCGCCGCCGGCAGCCACCGCGGCTTCAGCGGCCGCGCCGACATCGGGCGAATTGGGGGCCAGTTTTACCAGGAGCGGGCGGGCGGTGACCCCCCGCACACGGCCAACCACCGTCGCCAGCATTTCGGTGTCGAGCGCGAAGGGGACGCCGTCCAACGGCACGTTGGGGCATGAGAGATTCAGTTCGAATCCCAGGAATCCGCCCTCCGGTTCGAGATGTTCGACGATCTCGCAGTATTCCCGCACCGCGTGTCCCGCCACGCTGACGAAGACCTGCGCGCGCCTCAGTCGCGAGGCGAGCCAGGGCAGCTTCTCGGCCTTGACCCGCTCCACCCCGGGATTGGCGAGTCCGATGGAGTTGACCATCACGCCACCGCCCTCGCTGACCCTGGGCTTCGGGTTTCCCGCGCGCGGTTCCAGGGTCACGGACTTGGTGACCAGCCCACCCAGCCGGTCGAGTTCCATGACCTCCGCCAGTTCCCTGCCAAAGCCGCAGGTGCCGGCCGCAAGCAACACCGGGTTCTGGAACCTCGTCCCGAACAGCTCCTGCTCAAGCTGCACCGGTTTCGCTCTCCGATGGGGACGGCCCCGGTCCGGGCGATGGGTGCGCGCGTTCCAGGGTGTCCCTGCGCGGGACGGAGTCGCCCGGGACGATCGAGTCGGCCGGCAGGACGGTGTCGGGGGCGAAGAATGCGTCGGCCGAGGTAGCGCCCGGGGCGCTCCTGCGAATCGAGTCCGCCCTCAGCGAGTCCAGCCGCAACGAGTCCAGCCTCAGGGAATCCAGCAGCAGCGTGTCCCCCGCGGCGATTCGCCGCACCAGCTCCTCGGCGGCCCGGATGCTGTCGAGCGTGCGTGCGGTTTCCCGGACGGCGACATCCCGGTTGGCAGCCTCCGCGGCAACGCGCTGATGCAGGATCGCCAGGGAAGTGCCGAGCCGGCCCTCCACCATGGCATAGTCCGCAGGCCGCGCCTCCGCTCCGGCGGACGCCTGAACGTAGATATTGTCGTCCAGCTGAGTCAGGCGGGCGGCGAGCGGTTGCCGCTCCCCCGCATCGTCGGTCAGTTCGAGCGCCGCCATCAACGCCTTGGCCTCCCAGGTGGAGCCGCGATCCCGGTCGGCGTACAGGGTAAAGAGCCGGAAGGCCAGGCGCGGCGATCCGAGGCTGTCGCGCGCGAGCTCGGCCCCGGCGAAAAGCGCGAGGTGGTCCCCCGCCATCGCCGCTCTTTCGACGAACAGCCCAACGTGCTCCATGTAATCGATGAGCCGCACTGCTTCGGAGAGGGCGATGGCCGGGAGCAGGATCGCCCGGACTTCCTCCAGCTCCTCGAGACGATCGACGGAGTTCAGCCGCCACCGCGCGAGGGCGATGCGCGCCTCGCGCGCGGTTCTGTCGTCACCGCGGGCCAGTTCCCGGGCCATTTCAGCGGCCGCGGCCGAATCCCCGGCGCGAGCGAGCAGCCTTGCCCGCTCGAAGCGGATCCGGCTGCGTGCGGCAGGCGCCCACTCGCTGCCTTCGGCCGCGGCCAACATGGCCGCCGCGGATCCCGCCCCCCAGAGGAGGGAGGCTCGCTCCGCGCCTGCGAGAACGGTATCGGCCCAGACCTCCCCGGACGGCTGCTCGAGCACGGTTGTCGCACCCGCCCGCGCGTTCTCGAAGCGGTCGTTGTCGAGCCCGCGCACCAGGCGCTCCAGGGCAACCGGAACCTCCAGCTCCCGTGAGATCGCCTCCGACCGGTCCAGGCCCGCCCATCCCTCCTGCGTACGTCCGGCGTCGAATGCGGCCCGGGCCCGCCAGAGATGCGCCTCCGCGCGCAGCATCGCGTCCGGGACCTCTTCGAGGGCATCGTCGAGAAGTCGCATTCCGAGGTCGCGCCGCCCCGTGGCCAGCGCCACGCCGCCGAGGTACACGCGGGCACCCGCGTGCAGGCTCGAATCGCTCGAGGTTGCCAGCAGGCGCTCCAGCGCCGCCTGCGACCGCGCCCAGTCGCCGCTGTGGAAGTAGGCGCGGCCCATGATGTAGAGCGCGTCGTCGGCCCAGCGTCCGGATTCGTCCGACCGATAGCTGCGGGCGGCCTTGTCGATGGCCTCCTGATACGCCGAAGCAGCCTCGAGCGGCTGGTCCCGCAGGCGGGCGGCCTGGGCATCCTCGAAGGCGCGCCGCGCATTGTAGAGCGCGTTGAAATACGCGCAGCCGGCTGCCAGGCACGCGCACAGAGCCGCGGCGGCCGCGGCCGACCTGTTCCGGAGCCTGCCCGCCCTCACCGGCCACGCCTCATCGCGCGCTGAGCTTCCCGCTCCTGGGTCCGGCGGCGCAGCTTCTCCCTCTTGTCGTACAACTTGCGGCCCCGCGCGAGGGCCAGCGTCAGCTTCGCGTACCCCCGCCGCATGTAGAGGTCCAGGGGAATCAGCGTCAGCCCCTTCTCCTCGACCCTGCCGATCAGACGCCGGATCTCGGCGCGCTTCAGGAGGAGCTTGCGGGGGCGCTCCGGGTCGGCATTCCAGTGCGTTGCCGGCTCGTACGGGCTGATGTGCAGGTTGTGGAGCCACACTTCGGTGCCCTCCAGGCGGGCAAAGGCATCCTTGAACCCCACCTTGCCCGCGCGCACGGATTTCACTTCCGGTCCCTTGAGCACCAACCCCGCTTCGAGCGTCTCGATCACCTCGTATTCGTGCCGCGCCTTCCGGTTGCGGGAGATGAGCAGTCGGCCCGGAGGCCCCGCGTCGCTTGCCCCCACCACGTATTGCGCGCCGGGCTAATAGATGAGGACCGGCGTGCCCACGTCGATCAGATAGTAGAGTTCGCGGGCCGCCTCGTTGGTCAGGCGAATGCACCCGTGGGAGATGCGCCGCCGCTCCGGGTCGGGGTCGAGCACCAGCTCGGGCCGGTGGGTGCCGTGAATCGCGATGCCGTCACCCAGATAGATCGCAGTGGTGCCGAGCGCCCCCGGGATCGAACGGGACGGATGCTGGCGCGGGGGAACCGGAACTCCTCTCTCGACGAAGTGCCAGTCGGGAGCGATCCAGACCGGGTCTTTTTCCTTGTACCGGACCCTCATGATCCCGCGGGGCGTGGAGAAGTGCCACTTCTGGCCGGCTCCGTTCAGGTTGAACCCCGTCCCGGTGCCGACGGGCGCCGACCAGATGGCGCGCTCGCCCTCCATGACGAAGAGCCGATTCTCGACAAGGTGAACGACGACGTACCGCTCATGGGCGGGAAGGAACGACGTTCCCACGGCCACGTCGCGCGCCAGCATCCTCGTGCGGTCCGTAACCAGCGGGTCGCCGTCGAGTCCCTGGGCCCGCATCGCTGCGGGCGAGAGAATGCCGACCAGCAGCACCGCTCCTCGCAGCCACGCCGCCGCGGCGCCCTCAGTCCACTGCTGGCGCCAGCTCGTCCCCGGCATCGTCCTCGCGTGTCCCGTTGTCCTGCGCCCCGCCGTCGTGGACGACCTGTCGCGCGGCATCACTCGCAGCCCGATAGGCAGCCTTGGAGGTTTCGATTCTCTCCTGAAGCTCTGCGCGCGCATCCAGCGCCGCCTGGCGACCCGCGTCCACCGCTCCCTTCACCGACTCGATCTGTTCCCGGACTTGCTCGCCGGCTCGCCCCAGCCTCTCATCGAGACCCTCCTGGGCCGCGCGCACCCGCTCCTGGGCGACATCCCGGAACTCACGCGCCCGGGCCTTCAACTGCTCCTGGGTCTCCTTGCCGGAGCGGGGCGCGAAGAGCAGCGCGAGTCCGGCACCGACAACGGCGCCGAGCAGAAAGGCGCCCGTGCTCGAACCGCCGTCGCGCTCGATTACGACGAGTGGTCCGTCTTCTCCCTGAGCCATCCCGCTCCTCCCATGAAATGCGCCGCCGCAGCCGCAGGCGACCGCAGCCGTTTCCTCCTGATACAAATCTAGGGTTTCCCGAGGGGGATGCCTACCCTGCGAACCGGCGTCCCTCCGCGATCCCCTGTCCTCCTACACCTGCCAGGGGTGATTGGCTTCCTCCAGGGGGGGCGGATGGTAGCCCGAACGGCCCAGCAACCCGTGCACATAGCGTTTGCCCAACTCCACGCCCGGCTGGGTGAGGGGGTCCACCCCGTAGAGGAATCCGGCGTACGCGGTGGCGGCCTGGAAGAGCAGGATGAGTTCGCCCAGCGCCTCGGCATCGAGCCTGGCCAGCCGCACGGTCAGGTTGGGCCTTCCGCCCGTTCGAAGCGCGGCCGCGGTCGCGGCGTGCTCGAGGGTGATCAGATGATTGAGCGTGTGACCCTCGGGGAACTCGAAGGCGGGCCACGAAGCGGGCGCGTTGCCGATCGGGACCGGATCGTCGGCCGCGTCGACGGTGACGAAGCAAACCACCTTGTCCGCCGGCCCCTCCATGAAGAGCTGCAGCAGCGAGTGCTGGTCGGTTGCCCCGGCTGCCGGGAGCGGGGTGGGGCCGGTCGCCGCTGGGCGGCCGTCGAGCCCCGTGGCCTTGCCGAGCGACTCGCCCCACAGCTGCTGCACCCAGAGGGCGAAGGAGCGGAGGCGGTCGCAGTAGGGCATGAACACGTGCACGCGCTGTCCGCACTCGACATCGGCGCGGTACAGAAGGGTCGCCACCACGCCCGCGGGATTCAGGGTCAGCTCGTCCGTGCGGCAGCGTCTCTCCATGCGGGCGGCGCCCCGAAGCACCGCCGTCACGTCAAGCCCGGCCGCCGCTGCCGGGAACAGGCCGACCGCCGACAGAACCGAGAAACGCCCCGCCACGTTGCGCGGCACCGGCAGGGTGGGAATGCCGGCCGCCTCGGCCAGGGCGCGGAGCGGTCCTCGTTCGGGGTCCGTGGTGAAGAGGAGATGCTTCCGCACCTGATCGGGGCCGACTTCGCCAGCGAGACGCTCGGCAACTACCACATACTGGGCCAGCGTCTCGGTCGTCGAGCCCGATTTGCTGACCACGTTGAAGAACGTCCTGCGCATGTCGAGGCCGTCCAGCAGGGTGCCGATCGAGTGCGGATCGATGTTGTCCGCCACGTGGAGGCGGGGGTGGGGGCCGGCGGCGGCGCCCGGGCCGCGGACGGGGTCCCCGGCTCCGAGCGCGTCCCGCAGCGTGCGGGTCCCCAGCGCCGATCCACCGATTCCGAGAACCACGAGGTCGTCGAAGCGTCCCCGCAGCCCGGCGGCCGCGCGACGGACGCGGGCCGCGGCCTCCGCGGCGCGCGGCAGGTCGAAGAAGCCCATGCACCCGTCCCGTCGCGCCCGTTCGACTTCCTCGTGCGCCACGCGGAAGCGTGAAGCCAGGTCACCGGTGAGCCGTTGCGGATCGACGCCCTCCTCCCCTTCGCCGATGGCGAGGAGGTTGCGGTAGTCGACGGTGGTGGCGCTCATGCGCTGCCCGCCGCCGACGGAGACTGTGGAGGCGCCATGCACGCGTCTTCCACCGTCACGGTGAGGCCGTCGAAAGCGGGCCGGATGTCTTCCGGGAGACGCCGGCACAGATCGTCGTGCCGCACGCGGTGGGTGAGGTGGGTGAGATAGGTCCTCCGGGCACCGACCGCCCGCGCCGCGGCTACGGCTTCCTCGATGTTGAAATGGGTGGGATGGGGATCCCCGTACCACAGCGCGTTGAGCACCAGCAGATCCGCGCCCCTGAGTCCCTCCAGCGCCGCCCTCGGAAGTCGTTTGGCATCGGTCACATACCCGAGGCCCCCGACGCGGAAGCCGTAGGAGCGGATCCCGCCATGGGGCACCCCGAGCGGCAGAAACACGTGGTCGACGATGTCCACCGGCCGTCCCTCCCGGAAGGTGAAGACATCGAGCTCCGGGACGAGGATCCCGTGCGAAGCCCGGGGTCGGGCCTCGAAGATGTACGGAAAACGGCGCCGCAGCTGGCGGGCAACCGACCGGTGCATCCACGCGCTGATCCTTCCACCGTAGAGCGCCGTGAACACGCGCAGGTCGTCGATGCCGTGGATGTGGTCGGCGTGCGCGTGCGTGAACCACACCGCGTCCAGCGAGGAGACACCCTCGCCGAGCAGTTGGAGTCTGAGTTCCGGCGGCGTGTCGACGAGGAGGCGGCGATTGCCGAAGCGAAGGAGGGCGCCGTGCCGCGTGCGCTTGTCGCGGGGGTCGGTCGAAGTACAGGTGTCGCACCGACATCCGATGACCGGGACGCCGTAGGAGGTGCCGGTGCCCAGGAAGGTCAGCGAGAACGACATGGGGCTTCTAGAGCTGTTCCACGCGCATGGTGTTGGTCGACCCCCTCTCATGGAAGGGATATCCCGCGGTCACCACGACCGAATCCCCCCGCCTGCCGACTCCCGCACGCACGACCGCTTCCCTGCCGTAGTCCGAGAGCGCGGAGTAGTTGACCGGCACGCCGGTTGCGAGCGTCGGCCACACGCCCCAGACGGGCGCGAGCTGGCGGAAGGTGCGCGGCTCGGTGCACACGGCGAAGATCGGTACCGGGGGCCGGTAGGACGACACCAGACGCGCGGAGAAGCCGCTGCTGGTGATGACCAGCACGGCGGGCGAACCCAGCTGGCGGGCCGCGTCCACCGTACACGACGCAACCGCGTGTTCGCGGCGGGTCGCGCCGCCGCGCTGCCAGTTGTCGGGACGCGGGAGGTATCGGGGGCCCTGGGCCAGCACGCCGGAACCCTCGATCTCGCGGATGATTCGCACCATCGCCTGCGCTGCGTGCAGCGGGTACTCTCCAACCGCGGTTTCGCCGGAGAGCATCACGGCGTCGGTGCCGTCCAGGACCGCGTTGGCGACGTCGGAGGCTTCGGCTCGCGTCGGGCGCGGGCTCTGGATCATCGAATCAAGCATCTGGGTCGCGATGATGACGGGGCGGCCCGAGTAGTTGGCCAGCTGGACGATGCGCTTCTGTGCCAGCGGCACCTGCTCGAAGGGAACCTCCACCCCGAGGTCGCCGCGCGCGACCATGACCGCGTCGGTCGCCTTGACGATCTCCTCGATCGACGCCAGAGCGCGAACCAGTTCGACCTTCGCCACCACGAGCGCGCGCCCGGCGACTCTCTCCTTCAACTCCTCGATGTCCGCACTTCGCCGGACGAAGGACAGGCCCACGTATTCGACGCCGGCCTCCAGGGCGAAGTCGAGGTCGTCCAGATCCCGATCGGTGAGCGAGGGAGTGCTGAGGTTGGCGCCGGGCACGTTCATGCCCTTGAAGCTCTTCAGCTGGCCACCGCACTCCACGACGAAGCGGGCCTTGCCCCCGTCCGTGCCCACACAGCGCATTTCGATGAGACCATCGTCGAGGAGTACCCGGTCCCCGACGACCACGTCGTTCGCGAGGTGCCGGTAGGTCGTCGGGATCTCCCCGGCGAGAACGGTTTCCTGGGGGGCGATCACCACCTCCTGGCCCTCGGCCAGAAAGAGGGGAGCGTCCAGTTTGCCGACACGGATCTTGGGTCCGCCCAGGTCCACGAGAATCGAAACCGGCGTGCCTGCCGCCTCGGCCGCGCGCCGGATCAGGGCCACCGCCTCCAGGTGATCCTCGCGCAAGCCATGGGACATGTTCAGGCGCGCCATCGTCATGCCCGAGTCCACCAGTTGGCGGACCATCTCGGGCGAAAACGTCGCCGGGCCCAGTGTGCACACCAGCTTGGTTCTCAGCATCGGTTTACCACTCCCCCCTTGGCGCGTGATCCGACCCCGCAGCCGTGTTCAATGTCATGAGCGTCGTTATTCTAGTCTGGTTCGGCCGAAATCACAGCGACCGCTCCCCTGTTCGCGCACGCCGCGGGGCCTCACGAGCCGGACTCTCGCGCAGGCCCGGACGATGGACCACCTTTCGCGCCCATGAACGTACACCACATCGCCGATGCGCACGCAGCGCGCTCCCTGGCGGAGGAACTGGCTTCCCGCTCGCCGCTCGCCCTCGACTGCGAGGCGGCCGGCTATCACCGCTATTCCGACCGGCTCTGCCTTGTCCAGCTCTCCGCGCCGGGGGATACGTGGCTCATCGATACCCTCGCCCTCGATGCCGGCGGGATGCTGCGGTCGCCGCTGGAAGACCCGGGTCGCGAGATCATCATGCATGGAGCCAGCTACGATCTGCGCCTGCTGTCGCGGGATCTGGGCATCCGGGTGCGGGGCGTTTTCGACACGCAGGTAGCGGCCGCGCTGCTGGGGGAGTCCGCGCTGGGACTGTCCGCGCTCCTCGAACGCCTCCTCGGCGTGCACCTGCCCAAGAAATTCCAGCGGGCCGACTGGGCGATGCGGCCGCTCCCGGCGGAGATGCTCGAGTACGCCGCGGCCGACACGCGCCACCTGGCGGCCCTGGCGGACATCCTGCGAGGCCGGCTGGAGGAAGAGGGCCGTTTCGCGTGGGCAAGCGAGGAGTTCCGCCGGCTCGAGCGAACCGCCTCCAACAGAGAGGATCCCGACCCCGATCCGGCGACCGCCATGAAGAACGCGCGCCATCTGGCCCCGCGTGCACTTCAGCGGCTGCGCGCGCTGTGGACCTGGAGGGACGAGGTCGCCCGCCGCAAGGACAGGGCGCCCTTCCGGGTGGCCGCGGACGATGTCCTGCTGAAGCTGGCCGAGACCCCGCCCCGTTCGATCGGGGAACTCGGTCGCCGGCCCGGTCTGTCGCCCGTCCTGGCCCGCACCGACGGCGGGAGACTCTTCGAGCACCTGGATCGGGCGGACTCCATCCCGGAGGCGCGCATCGCCCCGGGGCGCCGACGCCGCGCGAGAGCGTTCCCGCGGCTCTCGCCGGAAGGCGAAGAACGCGCCCGGGAGCTCCGCGCCGCCCGTGTCCGAACGGCCCGCGAACTCGGACTGGACCCGGGTCTTCTGCTTCCCAACAAGACCATCATGGAGATCATACGCGCCAATCCGGGCTCACCCGAGGAACTCGCCCGGGTACCCCAGGTGCGTGCCTGGCAAGTCGACGTACTCGGACAACTGACCCTCGATATTCTGCGTGCCTGAGGAGCCGATTTGTGGGACCACACTGGCGAAAAGCGCCTGATTCCGGCTATACTGATGGCTCATAATCGCAAGCTTCGGGGCTTCCGGAGGCACGGGTGCTTCCCAACGGTTGCTTCGTTCTACCGGGGATGTGATGACGTCGGAATTGCTCGAAAGGAACGATCTCTCCGTCTACGTGGTTGCCGGAGTACCCAAGAGCTTCAAGAAGAAACTCGCCAAGTACCTGAGCGAGGAATCGTCCGGCGAGGGCAACCTCATGCTTCTCGACGAGAACATGACGGAATGGCTCCTGGCGCGTCTCAAGGGGAAGAGGCGTCGCAGTCACGAGCAGACCCCCGCATCGTCCGCTCTGTGGCGCTGTTACCGGTCTCTCAGCGCAGCCAGATATCACCTGAGTGACCAGCCCCTGGAAGGTCGCATCCGGGAGATCCGGAGCGAGATCGAGCGGCTCTGGCGAATCACCAGCCCGATTCACGACACGGAAGAGGAAGAGGGCTCCTCCTGAGGGCGGGCGGCCGGGATTCGGCGTTCGCTATTCGCCCCGCGCCTCCAGTTCGCGCTTGTACTCGATGCAGTACCGGGCGTGCGGCAGTGCGTCCAGACGCCGGAAGTTGATCGGCTTGCCTGTGGCCTGACAGCGACCGAAGTTCTCCGGATCCGAGTAGAGTCGGCGAAGCGCGTCTTCGATCCGGTAGAGATAGCGGCCTTCCTTGGTTGCGAAGAGCGCGGCCTTTTCGCGCTCCATCGCCTCGGTGCCCTGGTCGGCCATGTGGTCGGTGTAGGCGGCCAGGGTGGAGTCACCCGACTCCCTGTCCTCCTTCGCCATCCGGTCGAAGAGACCCAGGGATCTGAGCGAGCGAGCACGCTCCTCCAGGAGGCGGCTCTCGATGTGGGCCAGTTGCTCCTTGGTGAGAATCGCCACGGTCTGTACCTTGGTAGACGGTTGTGCGGCTGTCGCTACCGGGATGCCGAAGCCGGAACGCCTTTCGGCCGCGCGCGAGGAAATTACAATAATCCGACGGGGTTTCCAACGTGCCGGGGTTCCTGATTCCGGACTCTGCCGTCGGTCGGCGCATCGCCTTCACACATGAGCCCCAGGCTCTCGGTCCCCCAAACGACGAGTTCCGTGGACACGATCGACTGCAGACGCTGCGGCAGGGAGTCGGCTTCGCTGGAGAAAGCCCCCTTCCGCACGGAACTGGGCGAGCGGCTGCTGCGCCGCATCTGCCGGCTGTGCTGGACCGACTGGCTGCAGCACCAGACGCTGCTGATCAACCACTACGGTCTGGATCCACGCGAAGCCAGCTCGAAGAAATTCCTCTACGAGCAGATCGAGCAGGTGCTGCTCGGCGACGGTGAGGCCGAGCAGGTGGACACTTCCCGGCAAGGCAAAATCGACTGGTGAGCGGGCGGCGGGAGTGCGCCGCACCCGGCGCGCCGCCCCATCCGGTTCAGGCCGAGAGCACCGCCTCCACCTGAGCCAGAGCCCCTTCGAGTTCCTCACGCCCGATCACAAGGGGGGGCGCGAAGCGAATGACCTGCCGGTGCGTTTCCTTGGCCAGGATGCCCCGGTGCCAGAGGGCCTCGCAGAAGGGACGCGCCGGACCCGACGACTTTCTGATGACCAGACCGATCATCAACCCGCGGCCGCGCACTTCCTCGACGTGCCGTGAGTCGATGGCGCGCAGCCGCCGCATGAACCAATCGCCCAGCCGGGCCGACCGCTCGACCAGCCCTTCCTCGACGAGGACCGCGAGCGATGCGCGCGCGACCGCGGCCGCCAGCGGATTGCCGCCGAAGGTGGAGCCGTGGTCGCCAGGGCGGAACACATCCATGAACTCCGAGTCCGCGATCGCCGCCGAGACCGGGTAGACGCCGCCCCCCAGGGCCTTGCCCAGGATGAGCACATCGGGCCGCACGTCCTCCCAGTCGCAGCACAGGAGTCGACCGGTGCGCCCCAGTCCGGTCTGGATCTCGTCGGCGACCAGGGCCACCTGGTGCTGCGAGCACAGATCGCGAGCGGCGCGCAGGTAGCCGTCCGGCGGCACGATAACCCCTCCCTCGCCCTGGATGGGCTCCACCATGAAGCCCGCAGTACGCTCATTGATGGCGTCGCGCAGGGCGTCGATGTCCCCGTAGGGGATCCTGCGGAAGCCGGGCGTGAACGGACCGAAGCCCCTCCGGTACTCGAACTCCGAGGAAAAGCCTACGATGGTGGTCGTTCTGCCGTGGAAGTTGTTGTCGCAGACGATGATCTCCGCCTGGTCGTCCGGGATCCCCTTCACCTGGTAGCCCCACTTGCGGACCATCTTGATCGCGGTCTCCACGCCTTCCGCGCCGGTGTTCATGAGCAGGACGCGCTCGAAGCCGGTGAGTTCACACAGCTCGCGCTGGAACGGGCCCATCTGGTCGTTGTGGAACGCGCGCGAGGTGAGAGTCAGGCGCTGCATCTGATCGCGCGCGGCGCCGATGATGCGCGGATGCCGGTGCCCCTGGTTGAGCGCGGAGTACGCGCTCAACATGTCGAGATAGCGTCGTCCCTCCACATCCCAGACCCAGACGCCCTCGCCCCGTTCGAGCACGACCGGGAGCGGATGGTAGTGGTGGGCGCCGAAACGGTCGGCTTCATCGAGGTAGGATGACGTGATCGCCTGCGTTGCCGTGTCTTGCATGGTGTCGGCCTCCCGACGCGGATCCCGCGGGGGGTCGCGTCAGCTTGTCGATGCGGAGCCGCCGCGAAAGGTCACCGGCGGAAACGGGTTCTCGTTGACGCTGAGCTGAAAGACGTCGGGGCGGGCGTAGTGGCCCACCACGTCGAAGTCGAACTTCCCGCGCGTGACCGCGTCGGGATCGAGGCGGGCGAAGAGAATCCCCTCCTGGTCCCAGAGGGGTCCCGCCAGGCACGCCCCGGACGGGGAATAGATCGCGCTTCCACCCGCGCACAGTCGTTCCGGCCAGCCCTCGAGCTCGCCTGCGATCTCCAGGTCGGCGGGGTACTGGGCGCGGGTGGCGTATTGATTGCAGCCCAGGACGAAGCACCTTCCCTCGAGGGCGATGTGCCGGAGCGTCGCCTGCCAGCGCTCGCGCCCGTCGGCGGTGGGTGCGAGGTAGATCTCCACGCCCTTCGCGTACATCGCCGTGCGGGCCAGCGGCATGTAGTTCTCCCAGCAGATGAGGCCGCCGACCCGGCCCAGAGGCGTGTCCACGACCGTGAGCGTGCTGCCGTCGCCCTCACCCCAGATGAAGCGCTCGGCCGCGGTCGGCTTGAGCTTTCGATGCTTCCCCAGGAGCGCGCCGTCGGGGCCGAAGTAGAGAAGCGTGCAGAAGAGCGTGCCGCCGCTGTAGTCGGCATCCCGCTCCACGACTCCGACGGCCAGATAGACGCCGTGGGCCGCGGCGGCTTCGCCGATGCGGTCGGTGGCCGCGCCCGGGACTTCCACGGCCCCCTTCAGGTATCGGTCCCAGGTTCGGCGGCCCGCCGGCGAACGCCCGCCCACCGATGTGCCGAACGCGAGCCCCCAGGGGTACCCGCCCACATAGGCCTCCGGAAAGAGCACCAGCTGCGCTCCCCCCGCGGCGGCTTCGGCGGTGAGCGCATGCACCTTCCCGATCGCCGCCTCCAGGTCGAAGGGGACGCCGGCCCCCTGCACCACCGCGACGCCGATGCCCTCGTTGTCGTTCATCTACGTCCTCGTCCAAAGCGTCGGTTCGGAAGACTTCCGGGGACCCCGGCCTCGCTGGCAGGTTGCGTACCCGTGGCTTCCGTCTCCTGCGTGGAATAATGCATCAAGGATATGCTTCGCGCGACAGAGCCCGGCGCGGCGTCAGCCTCCTCGATACGCGATCTCCGCAACCACCTCGCCCACGACCTCGAGCGTTGCCGGACTCACGTTGGCGGCGACGTCGTTCGGGGTGTGCCAGAGCGAGTTTCCCGGCCCGTAGTCGAAGTCGATGATGTTGACGGTCGGGATGCCGGCTTCGTTCAGCGGCACATGGTCGTCCTGGATGGGAGGACGCACGGTCATGGGAAAGAGGCGGCCGTATCCCAGCTCGCGCGCGATCCCCCAGACGCGTTGCACCACGCGGGGCGCGTAGCGGGAGGAGTACCCTTCCACGGGGAAGCCGGGATCGCGGTCGCCGACCATGTCGAGGAGGACCGCATAGCGCGGCTGGCCGCCCAGGGGTTGCTCGGCGTAGCGCTCGGAACCGATGAACATGTCCGCGGTGGTGGGGCCGTAGTCCTCGCCGTCCACCATGAGCAGGTCGACGCCGACAGGCGGCGGCTGAACCGAAAAGAGCTCGCTCAGAGCCAGGAGCACGGCCACCCCGGAAGCGCCGTCGTTGGCCCCCGGGACCGGCGTGTCGCGCTCCTCCGGATCGGTGCTCTGGTCGGAGATGGGTCGGGTGTCCCAGTGGGCCAGGAAGAGCAGCCGGTCGGGGTCGGCGGCGTTGAAGCGGGCGAGGACGTTTGCCAGCGGCAGGGTGTCGCCGGCGGTGGTGGTGTAGCGGAAGCGGTCGACGATGACGGTGTCGGCGGCGGCCGCCAGCAACTCGACCATCCAATCCAGCTGCGCCGCGTGGCCGGGCGTGCCAGGCACCCGGGGCCCGAACGCGAGCTGTGCCTCGATCAGCTCGAAGGCACGTGCGCCCGGGAAGGCCGGGCGTTCGACTCGCTGCGCAGGCTCGCTACCCGGCGGCTCCCCTCCGCACGCCACCGCTGCCGCAAGCAGAAACGCCGAGTACCCGGAGAGGCGCGTCATGCAGGCATCCCGGCCGTCGGCTCAGCTGCACTCGCTGAAGCCGCACACGTGGCACTTCACGCACCCTTCCTCGAAGGAGAGCTGACCGGTGCCGCAGTCCGGACAGCTGCCCAGGTAGCCCGACCTGGAGGAGCCGCCGTCCGAAGGCGCGAGGCTCGGAGAGGCCGCACGCGTGGCTGACGTCACGGGGGCGGTGAGGATGAGTTCTCCCTGGACTCCGTCCTTTTCCTGCAGGTAGTACTCGATCGCCTGGCCGATGGCGTCGGGGGCGGAAAGGACCTTGCGGAGCCCGAACCCGACCGCGCGATCGCAGGAGATGCCGCGAAGCTGATCGCGCACCGCCGTGATGGGAATCCCCGACCGCAGCGCGAGGGAGATCAGCCGCCCGATCGCCTCGGCGTCCGCCATGGCGGCGCCGCCCGCCTTGCCCAGCGTACAGAAGACCTCGAAGGGCCGTCCGGTCTCGTCTTCGTTGATGGTGACGTAGAGGTCGCCGAGCGGACAGTCCATCTTCACGGTGCGCCCCTTCAGCAGCGCCGGGCGCTTGCGCTTGTGGCGGCCGGCCCCGGCCAGGCGGTCGCGGTCCTGGTCGCGCTGCTGGTACTTTTCGATCTCGCCGCGAAGCCGGTGACACTCCTCGCGCGCATCCGCGAGCTCCTGCTCGATCTCACTGGTCGATGGCGCCTCCTCGCCGGTCGTTTCCGGCTCCTTCCCGGTCTTGCCGGTCGAGAGCACCTGCATGGGCCGGGACCCGTCGCGGTACACGGTCACGCCCTTGCACCCCAGGGAAAAGGCCAGCTCGTAGATCTCGCGGACATCCTCGGGTGTCGCTTCATGGGCGAAGTTGGTCGTCTTGGAAATGGCGGCGTCGGTGTACTTCTGGAAGGCCGCCTGCATGCGCACGTGCCACTCCGGGGTGATGTCGTGCGCGGTCACGAACACCCGCTGCACGTCCTCGGGCACCTCCTCGTGGTGGATGTGGCCGCTCTCCGCCACCCGCTCCATGAGCTCCTCCGAGTACCAGCCGCCCTCCCTGGCGATGCGTACGAAGTCCTCGTTGACGTCCGGCATCAGCACGCCGGCCTGGTTGCGCATGAACGCCACCGCGAACAGGGGTTCGATGCCTCCCGAGCAGCCGGCGAAGATTGAGATCGTGCCCGTCGGGGCGACCGTGTCGAGGTTGCAGTTGCGCAGCGGACGCATCGGGCGAACGCGGCTTCCGTCGGGGCGGCGGGCGCAGCTCTCCTCGGGACCCCAGATGGACTCCGCCCAGGCCGGGAACACGCCCCGGCTCTCGGCCAGCCTCGCGGACGCGACCTTGGCTTCCTCGTCGATGAAGCGCATGACGGTCTCGGCGAGCTTCACGGCGGCGTCGGAGTTGTAGGGGACTCCCAGCCGCACCAGCATGTCCGCCCATCCCATCACGCCCAGCCCGATGCGCCGGATGTTCTCCGCCAGCTCGGTGATCTGCGGCAGCGGATAGCGGTTGGCGTCGATCACGTTGTCCAGGAAGTGCACGGACAGGTGGACGACCCGGCGGAGCCCGCCCCAGTCGATTGCATTCCCCGGATCCCCGCCCCACGAGCTTCCCTTGCGCACGAACGGGCCGAGATTGAGGCTCCCCAGGTTGCATACGTCGTACGGCAGGAGCGGCTGCTCCCCGCACGGATTGGTGGCCTCGTATTCGCCCAGCGTCGGCACCGGGTTGAATTCGTTGGCCCGGTCGATGAAGAAGACGCCCGGTTCGCCGGTCTTCCACGCGCCCTCGACGATCATGTCGAAGATCTCGCTCGCGTTCTCGCGACCCACGATGTCGCCGGTGCGCGGGCTGACGAGGTCGTAGTCCTCGCCCTTCGCGACCGCCTGCATGAAGGCGTCGGTGATGGCGACCGAGATGTTGAAGTTGGTGATCTGGGAGGTGTCGTCCTTGCAGGTGATGAAGGCGCGGATGTCGGGATGGTCCACCCGCAGGATGCCCATGTTCGCGCCCCGCCGCGTTCCGCCCTGCTTCACGACCTCCGTGGAGGAGTCGTAGAGACGCATGAAGGACACCGGGCCCGAGGCCACCCCCATGGTGGAGCGCACCGTGTCGCCCTCGGTGCGCAGGCGCGAGAACGAGAACCCGGTGCCCCCTCCGGACTGGTGGACCAGCGCCATGCTCTTGAGGGTGTCGTAGATGCCGCATTCGCCGTTGGAGAGGGCATCATCGACGGGCAGCACGAAGCACGCGGAGAGCTGTCCGAGCGGCCGTCCCGCGTTCATCAGCGTGGGGGAATTGGGTTCGAACGTGCCCGTCGCCATGAGGTCGTAGAACTGGCGCGCGACCTCGTCGATCGCCGCATCGGTTGCGCCATGGCGGCGGTCCTCCTCGGCGATCACGCGCGCGACCCGCCAGAACATGGTCTCGGGCTCTTCGACGGGCTCGCCCTCTTCGTTCTTCTTGAGATAGCGGAGCCCGAGAACGATGCGGGCGTTCTCCGTGAGCGTCGCACGCGGCAGATCGCCGGGCGGCACGTCGTGCGCCGGCAGAGCGTCTGGAGATGCGGGTCGTTGGGCGGACATGCTGCCTTCCATCGAGGTAGAATGTGGAAAAACGAGTGGAAACAGCCCCCACCTTTGTGCAAAACAAACGGAAAGCACGCCAGCCAAGGTGTGGGCTTGTGGAAACCACTTGGCAACCCGAAAACCACCGTATCTAGTGGCGTTGCTGTCTCCGGGGTGCCGTATGTCGGGTGTGCTGGAAACAATATGCACCTTGAATGCCTGGCGCAAGTACGAATCGCGGGTGGCTCCAGTGCCCGGACGGACCACGAATCGGGTGTTGCCCAGCAGCCGTTCCGTTCCGCCTTCCGGTCGGGCGAAGATCGGCACCCTGTCCGGCGTTCCGCGTTCTAGAATGCCGATCCCAGGCGAAGATAAAGCCGTCCCGGGCGCACCCGGAGCCCTGCCCCGGAAGGATCGTCTTCCGCCCTGAGAGGAAAGGCCACGCCCACGCGCACGTCCGTCGAGAGGGTCCAGAACGGCAGCGCGTTCACGGTGACCTCGAGTCCGAAGGAAGCGAGGGCGGCACGCTTCGGGCTCGCGGAGGGTTCGGCTTCGCGCTCCGGGCCCCAGGCGTTGCCCGCGTCCGCAAACAGGCTTGCGCCGGCGCGGTCGAAGTACAGGGGCCAGGCCCCGAGACCCCGGCGAATGAGCGAGAGCGGAAAACGGTATTCGGCCGACGCCGACCAGGCGATGCGCCCGCGTCGCGAGGCGGAGGAATAGCCTCGTACCGGAAAGAGGAGCGGCGAGCCGCCGAAAAGGCCGAAGCCGGTGATCCGCTCGCGGGTTCCGGCGGCATCTCCCACTTCGAAATGAAAACCGTCGGCGCCCGGTCCGCGCGCCACGCCGCCGCTCGCCCGCAGGGCCAGTACCTGCCGGGCGAATCCGAAGGTGCCGAACGTCCGGTAGAGCGACAGGCGGCCGGTGAGCTCCTCGAAGCCCCGGTCGGCCACGCGGTCTCCGGCCAGTTCCTCCGGGAGATCGAGCACGCGCGCGACGCGACCTCGAACGGCCCCCGAGACGCCGTCCGAGAGCGTCATGGACATGGCGTGGGAGCGGGACGTGTTGAAGCCCAGAGTTGCCGACAACTCCCCGACCCGCCGCGTCGGACGGGTGAGCCGGAAGTCGGTGGAGGGTTCGAGGGTCGCGTCCAGAAGCTCGGAGGACACCCAGTTGTGGCTGGCCTCCAGGGTGAGGCCGACGCGGTTGCGGAAGCGCGCCCGCTGGAGGTCCACGCTCATCTGCACGCGCCGTTCCCTGTCCACCACGTAGAGGGTGTCCACGTCCCCGTTCTCGCGCTCTCCCAGGGTGAGACCCGCGGGATCGTAGAGCTGGCCGGCCGAGACCGTCACCACCGGGTTCCCAAGCCCCGCGGCGGTGTATCCGAAGCGGCCCTCCCCACGACCCTTCTCCGGGATCAGGCGGCCCCAGGCCCAGAACCGGTGCCGGTCGACCAGGTCCCGGCCGGAAGTCGAGAAACCGAAGCCGTCGCCGATGACGTCCCGATCGCGGATCCTGCGCGGCGGCGCGTAGAGCGGCTGCCAGTAGGTCGGGAGGAGTGAGCGAAACGCCCGGTAGGGCCTGCTTTCGGCTTCGATCGCGGCCTGGAAGCGGTCGGGCGGACGATCGGCGCCCGCCAGGAAGCGCGGGTCGTCCGCGAAGGGTTCGAACCACTCCTCCGGGGCGTAGGGGATGCGCTCGACGTCCCAGCCGTCATGGTGGTAGGCGGAGTAGTAGATCCATTCGCCCGCCGGGTCGATGGCCGGATGGGCGGCCCCGGTGAGCATGTTGGTGACCTGCCGGACCGCCCCTGGACGCCCGTCCCCGTCGATGGCGGCCGCGAAGAGGTTGGGGATGCCGGTGCGGTCGGAGGACCACAGCAGGGTGCGTCCGTCGGGGGACCAGACGGGACTGGCGTCGACGGCGCGGTCGTCGGTCACCCTTGCGACCAGCCCGCCGCCGGCGTCGAGGATCACGACATCGAAGCGGCCGCCGGAGCGCCACTGGGATACGGCGATGCGGGCGCCGTCCGGCGACCAGCGCGGAAAGGCCCAGTGCACGGCGGGATCGGCCTCCGTCAACGGGTGGACCTCGCCGGTCGCCAGTTCCACCAGGACCAACCGGTTGGTGCCGCCCCCCTCCTGGACCGCCACGACCCGGTCGCCGCCCGGATGCACGTCCGGGAAGGTCAGCCGCCCACCCCGGGTGAGCCGGGTCACGCGGCCGTCCGCGTCGGTCCGGTAGAGGTCGGAGTGCAGGCGGTAGCGGTCCGCCAGCTCGAACTGGGCGAAGACCATCCCGCCGTCGGGCGCCCACGAGAAGGTGGACAGGCCGTTGGTGCGGACGAAGCGGCGATCCGCGCCGCCGTCGAGGTCGCGCAGACGGAGATGCGCGTCCGAGCGGCCGTCGGCGAGGGCGAAGGCGAGGCGCGTGCCGTCCCGCGAGACCTGCGGGTAGAGCGCCTGGCGCGCCCCGCGGGTTAGCGCTTCGCCGGTGGTGAGCGGCTGCCGGGCGGCGAGAGCGTCGGCGAGGGTGCGGTACCGGAAGGAGAGGGCCACGCGCCACTCCTCCCACGCCTGCGAGAAGGAGATGCCGAAGGCCGAACGCGCCGCGGCATCGATCCGATAGGGCACCAGCTGACCCGCCACCTCCTCGACGAGCTGCCGCATCCCCAGAGTGTCCGTGCGTGTCATCAGGTATTCGAAGAACTCGGAGCCGTAGACGTAGGGGCGAAGTCCGGCCGGCCACACCGGACTCCTGCCCGAGACCACGGACAACGGCTCCAGGCCGCCCTCCAGAACGCCGGTGCGCAGGACCATGTCCTGCCACGTGCCATGGACGCGGCCCGCGTCGGTGAGCGTCGACTCGTAGTAGGTGGCGATCCCCTCGGTCAGCCAGGTGGGGGTGGCGCGCCCGGGGAAGAAGGGCCAGGTGGCGGGGTAGCGGCCCAGCAGGGCGCGAAGGGTGGCGCCGAGTCCGCCCGCGGGATCCAGGTGGAAGATGTGCACCAGCTCGTGCGTGACCACGAGCTCCATCCAGTCGTCGAAGTAGTTGAGCGAACCTCCGTCCGCGGGCGGGCGCGCGAAGATCGTGATGCGGTTGCCGGGAACCACGTTGGCGAACCCGTTGGAGTAGTCGGCGTGGTCGGTGAGGACGATGTCGATGGTGCCCGGCGGAGGGGCGCTGAAGGAGGAGGCCAGTTGCCCGTACGCCCGCTCGGCCCGGTCGGCCAGCCGTGTTGCGAGCGGATAGATGGCCTCGGGAAAGGTGATCCGGAAGTGTTCGGTGTCGAGCGTCCGCCAGTTCTCGTCGGGCGGCACCTGACCGGAGGCGGGGGTGGCGGTCGAGAGCGTTCCGGCCAGAAGCAGCAACGGCAGGATGAGCCTTGTCAGGCCGCTGCCGCGGGCGTCACTCTTGTCCGGAATACGGCATGAGAGGATTGTCATCGCATCATGGAAACCAAGGCGAGTATCTGGTACCGGCTGGGCTACGCCTGGGAGAAGGCACGTCCGGGTCCGGTGGCCGGAAACGGCGGGGGAGCCGGCCGGGAACGTCCGTCCTCCCGGTCCGGAAATGGGAGCGTCCCTTCCGCCATGCGCAAGATGGCCCCTCCACCCCCATGGAGAAACCTGCTGGATGAAGCCGGCGGGCTCACCCGGCGGGTGGTGGCCGGACGGGCGAATCGCCCGCTGGCGCACCGGCATCTTCCGCGGGCGGCGCTCGCGGGTGCCGGAGCGGCGCTCGCGGCGCGCTCGCTCGCAGGTCTGCTCGCACGCGAGGCGACACCGGAGGGGGAAGCGGAAGCCGGGCTTGGCGTCGAACTCGTGCGAGGCGCGGCGGAGGGGCTGGCTCTGGCCGTCCTCAGCCGCCATCTCCCGAGCGGCCGCCTGCTGCGGATCGGGCTGTGCGGCGCCGCGAGATACGCCGCCGCTCCCCGCGGAGGGCTCCCGCGCGTCATCCGCCCCATCGCGCCCGCGACGGTCCGCACCCTCTCCGCGCTGGCGCCCGCGAGCGGTCGACATGGCGGATTGCTCGAGCACGCGGCGTTCGCGGCCGCGTTTGTGCTGCTCTACGGGCGGCGGACTCGCGGATCCGCCTGACGGACCACGGTCGGCGACGGCTCGACGCCTTCAACCGCGACCCGGCGTCAGGGAACCCAGAACCCGGCCCCCCGAAGCTCCGGTGGAGTCCGGCGCATTGGCCGGCAGGCCATGCAGGTGCGCCCACGCCAGCACGGCGAAGCAGGCGGCTTCGCGCGCCTCCGGATCGAGACCCAGTACCGACAGATCGCGGACCGGCACGGGGGCGAGCCGCTCCGCGATCATCCCCGCCAGAACCGGATTCAGCGCGCCGCCGCCCGCCAGCAGCACCTCGCTCACGCCCCGTGGGAGCACCCAGCGGCGATAGGCATCGGCGACGGAAGCGGCGGTGAAGGCCGTCAAAGTCGCGACCAGGTCGGCCCAGTCGCGGTGCGAGCGTGGCGCCCGGTCCTCTATGAGCCCTGCGACGAACGCGGAGCCGAAGACCTCGCGGCCGGTCGACCTGGGCGGACGGCGGCGCAGGAACGGGTGCTGCAGGAGCTGCTCCAACAGGTCTTCATCGACCCGGCCAGCCGCTGCCAACTCACCGTCCGCGTCGAAGGTCCGGCGTCCGCCCGTGGCGAGTTCCGCGGCGGTGTCGATGAGCGCGACCCCCGGGCCCGTGTCGAAGGCCAGCACGGGTTCGGTGCCCGAAGCCGCGGGCAGCCAGGTGACGTTGGCCATCCCTCCCAGGTTCTGGAGGGCGCGCGGTCGGGCGGGCGCCGAGAAGAGCAGCCGGTCCGGCCAGGGAACCAGCGGCGCCCCGTGGCCCCCGGCCGCCACGTCGCGCGTGCGGAAGTCGCTCACCACCGGGATGCCGGTGATCTCCGCGATGGTCGCGGGATCGCCCAGCTGGAGGGTGGCCCCGCGGGCGCCCCCGGACGGCGGGTCGTGCCACACCGTCTGCCCGTGCGAGCCGATCGCCGCGACCGATCCCGGATCCACCCCCGCGCGCGCACACCCGGCGAGCGCGCAACGCGCGAAACGCTCGCCCAGAACCGCGTGCAGGCGGGCCAGCTCGGCCGGCCCACCGCCCTCGATCGCGCGGCGAATCGAGTCCCGCTCCTCCGGGAGATAGCTCTCGCTGTGGAACCCCAGCAGCCGCCACGAGAAGGTCCCGGGGGTCGTCCCGTCCACCTCGAGCAGCGCGGCGTCGACACCGTCCAGCGACGTGCCCGACATCATCCCCAGGACCCTCATGACCGGGGCATCACGCGCCGGAGCACGGCCTCGAAGGCGTCCGGCTGCGCCTGTTCCCCGGCCCCGGCGCGGTCATTCGGTTGCGCCCGGAACATCGGCCACCCGGCCTCCGCTCTCCTCGAGCAGGGCGCGCGCCTCCTCCGCGCCGACCCCGCGCCGCGCCATCACGATCGCCGTCTTGACGTGGCCGCCGGCCTCGCCGAGCAGCTCCCGGGCCGGCTCCCGCTCCAGCCCCGCAGTGGTCATCAGGATGCGCTCTCCCCGATCCTGGAGCTTCCGGCAGGTCACCTGCAGATCCACCATGAGGTTGCCGTGGACCTTGCCCATGAGAACCATGGCGCCGGTCGTGATGGTGTTCAGAACCAGCTTGGTGGCGGTGCCCGCCTTCATGCGCGTTGAGCCGGTGATCACCTCGGGACCGACCAGGGGGGCGATGACCACGTCGTGGGTGGCGCGGAGTTCCGCGGAGGGAGGGGTGCACAGCAGGAAGCCGGTGCGGGCGCCTCTCGCGCGCGCGCGCTCCAATGCGCCGTGCACGAAGGGCGTGGTGCCGGAAGTGGCGATGCCGAGGACGAAGTCGTCGACGCCGACCGAGAGGCGGTCCATCTCGCGGCCGCCGTCGCGCGAGTCGTCCTCGGCGCCTTCGCGCGCGCGCACCAGCGCACCGTGCCCACCCGCGATCACGCCGACCACCATCGAAGGGTCGGTCCGGTAGGTCGGGGGCATCTCCGCCGCATCGAGCACGCCCAGTCGTCCGGAGGTCCCCGCGCCGACGTAGATCAGCCGGCCGCCGCGCCCGAACGCATCGCGCGCCAGCTCCATGGCCCGCGCGATGGAGGCAGCCTCCTCTCCGACGGCCACCGCCACGGTGCGGTCCTCGTCATTGATCAGCGCGACGATCTCCGCGGGCGACAGTCGGTCGACCCGGCGCGAACGTGGATTGCGCTGTTCGGTCAGGCGATCATCCAGCATGTCATGCGTCCGGGCTCCGGTGCCACCGTGGGCTCACCTTTCCTCCACGCGGATAAAGCTAGCGACAGTGCGGCCATGGCGCGTCCCGGGACCCCGGATGGCGGACGGAGTATTAGGAAAACGGCTGAAGATCTTCAGCATCCGGACGATGGACCCCACCTCACGGAGGCTGCATGGCACGTCCGAGATCACGCGTCCTGGCAACGGCCTTCGGCGCGATCCTGCTGGCCGTCTGCTCGGACGACCCGGCCACCACCACCCCACCCGCTCCTCCCCCACCGCCTCCCCCTCAGGAGCCCTATGCGGTCGAGCGAGCCGCGCTCATCGCCCTCTACAACGCGACGAACGGGACCCACTGGCATCGGGACAGGAACTGGACCACCGTCGGGAGTATCCGCGACTGGCAGGGGGTGTCGACCAATTCGGCCGGCTTCGTCACCGAGCTGACGCTGACGGACAACAACCTGTCCGGTGCCCTCCCGCCCGAACTCGGGAATCTGACGCACCTGAGACAACTGGTTCTGGAGGAGAACCGGTTGACGGGTCCGATCCCGCCGGAACTCGGCAATCTGCCCGAACTGAGACGTCTGGTTCTGGGCGACAACGAGCTGACGGGTTCGATCCCGGCGGGATTGGCCGGTCTGAGCCAGCTGACCATGCTGGATCTGGGCGTCAACGGCCTGACCGGGACGATCCCCTCTGAACTCGGATCCCTGCCGCGGCTCGACTCCCTGCTGCTGCACCGCAACGAACTGACCGGCCCCATTCCCGCCGAACTGGGGAATCTCTCCTCGCTGCGGAGGCTGCTCCTGGCGTTGAATCAACTGACGGGTCCGGTGCCGCCGGCACTGGGCAACCTCGCGAACCTCACCTACATGAGCCTCAGCCGTAACCAGCTGACGGGCACGATTCCGGTCGAACTGGCGAAGCTGAGCTCGATCCGGATTCTGTCGGTTTCGCGCAACAACCTCACCGGGACGATTCCGCCCGAGCTGGGCAACCTGACCACCCTGGAAGGGCTGTATCTCTACCAGAACCAGCTCACCGGCGAAATTCCGGTCTCGCTGGGCAACCTGTCGGAACTGCAGACACTCTGGATTCACGACAACGGGCTTTCGGGTCCATTGATCGAGGAACTCGGCAACCTCGCGGCGCTCGAGGACCTGCGAGCCGCGGACAACCAGCTCAGCGGCGAGCTGCCCCGCAATCTGGGCAGACCCCGGGCCCTGGCCCGACTCGAGCTCGAGGGGAACCAGAACCTGGCCGGCCTGCTGCCGCGGAGCATGATCGGTCTCGATTTCCTGCAGGTGTTGTCGTACGGGGAGACCGATCTGTGCGCCCAGATCGACGAAGTGTTCCAGGAGTGGTTGCGGACGATTCCCGAGGGCAGCAGGACGGATTGCGATGTCGCGCAGGTCGAACGACTTGCTCTCACGGACCTGCACGAGGTGACCGGAGGAGCATCCTGGGCGAACCGGGCGGCATGGGGGACCGACGCTCCTGTGGACGACTGGCACGGAGTGTCCACCGAGGACGGGCGTGTCGTGGGATTGGCGCTGTCCGCCAACGGCCTGTCCGGTCCGCTCCCGGCGGAGATCGCCAACCTACTTGAGCTCAGGGTGGTGGACCTGGCCGAAAACGAACTCTCCGGTTCGTTCCCGGGCTCCTTCGCCGGGTTGCATGAGCTTGCCGAGTTGCGGCTGGGCCGGAATCCGGGGCTGGAGGGTGCGCTGCCGTTCGGGCTCCGGGGGCTGGAACGGGTTCGCGTGCTGCTCCACGAGGACACCGGCCTGTGCGCCTCGCCCGCGCCGGACTTCCAGGCGTGGTACGGCGCGATCGAGCAGACCGCCGGCGCCGTCTGCGACAATCCCGATCAGGTGACGGTGGCCCTGCCGATGGTCTACCTCACGCAGTCGGTCCAGGCCCCGTCCGGGAGCGTACGTCTGGTGGCCGACCGTGACGCGCTTCTCAGGGCATTCGTCACAGCCGAGGAGCCGCGCGGGTTCTTCGAGCCCGAGGTCGTGGCGGTATTCACGGGGCCGGACGGGGAGGAGGTTCACAGCGCGATCATGACCCGCGATGCCAACCGGATCCCCGCGGAGGCGGACGAGGGCGACCTCGAACTGTCGTACAACGCGGTGATCCCCGCCGAGATCCTCGTCCCGGGCGTCGAGATGGTCGTCGAGGTCGACCCCGAGGGAACCCTGCCTCTCACCGACGAAAGCAAGACCCGTTTCCCGGAGGAGGGATCGGACGCGCTGAACGTGGTGGATGTGCCCTCGATGCTCCTCACGCTGGTTCCGGTGATGGACGCCGCGGAGCCCGACTCGTCGGTTGTGGAGTGGGTCCGCGGCATCTCCGACGACAGCCCCGAGGTGGGACTGCTCAGGCACGCATTCCCGTTTGCCGAGTTCAGCGTCAGGCCGCACGAGGCCTATCACACCTCGCTGGATCTCACCACCTCGGCCGGGCAGGTGTCGCTGTTTGGAGAGCTCGAGGCGCTGCGGGCATCGGAAGGCGGAACGGGCTACTACTACGGGGTCGCCGCCAACCTGGGGTCCGTCGCCGGTCGGGGGCAGCTTCCCGGCCGGGTGAGCGTGGGCGTGGCGAGATCGACCACGCTGGCGCACGAAGTAGGGCACAACCTCTCGCTCAGGCACGCGCCGTGCGGCGATCCCAGCGGCGTTGATCCGAACTTCCCCTACGAGGACGGGAGCATCGGCGTGTGGGGCTATGACTTCCGCAATGGATCGACCGTTCCTCCCGACCGGGGCAAGGACATCATGACCTACTGCCGGACGCTGCCCTGGCTCAGCGACTACTACTTCGAGAAGGTGATCGACCATCGGGCGCAGTTGGACGCGGACACCGGCAGCGCACAATTGGCCGCGGCGAACTCGCCCTCCGACATGCTCGTGCTCCGGGGCGGAATGGTGGACGGAGAGCTGTGGATCGATCCGGCATTTTCGATGCGCGCGGGGGCCAGACTGCCCGGGACGCCGGGTCCCTACCGCATTCGCGGGACCACCTCGGACGGCGGTACGGTGTTCTCGCTGGACTTCTGGCCCAGCGACGACGGACACGGCGGCAGGCACTTCTTCTTCACGGTGCCGATCGAGGCCGATTGGGAGAACGCGCTCGAAAGCATCACGCTGACGGGGCCGGAGGGTGAGGCATTCGTGGACCAGACCGACGAGCGCCGCGTAACGGTGGTCACCGAGCCAGGGACGGGACGCCTGCGCGCAATTCTGCGGGACTGGGAAGGGGCGCTGCCGGACGCGCTCAGGGACGAGGCCGACCTGGAAGTGAGCATGACGCGCGGGCTCAGGGAGGCGGTGCGGCTGCGGCGGTGAGGGGAGGGCCGGGATTATCGCCGGGACCCCATCCTTCCAAACCCTGACGTAACGACAGAATTCTGGGGACGCGAATCACGGCAAGAGATCACGTAAGTCAAACTGGGACTGCACGATCTGCCATCCTTGCCATTGGACCACGTTCTGTCGAATCGGGTCGCGAGAGCGGGAAAACCGGAGTCAATTGGCGAGACCCTTGGACTTGGATTGAGCCCAACTATCTCACCCGGATCTCCGCAACCCGTGATGGGGCGGCGGCGGCAAAATAGCCGTACGCGCCTTCGCCTTCAATGCCGAAGTTGGGCCACGGCTCAGGCAGCGGAAAACTGCTCGTATGCGCCACGAAGTTGGTGTAGTTCCATCCCAGCGCAAGCAGTCGTAGAGAGAAACGCATCGGCCTGCCTCTGTACCGAACGGAGAGCGTGTCCGCGCCAGCGCGTTCGAGCGTTGCTGGTATAACGCCAAGCAGACCCAAGCCCACCTGCACCTCGGTTCCGTTGCTCGACGTCTCGGACGCTTCCGAGACCTCGGCTCGCACCGTGCCCACATCGGACTCGACCCGGTAACGAACCGCGACCTCGACCCTGTTCCCACCGGAGGGAGCAGGGAGCACCAGAGTGTCTCCCGGCTCCATCAGCTCGGCCGCCACGGGCACGACCACCGTGCCGGTGAACCTGCCCGGCAGCGCGGTCCCCGCAATATCGTATCGGACCCGTGACCGGATCGGTTCTGGAAGCGCTGCTTGGAGGCAGGTTGTCGGGCCTGGCCACATGTCCGGACCGGCGAGCGTGCATGACTCCAACGGCACGGTTTCTGAGAACGAGGCCATCCATCCAGGTCCTTTCAAGACCGCCTCCATCTGCGGCGGGGAACCGGTGCGGGGGCGGTGCGGGTGCGCTGCGAGCATGCGGGCGACCTCCTCGCCAGCGATGAGCACGATGCCAACCGTGACCACGTCGGGGTCCGTCTCAAGCGGATCGGCCGGACGGGTGAGACCGTCGCAGACCGCCGAAAACACCAGGACGACCGGCAGAGCGAGAAGCGCGTACCCCCTCAAAACCGAAACTCCACGCCGAAGAACGGAATCATTGGAAGCTGTGGCAGATACACTCTCTTGACTTCCTCGTCGGCACCCTGCCTCTCAACCCTCAAGCCGACGACATTGGGCAGGCTGAAGAGATTGGCGACCGACAGGTAGGGGACGATGGACCCACCGCCGAACCACGAGACTTGCTGGGGACGGCGCCACCCCACGTCGATGCGCGCATAGTAGGGCAGTGTCCCCGAATTGTACGTTCCGCCCAGAGGCACGACCTGAACCACTCCAAACGGAGACCGCTCGACGGGCACAATCGCCTCCAGCGGTGTCGTCGGCTGGCCCGACCGCAGTGAGACACGCGCAGACCAGGAAGAGGCACCCTTATCGTATGAAATGCCCAACTCGAACTCGTGCTCCCGGTGGAAGCGTGGCGTGTAGGTAGTGGCCCCAACCGTTCGCGACACCTTCGCCCACCGGTAGCTCCCCAGCACTGACATCCCCAGGTCGGCCTTCCAGCTCCACGACGCCTCGATCCCACGCGCCGTCCCGCTTGCCACCTCCCACAACGACGGATCGCCGAGGGCGGCGGCTGTGATGGGCTTCTCGCCTAGCGCGGGCAGCCTGAGACGCTCAAGTGTCCGCGCATACGCGTCAAGACGTAGACGAAGCCCTCCCCGGGATCCCTCCCAGCCGACCGAAAGCTGGGTGTTGCGAGGAATGGGTTCCGAGTCGACGGGCACGAGCAGGTCGTACGCGAGGAAGCTCGCTCCCAGCGCTTCCTCGTTGCGCACGGAAGATAGTGCCTGATGGGACCGGGAGGCCGACAATCGCACATCCCACCACGAAGCCGCGTAGCTCATCTCGACAAAGGGCGAAACGGCGGTCGTCAATCCCTGGAAGTGATCGACGCGCACGCCCGTCAGCGCCGAAAGGCCTTTAGCAAGCCCCACGTTGGCGCTCGAATAGCCCGCGAACCGCCACCGGCGCTCCCGGAGGTCCAGAGGCGAGAAGAAGTAGCCATCGTCCGCCTCGAAATCTTCGTCGAGATCGTATGCGTGATCGCCCGAGAAGCTCGTCGCCTGCGCACCGGTCGTGACCGTAGCACGGCCCAAGTGCCACGTGAGCTTCAGGTCTGCGCGATCCTCGCTCATCGATCCGCTACCGGACAACAAGGTGTCGCTTGGCGGCTCGTAATCGCGCGGCACGCCGTTCAGGTACGACGCGCGGCCCCCGCCCAACCCCAGCAGGTCGCTCGCGAATCGGCTGCGACCGATGGTCACATCTAGTATCCCGGTCGCGCCCAGCCGATCGCGGTAGTGCATCGACAACGCCGCATTGCCCCACTGAAGCTCAAGCGTCTTGGCATCCCGGGAGTCGAAGTTCCGCAGCGCTTCGGAGTTGACGTACCCACTCACGGAGAGGCGGCGGAGACCCCCGAAGTCCTTCGTAACCTTGGCGTGGCCATCCTGGAAGAAATAGGGCGCGTGCTGCTCGATCACCCCAGTCTCCTCCAGCAGGCGGGTGATCCCGTCGATATAGGTGCGGCGCCCGTCGAGCAGGTAAGATACACTTTGTCCGATGGGTCCCTCCATTGAAAGCCGGGACGAGGCCAGTCCCAACGAACCCGCCACCCGCCGCCGGTCGCGGGCACCGTCCCGGGTGGCGATATCGATCGCGCCGGAGATCGATCCGACCTGTAGCGCCTCGGCACCCGAGCCCGCCAAGAGAGTCGCCCGCTCGACCACCTCCGCGTTAACCGCCGACAGGAACCCTCCGAGGTGGAAGGCGTTGAACAGCCGTACGCCGTCGAGCAGCACGGGAGTTCCTTCACTTGTCCCGCCACGGACGTAGGGGATGGAGGCGTAGTCGGAGGGTGCCGACGCGGCCGGCGAGATCGCGGTCGCCCTCAGTACGTCCGTCTCAAGGATGGTTGGTAGCGTCCGCATCAGCGCCGAGTCCACGACGAAGGCGTCCCGCGACATCGAAAGCGGGTCGCCAGCACGACCACGGACGTTCACTTCGACCCCTTCGAGTCTGATCGGGGCCGGTTGCAAAAGAACCCTGATGGGTGCAGCGGGAAGCTCGTCGTAGCTCCGCGTCCACGGCGCGTAACCGAGGGCGCTCACCTCCACGCGGAACCCCCCGACTGCGCGAGTATCCGGTATGACGAACGCTCCGAAGCGGTCGGAGGTGCCTGCCATCACCTCGGCTTCCGCATCCTTGGCCATAACCGCGACGTGCGCAAACGCGACCGGCTCCAGGTCGACGCTGTCGCGGACGACGCCTGCGAGGGTGACCTGCTGGAGAGTCACAAGCAGTAGTGCGCTGATCACGTGTGTCCACCTTCCACCACGAAGCGAGGGCCGGCACAGTCGATTGCCGAGAGGCGAATCATGGTCCCTCGCCTACCAGGACAGGTCGACGACGATGCGGGCGAGGACGTAACTCCCCGGGCCTGTATGGTAGTCGAACGAGTCCCAGCCGAGGTCGTCATCGAACAGGATATCCGTTTCGACCGCGCTCACCTCAAATGTCGCCCCTCCCCGGGCGGGCGAAACGGGCAATATCTCATCCCCCACCGCGTAGCCCTTGAAGGGGTCGACCCCCTCGTAGCGGGCGGTCCCACTGATCCAGATGCCATCTGCGTTGGCGTATCCAACGGTGATCTCGACTTCCTCCGTTCCGATCTCGGTCGCTACGTTCAGGGCGAACGCATCCAGCGTCGTCGGGGAGTTGGATACTGTGCCGCCACCGCCCCCTCCGGTACCGGGAGCATCGCAAGCGTAGCTCAGGGAATCGGCGCAGCCACCTTGCGCAAGCCCGGTGGCGCCCGTGCCAAATTCGGCTCTCAAGTAGTCCCGCAGTGCTTCGTCGGAATCGAAGCTGCCGAAGTCGACAGACTTCGCCTCCTCTTCCCCGGTCCTCAGCGTCCAGATCACTGCGATCTCGCCATCGTCCGGATCTTGAATAACCGCACCCGGCACGTCCGCTTGCCGACCGATTCGGGTTCCGATTGTTTCCATCGGGCGTACGAGGAAGAGTGCATCATACCCGGCAAGTGCTTCGCTCACGACGATCTCACGACTCGCGCCCGAGGGTTCGTAGACGATGAGTTCGGGCAGTTCGGAGTCCCACATGCCTGCCACGCCGATTCGGGAGGTCCCCGTCCAGCCAAGGCGGTGTTCCCGAAGTGGGACGACCATCTCGATCTCCCCGAGTGCCTCGACTTGGGCGATGAAGTCGGAACTCGACATACCCAGCGCGTTCGCGCTCTCGCGAAGGAACGAGGTGCTTTCGCTCGCGCGGAGAAAACCGGCGAGCATCAAGCGGTGCTCGACCCCTACGGACGCTCTCATGGCCTCCAGTACAGACATCCGCACATTCGCGGTCGCCATGGAATGCGCAATCGCGGCAGCCACGGTCGAGAGTTCGTCCTCGCTCTCACCGAGGGTTGGCGAGAACCGAGTCGTGTCGGATGGCGTTATGTCGTTGCAAGCCAACAACATCACAGCGGCAGAAAGCAGGGGAAGGCTCTCTTTTCTCATCGTTGCATCTCCTTTGGGACTGAGGGCTGAAGCGCCGATGCAACCAAGATGCGATGTTGTGGGTACACCCCGGCAGCGGGAAATCCCTGTACCGGTGACGGGAAAACCACCGGCTTCACGACGGGAAAATCCCTCCATCGACGCTTAGGGCCTTCCGGCGGGTCGTGCTGATGCGCAATCGAATACCGCGGTCCCGCTCAGCCTTGGCGTCTGCCGCTGACGTGTCGATCCAGCTCCCGCCGGAACAATTCGCCGGGTAGTTGCGGGCAACCTCCTTGCCGTGATGCGCTGAGCCTCGTGACCCCTTGGAAGCCAGTACCGCCGGATCCGGATTCTCGTTCATGAAGGCCGCACCTGCCGACTTGGGAAGCCCCTCGACGATTCCAACCGCCAGGTGCGGCCCGCAGCCCCTACCGCTCGCTGTTGGCCTCCAGGAGCCCGGCCCTGAGGGCAAAGCGCACGATGTCTCGCCGGGTGTGCAGACCCAGCTTCGTCTTGGCGCGGGCGAGGTAGCCCTCGACGGTCTTGGGACTCAGAAGCATCTCTTCCGCCGCCTCTCTGGCCGAATAGCCGTTCGCGTACATCGCCACCGCGAGGCGCTCTCGCGCGGAAAGCACCTCGGGTCCCGGTTCCTCGTCAGAGGTGCCCTGTGCCCCTTGGCGCGCGAGCAGGGCCGCTGCGCGGCGCGTCAGAAAGGAGCGTCCGCGCATGACCGCTTCGATGGCGCCCATGAGGTCGGTGTCGGCGACGGACTTGTTCAGGAAGCCCGCGGCCCCGGCGTTGAGGACCGGCACGAGGAACTCGTCCTCGTCGTGAATCGTGAGTATCAAGACCTTCGTGTCGAAGCCGAGTGAGGTGATCCGGCGTGTCGCCTCGACCCCGCCCATCCCGGGCATCGCCAAGTCCATGATGATGATGTCGGGTTCCAGCATCCGTGCCTTGTCCACAGCTTCCTTCCCCGACGATGCTTCGCCCACGACGTCGATCCGCCCTGTCGATTCGAGCAGTGCCTTCAAACCGG
This sequence comes from Gemmatimonadota bacterium, assembly GCA_022822425.1. Taxonomy (GTDB): domain Bacteria; phylum Gemmatimonadota; class Gemmatimonadetes; order Longimicrobiales; family Gaopeijiaceae; genus BD2-11. The sequence goes on along the minus strand of JAJEBS010000144.1, from coordinate 4,780 downwards.
CTCGCATGACGTTGTGGTCGTCGACCAGCAGTACCCTCACCATTGCTCGCGCTCCGGACCCACCATCGGCACTTCGGCCCGAACCGTGGTTCCCGACCCCGGCGATGTCTGTATGGTGAGGCTCCCCCCGACTGCTTCCGCTCTCTCACGCATCCCGACGAGGCCGACGCCGACGTGGCCATCTTCGAGTGCCACTCCGGGGTCGGACAACTCGAACCCGCATCCTTCGTCTCGGATCTCCGCGAAGATCATCCCGTCCGCCGATCTGAGGGTCACGGCAGCCTCGCTCACCCTTGCATGCGTCGCGGCGTTGGTCACGGCCTCCTGCACGATCCGGTACACGGCCAGGACCGTCAACGGATCCAATTCGTCGGCCACCCAGTCGAGGTTGACGCTGGCGCGGATCGTGACTCCGTGCACCTTCCGGGCATCGCGAAACAGGGTGGCGAGCGCGGAAACAAGCCCCTGTTGTTCGAGTTTCGGCGACCTGAGCCCGCGAATCATCCGCTTTACCCCTCGGATTGCGGTAAGGATCTCGTCGGCGATCACTGCCCACGCACGTTCCCTCTTCTCCCGATCCGTTTCGTCCACCAAAAGCCTTCCCCTGATCTTGAACGCGACCAGGAACTGGAGGAACTCGTCATGCAGCTCGCGGGAAAGGTGCTTTCGCTCGTTCTCGGCCGCTTCCAGCTTCGTTCGGGAGAGCCACCGCATCCGCTTCCAAGCCGAGGTTTCACGGATGGTGCAGATCACGTGTTCCGGCCCCGATGCCAGTTCGCCGGGGCTCAGACTGATCTCCACCGGGAAGGTCGTGCCATCCTTGCGCAGAGCCTGTAACTCCACTCCCTGCCCCATCGGTCGCGCTCGCGGCGCTTCGGCCTGGCGCCGACGGTGCTGCCCGTGCCGACTGCGGACACCGGCAGGAACCAGCCGGTCCACGCCGGAGCCCTCGATCTCTTCGCGGCTCCATCCAAACATCGACGACGCCTGTCGGTTTAAGTCCCGGATGACGCCGTCGGAGTCCACGACGAGCATCGCGTCCGGCGAGGCCTCGAACACGGCCCTGTAGTCCCTATCGGTCAGCAATCCGGTTGCCTCCTTTCCTGCGTCCAAGCGGGTTGGTAACCCATCGCCAACAACCACGCCGGTGTCCGTTCAATCATACGGACACATGGCCGGAGAATGTCAACGGGCGTCTGAACGCAAGATGTCATCAAGCCCGCCGTAGCCCGATCCGGGAGGTAGGAGTCGAAGGCGGCTTCGTCCAGGAGCCGGATCGTCCGGTCGGGGGTCGGCGAGGCAAGCGCTTTCGCCAACGCATCCTACGCGGATTACAGCGCCGTTCGCCGCCGCCGCACGACTCGCTCCGCGTGCGGCGGCTTCCTTCGGACTCGGGCTGGACGCAAGCCGCTCACTGTCGGAACCGAACTCCTTTCCTAGAACCCCTCCATGGCCCAATGTTCCGGATAAGGCTGCAACCGCCGAGCCAAGTCACTCGGGGAACGAGGCCGGCCTGTCAAGCCGGTCTTGCCCCCGGCAGGCCCTTTCGAGAAACTCCTCTGGGCCGTGGGGGAAAGCAGAGAGCGATGGCGCATCGTACCTGTTGGTTTCATTGTAGATGGCTTCGGGTGGGGTCTTGCGACGGACGACCCAAACCAAGGAGGAGATGTCGGGATGCTCTGGAAACCACGATTCGTTGCTATCGGGGGCACTTGTCTAGCCGCAGTGCTCGTGGTGGCGATGGGAACCATCGTCCTTGAAGCTCAGGAGGTGGTAGACCTCCCCGGCGAGGATCGTCCCGTTTCGGGGGACTTTGAGCTCGTCTACCGCATCGGATCAGTTGCGGCGGAGGCCGAATGGGAGCAGTTCTCGTCCATCCGGGACCTGGGCTTCGATGCGGCTGGGAACCTCTACCTCATGGATGGTGGAGGCGTGGAGAGCGCCACCCGCATCGTAGTGGTCGATCCTTCAGGCCAATACCTGCACGAATTCGGTCGCGCTGGCGAGGGTCCGGGCGAGTTCCGATCGGCGATGCAACTCGTGGTGTGGGCCGACGGACACACTCTAGTCGAGGACATGCTGCATCAGGCCCATCACGTCTTCGACGCCCGCGGCGAGTTCGAGCGGATGGTGAGGGAAGCGGGCGCGGACGCGGGTTTCGGCATCTCACGTCGCCCCGGCCTCCGACCGGTTCGGATCGGACAACACCATACGGTGATCGGTCGGAACGGTCGCTCGATCATCAGCGTTGACATGTCGTCGGAAGAGGTGACGGAGCGCACTTTGGTGGAACCATGGACGCCGCCGGGGCGAGAGGACCATGGTCTGAGGACCGGCGAAATCGAGGAACTGATCGACGAGGAGTGGGGATTCGAACCCGACGTTGTGTTTGACGTGCTCGCGTCGGGCGGGGTCGTGTTTTCGGATTCCTCGGCCTATGCGATCAAGATCAGCGATCCATCCGGCGAGGTATCGCATGTCCTCCGCCGACCCATACGGCCGATGCGAGTCACGGAGGCGATGAGAAGCGCGGAGCGTGAGCGCCGCCTCGAAGAGCAGCGGAACCGACGGGTCACCACCATGAGCGGGAGAGAACCGCCTCCGCAGGTCTTGGAGATGTTCAACCGGGCGCAGGCGGGCTACGCGGCGGCTGTCGAGAACATGCAGTTTTTCGCCGAAGTGCCGGTGGTCGCGGCCGTGCGCACCAGTTGGAGCGGGGTCTTGTGGATCGAACGCAGCGCGGATCCGGGGACGGAAGCGCCGGGTCCCATCGATGTAGTCGCGCCGCACTGGGAATACGTCGGCACGCTGCCATCAGGGCAACCTAGGATGCCGGACGCCTTCGGTCCGGGCGGACTGGTCGCTTTCGTCGAAACCGACGAGTTCGATGTTCCGGTCGTTACGGTAAGGCAAAGCCCGGCGGCGATCCGCAACTTTCGTAGACATTCCCGATAAGCACCCCAACCATTCGCAACTCCAGCGAGCCATTTGGCGGTCGGTTCTAGGGTGGCGAAACCGCAGGACTGAAGGTCCGCGTGCCTCCAGTTTCGGCAAAACAAGCTTCGGGGCCCCGGCGCTACACAGTGCGATTGGGCCGGGGTATCGGGGTCCCAGAGAAGGGCGTTGCCCTGATGACTTTGGGGGGATTTCCCGGGGTGGCGTCAGGGGATTTCCCCCTCATGAATTCAGGGTTTTCCCTCTCTTGGGGATACCACGCGTTGTCTATGATTGGAGTGCGTTCGTCTCCTCGGCCCCCGAGAGGCACGAAACGGGAAGGAAGAGATTGACGCAAAAACCGTTTTTAGAGGCGCAACCCCAAGTTGCCGAAACGAGGAGGAATCCAATGAGCAAGAATCAGAACGGCGCAACCGCGATCTTGGTCGCGTCTGCTGTCGCCCTGCTGTCCGCCGGATGCGATGACGGGGGGTTTCTGGCCCCGCCGGGTGATCCGTACAATGCGTTGGTCGTGGCGGCGCTGGACCCGGAGTCCCCGGAGCGGTGGGAGGCGGAGTACAACCGTTTGCTCGCCGAGAACCCCGATGTCCTGCAACTTCACCGCTCCTGGTTCGATGAGAACGAAGAGCCTTGGTTCGACGAGAACGAGGGACCCTCGGAGTTCTTCCGGACATGGGAACCGCCCGCCCGGCGTTCACGTTGCGGGAATGGGCGGGTGTCGGAGGATGCAATCGCCGCCATCATAGGGGCAATACGAGCGCGCACGGAAGGGCGCACGGCTCCGCCCGAGCAGCTTGCCGGGGCACTCGACGAGTACTTTGGCGTTTTCGGACTAGGGCTATGACGATGAACCGAAGAATACGCCTGCTTTGGCTCGGCATCCCCCTCGCTCTGGTTCTCATTCCCGCGCTGGCACGCCCGCAGACATCGTCATCGCTTCTGGCTAGGTGGACAGGTCTTGGCCCTGCGCCGGTTTCCACTTGGAAGCGGGACATCGGGAACTCAGCTTACTGGCTGGCCGCCCATCCCACGGACTCGACGATATCGTGCGGGAATGTGAAGACGGAGGTGATGCGAGCGCTGAACGGCGGCGACACTTGGTACGTCGGGGTGGACAAGGTGAGCAACCGGCTGGGAACCCATTACACTCCCCAGCATGAAGTTGTGGTGGACTCCTCCTTGTCCATCGATCTGCAGTTGGGGACCGTCATTCACGAAGCCATGCACCATGCGGGCTACGGCAACAGCGGGCCCGATAACAATGACGACTTCATCTCCTGCTTCACGCAGGGGCGGGAGGACGGGAAAGAGGACGACGAAGACGGGAACGACGGAAATAGCAGCGGCGGTGGCGGCGGCAGCCCCAGAATCGTCAGCAAGGTACCGCACGGAAACATCCCCAGCGTTTGGGTCATTGTGTATGTTCCCAGATCCTCCAGCGGCAGCGCCGAACTCGGCGAGATCACGGTCGTTTGCGATTACGACGACGAAACTTCCTGGCCCGACTGCCCTGACGCCGAAGGAAAGTCGAACTAGGATTTTGGGAGTCGAGGCGGCGAAGCCCCTTCGTCAGCTTCCTGCCGGGACCAAGCGAAGCGTGGCCCCGGGGACTCCCCACCTTTTGTCAACGGTGTTAAGGGCGGGGCTGTAACCCCGCATCGGGGAGCCGGACGGGCTGGGCAGCGTGTCGCCGGGCGTGCTGGTGGATGTCGGCCGAGCATCGCACCGGGAAGGGCGAGGAAGTGCTCGCGTCCACGGTCGGCGCCAACCTTGCCCAAGGGTGCGAAGGGGAGCACAGCATCCCCTCGGCGGCTGCTGCCGGGGT
>JAJEBS010000241.1 GCA_022822425.1 Gemmatimonadota bacterium | reverse complement strand
TGTCCGGGTCGGCAAGGCCGGCCGGGTCGGGGACGCGCCCGGAGACGGGGACCACCATGCCGGGATTGGTCCCCCAGGTGACCTGCGGCTCCAGGTCGGCCAGGTCGATCTCAACCACCCGGTCGAAGCGCGCGCCCCGGTCCGTGCGGAGGGTCGACCAGCGCGCGACCGCCTCGTCGAAGGCGTCGCCCACGGGCGCGTGCGGGCGCCCGCGCAGATAGGAATACGTGGTCTGGTCGGGCGCGATCATGCCGGCGCGCGCTCCTGCCTCGATGGACATGTTGCACACGGTCATGCGGCCCTCCATGGAGAGCGCGCGGATCGCCTCGCCGCGGTACTCCAGCACGTGCCCCGCCCCCCCCGCCACCCCGATGCGGCCGATGGTGTGGAGAATCAGGTCCTTGGCCGTCAGCCCCGGCCCGAGGCGCCCGCGGTAGCGGACCTCCATGCTGCGCGGGCGCTCCATGAGCAGGCACTGGGTGGCGAGCACGTGCTCGACCTGCGAGGTGCCGATCCCGAAGGCGATGGCCCCGAAGGCGCCGTGGGTCGAGGTGTGGCTGTCCCCGCACACGATGGTCATGCCCGGCCGGGTGGCGCCCAGCTCGGGGCCGATCACGTGCACGATGCCCTGTCGGTCGTGGCCCATGTCGTACAGCGTGATGCCGTGCTCGGCGGCGTTCTCTCGGAGCGCTTCGATCTGGCGGGTCGCCACCGGGTCGGCGACCGGGAGGGAGCGGTGGGTGGTGGGCACGTTGTGGTCGACGGTGGCCAGCGTGCGCTCCGGACGGCGAACTGCGCGGCCGGCCGCGTTCAGTCCGGCGAAGGCCTGCGGCGAGGTGACCTCGTGCACCAGGTGCAGGTCGATGTAGATGAGGTCGGGGCGCCCCTCCTCCCGGCGCACGACGTGCTGCTCCCAGACCTTCTCGAACAGGGTGGCGGGCCGGGCGTTCATGCGCGGTTGGTTACCGCGCCCTCGGACGCGGACGCGACCAGGCGCGCGTACTTGCGCATGACGCCGGTCGCGGAGCCGTTGGCGGACTGCGCGGGCGGCCGCCCCGCGGCCGCCCCCGCGCGGGTCTACGCGTCGGTGGTGGGTACCGAAAGGGTGCGCGCGGCCACGTCGAAGGTGATGGTGTCGCCGTCCCGCACCGCCGCGATGGGCCCCCCGTCCACCGCCTCGGGCGCGACGTGGCCGGCCATCAGACCGTGGGTGGCGCCCGAGAATCGGCCGTCGGTGAGCAGCCCCACCGAGGGCCCCAGCCCCGCCCCGGTGAGCGCCGCCGTGACCGCGAGCATTTCCCGCATGCCGGGCCCGCCGCGGGGCCCCTCCCCCCGGATCACCAGCACGTCCCCGGCGGAGATGGCGCCCCGCTGCACCGCCTCGAACGCGTCCTCCTCGCAGTCGAACACCCGCGCCGGACCGCTGTGATGGCCGCGCTCCGGGCCGGCCACCTTCAGCACGCACCCGTCGGGAGCCAGGTTGCCCTTCAGGATGAGCAGGCCGCCGTGTGGCTTCACCGGGTCCTCCACGGACGAGACCACCTCCTGTCCGGGCGCCTCGGCCGCACGCTCCGCTTCCTCCGCCACCGTGCGCCCGGTCACCGTGGCCGCGGCGCCGTCGAGCAGCCCCGCTCCCAGCAGCCGGGCCGCCAGCAGCCGCACCCCGCCGGCCGCGTGCATGTCGGTGGCCACGAACCGCCCCCACGGCTTCATGTCCGCGATCACGGGCGTGCGCGCGCTGATGCGGTCGAAGTCCTCCAGGTCGAGCTCCACCCCCGCCTCGCGCGCGACCGCCAGCAGGTGCAGCACCGCGTTGGTCGACCCGCCGGTGGCGACCGCCAGGGTGACCCCGTTGGTCATCGACGCGCGCGTGAGGACCTGCCGGGCCGTCACGCCGCGGCGTACCAGGTCCACCGCCAGGCGGCCGCAATCGCGCGCGACCCCCGCCTTGGCCGGATCCGTGGCCGGCACCGATCCGCTGCCCATCGGCGAGATGCCCATCGCCTCGAAGACGGTCGCCATGGTGTTGGCGGTGAACTGCCCCCCGCACGAGCCCGCGCCCGGGCAGGCCGCGCGCTCCAGTTCGTCCAGGTCCTCCTCGCTGATGCGGCCGGCCGCGCACGCCCCGATCCCCTCGAACACGTCCTGGATGGTGACGTCGCGCCCCCGGTAGCGGCCCGGCTGGATGGAGCCGCCGTAGAGCATCAGGCTCGGCAGATCCAGGCGCGCCAGCGCCATCACCGTCCCCGGTATCGTCTTGTCGCAGCCGGAGATGGCCACCACGCCGTCGAACCCGTAGGCGTCGCCCACCAGCTCGATGGAGTCGGCGACCAGCTCACGGCTCACCAGCGAGGCCTTCATGCCCGCCGTCCCCATGGTGATGCCGTCCGAGATGGCGATGGTGTTGACCTCGAGCGGCATGCCGCCCGCCTCGCGGATCCCCTGGCGCACCGAATCGGCGAGGTCGCGCAGGTGGGCGTTGCACGGCGTGGTGTCGGTCCAGGTGTTCGCGATCGCGATCAGCGGCCTGGAGAAGTCGTCGTCCTCCATGCCGACCGCGCGCAGCATGGAGCGCGCCGCCGCCCGGTCGCGCCCGGCGACCAGCGCCTGGCTGCGGAGGGGCAATTGTCGCGGATTCATCTCCGGACTAGAGCCAGGCCATGTGTGCGCGCAGCTCCTTCCCCACGGTCTCGATGGGGTGCCGGGCGCCATCCCCGCGCATGCGGTCGAATTCCTCCTGTCCCCCGCGCGCCTCCTCGATCCACTGGCGCGCAAAGGCTCCCGACTGCACCTCGGCCAGGATCTCCTTCATTGCCGCTCGCGAGGCATCGCCCACCACGCGCGGGCCGCTCACGTAGTCGCCGTACTCGGCGGTGTCGCTGACCTCGCGGCGCATCCCCTGGATCCCGTGCTTGTACGCCAGGTCCACGATCAGCTTGAGTTCGTGCAGACACTCGAAATAGGCGAGAGCCGGATCGTAACCCGCCTCCACCAGCGTCTCGAAACCGGCCTGCACCAGCGCCGTGAAGCCGCCGCACAGCACCGCCTGTTCCCCGAACAGGTCGGTCTCGGTTTCCGCCGCGAAGGTCGTTTCGAGGATGCCCGCGCGCGCGCATCCGAGCCCCGCCGCGTAGGCCCTGGCGAACTCGGTGGCGTTGCCGGTGGCGTCCTGATGCACCCCGTAGAGCGCCGGCACCCCGCGCCCGGCAACGAACTCGTCGCGCACCCGGTTCCCGGGGGACTTCGGGGCGATCAGGATCACGTCGGTGTGGTCGGGCGGGACGATCTCGTCGTAGTGCACGTTGAACCCGTGCGCGAAGACCAGGGTGTCCCCCTCCTCAAGGAAGGGTTCGATGTCGGCTTCGTAGACATCCCGCTGGATCGTGTCCGGAATCAGAATCGAGACGACCGTGGCCCCGGCCGCGGCGTCGGCGACGGAAGCCACCCTCAGCCCGTCGGCGCGCGCCTTCTCCGCGGAGGAGCTTCCCTCGTAGAGACCCACCACAACGTCCGCTCCCGAATCCCGCAGGTTCAGGGCGTGTGCATGCCCCTGGCTGCCGTAGCCGATGACGGCCACGGACCGCCCCTGAAGGAGTTCGGTGGAGGCTCCGTTGCTCCCCATCGTCGTCTCGCTCATCTGTCGGTATCCTCGTCTTGCGCGCAGTCCCGCGCGCGATTGGAAGGGTTGGAAAACTGCCCGCCGATCTGCAGGCTCCGCCTCTCTAACTGTACGCCCTGGCCGACCGGGTCTTCGCCTCGTCCGCCGGATCGCCCTCTCCTCCCTTGATCCTGCGCAGGATGGAAAGCAGGGCTTCGTCGGTCACGTCGATGCGGCGCTCGGCGAGATCCGTACAATAGCGGGAAGCCGCGGCCATCTCCTCGTCGGTGAGGTCGTGCCCGAGCTTCTCGTAGCGATGGCGCAGCGCGTGCCGCCCGGAGTGCTTGCCCAGCACCAGTTGGGTCGGCGGCGCACCCACCGTCTCCGGGGTCATGATCTCGTAGGTGGCGCGGTCGCTCAGCATGCCGTGCTGATGGATGCCGGCGGCGTGCGCGAAGGCGTTGTCGCCGACGATGGCCTTGTTGGGCTGGGGCATCACGCCGATGGTCTCGCTGAGCATGCGGCTGGTGGGATACAGCTTGTCGGCGTTGACCTCGGTGAAGTGCTCGTTGATGTCGGCGCGCACCTTGAGGGCCATCACGATCTCCTCCAGGGAGGCGTTGCCGGCGCGCTCGCCGATGCCGTTGATGGTGCACTCGACCTGCCGGGCCCCGGCGTCGAGCCCGGCCAGGCTGTTGGCCACCGCGAGCCCCAGATCGTCGTGGCAGTGCACCGAGAGCACCACCTCGTCAGCCAGCCCGGGCACGTTGCTCACCAGCTCGCGCAGGGTGTCGCGGAACTCCGCCGGGAAGGTGTAGCCGACCGTGTCCGGGATGTTCACCGTCGTGGCGCCCGCCTCGACCGCCGCCCTGATGACCGCGCAGAGGAAGTCGAGATCGGTGCGGGTGGCGTCCTCCGCGCTGAACTCGACGTCGTCGGTGAAGCGGCAGGCGCGCTCGACCGCCGCTGCCGCCCGCTCCAGGCACTCCTCGCGCCCGATGCCGAGCTTGCGCTCGAGATGGATGTCGGAGGTCGCGATGAAGGTGTGGATGCGCGACCGTCGCGCCCCCTTGACGGCGTTTCCGGCCCGGTCGATGTCGCCCGCGGTCGCCCGCGCCAGCGCCGCGATCACCGGCTCGCGGATCTCGCGCGCGATCGTCCTCACCGCATCGAAATCGGTGTCGGAGGCGATCGGGAACCCCGCCTCGATCACATCCACGCCCAGCTCCTCGAGCTGGTGCGCCATGCGAAGCTTCTCGGCGGGGGTCATGGTACAGCCCGGCGACTGCTCGCCGTCTCTCAGAGTGGTATCGAAAATTGTAATCCTGGCCATGTGTACTCCTCGGTAATCGGTACCGCCGGGAGGAATGGTAACAGCTTGTGCCGGGACCGGGGATCGCCGCCGCGTCCCGCTGGCATCAACCTCGCTGCTCTGACTGCTCCGGTACGTGAGGGATCAGTGCCAGTGCGTGAGGATGATCGCGAAGATCATCAGGCGGACCAGGTCGAACCCGGAGTTGATGGCGACCAGCCCCCACTTCTTTCCTTCCCAGGCGACGCGCCCCATCTGCAGCGGAAGGAAGAAGCCCAGCCAGGGCCAGAAGGCGCCGTTCCAGGCGTAGACCCAGGGCGCCTGATCCGGACCCGCGCCCCACGCGGAAGGCCGCACCAGAGCGACATAGTGGGCGAGCACGAACACGATAAGGAACGAGCCCAGCGCGTAGATGACCATCGCCTTGGCCATCCCGCCCTGGGCGTCTTCACCCTCCATTCCCATGTGCCGGGCCCAGGCCTTGCCGAAGAGCGGCCCGAACCAGAGGAATCCGAGCGGCATCGCGACGACGACACAGACGAGGATGGCCAGGTAGTTGACCGAGACCGTCGGTTCCATGCGCTGTCCCTCGCTACTGCCCGTTCGCCTCGGCCGGCATCAGCCGGACCAGGCATCCCCGGAATCACATCGGATGGTTGTCTACATCAAAATGGTTGGTCACATCGAATCCTTCTGATGCCACCTGGAACTCTGCAAGGGATCACCAATGTATCCGCTACGCAAGGCTTGATCTCAACCGCGCAGGCCTGGCCGACCGGGTGTGGAGCCCGGCATGGGAAACACATGGATTCGGCAAGGTGGCCTTCACACGAGACCATCATGCCACAGCCGCCGCGCGAAGTCCTCACCCTGGTCGCGCTCGATCCGCACAAGGCGAAGCTGATGCCCCGGTTCTCCCCGATTTGCCGGCCTGCGCCGCGACTCCGTGTCTTTGCCGATGAGCCGCAAGCGATTCTATTCGACGTGGTTCGCGGCCATGCCGGGCCCGGCGGTTGGACGGCGCCGGGCAGGGACCGCCTCTGCGCCGGAAGTCATCGAGGGCATTCACCCCAGGGAAGAAGCATCCGCAGCGTAAACGGAGGCAGGAGCATGACCGCGTGAAGGTGGGCCTGGTGGGTTTCCCTGGTTCAGGGAAAACGACCGTGTTCAACGCCATGACCGGGCAGGACGCCCCGATCGGGTACGGGGGAGAGGTGCGCCGCGCGGTCGTGAATGTGCCGGATCCGCGCGTCGAGTGGCTGTCGGCCCTCTACCGGCCGAAGAAGACGACGTTCGCCAGCATCGTGTTCTGCGACATTCCCGGTGAGCAGGGCTCCGAGCGGCGCGGGCTGTCCACGGCGGGTCTTCAGCAGGTGCGCGATCAGGAGGCCCTCTGCCTCGTGTTGAGGGGCTTCGACAACCCGGCGCTTGAGCGGGCTCCCGATCCGGCCGCCGAGCTGGAGGCGTTCCACGCGGAGTGCGTCCTCGCCGACCTGGTGTTCGTCGAACGCTGGCTGGAGCGGGCACGCAAGGAGGCCAGGCGCGGGCCCGAGGTGGCGACCTTCGAGCGCATGCGGGGAGTGCTGGAGTCGGAGCGCCCGCTTCGTCTGCTTTCGGAATCGGAACTGGATCGTTCACTGCTGCGGGGCTATTCGCTGCTGACCGACACGCCGCTGCTGGCGGTGCTGAATCGAGACGAGGAGGATGCGGGGAAGGCGCTGCCGGACGATGTGGAGGCATCGCTGGCCCCGATGGGAGGCGCGGGGATGTCGCTCTCCGCCAGCCTCGAGGCGGAGATCGCGATGCTCGAGCCCGCGGACCAGCAGGAATTTCTGCGCGACATGGGGCTCGCCGAGCCCGCCCTCGACCGCTTCATCCGCGCGGCCTACCAACTGCAGGACCTGATCTCCTTCTTCACCGTGGCGGGGCCGGAGGTGCGCGCCTGGACCATCCGCGCGGGCACCGTTGCGCGCCGGGCCGCAGGCAAGATCCACTCCGACATGGAGCGCGGCTTCATCCGGGCGGAGGTCATCCCCTGTGATGTCCTGGAAGAGTACGGATCCGAGCAGGCGGTGAAAGCGGCGGGACGGCTGCGGGTCGAAGGCAGGGACTACGTCGTGCAGGACGGGGATATCCTGCGGGTACTCTTTAACGTGTAGCGGTCCGAGGATGAATCGGTACGTGCACCGGGCGCGGAGACGACGGGACGAGGACGAGTGTGAAGCCGAGGCCTGGAATGCGCCGGATGCGTAAAACCTGCAGGTGGGCCGCGTCTTTCGCGTGGGTGTCACCGCTGGCTGTGCCGGCGTGGATGGCCTTGCTGGCCGTGGCGAGCTCGGTCGGCGCCCAGACGCCGTCGCGCGCCGAACTGCTCGGCATCGCGCGCGAGGTGGTGGAGGGGGCGGCGTTCGTGTCGCTGGCGACGCTGGATGAGGAGGGCTTTCCGGCCGTGCGCGCCATGGATCCGCTGCCGCCGGACGGCGACTGGGTGGTGTGGCTGGCCACCAATCCCGGGAGCCGCAAGGTGGATCAGTTGCGCGCCCGTCCCCAGGTGGCGCTCCACTATCTCGCGGAGGGCGTGCCGGCGTACGTCACGCTCATCGGCCGGGCCCGCCTGGTCGACGACCCGGAGCTGAAGGCCAGGCACTGGAAGGAATCGTGGACGCCCTTCTACCCGGACCGGGACCAGAGCGTACTGCTGATCGAGGTGACGCCGATTCGGCTCGAGGTGGTCTCCGAGGCGCACGGCGCGCCGGGCGACCCCGATACATGGCGGGCGCACGTGGTGGAGTTCGGGGCCCGGGCGGGGAGCCGAAGAGGGCTGGACGCCACACGCGCCGTCTGGCCAGGCCTCTCAATCGTCGACGGCCTCCCGTGCGGCAGCCTCGATCTCCCACGGAATGGCTGAATCGCGATAGAGGGCGGCCCCGTTGGACAAGACAGCCCGTTCGCCCGTCGGCGGGGCGCCGGGATGCACCGATGGGGCGGGAGGCAAAGCTGGCCTCGAGCGCCGCTCCGCTGAATTCGCCCGGGATCGCTGCTTCGGCGCGTCGGCCAGCATCTTCCCGGTGCGTGTGAAGAACAGCACCGTCCCGTCGGGTGCAACCGATACCTTCACCCGCCCCTCGTGAACGGCGCGGTAGTGCCGCCGGCAGAGCGGAGTGCCTCGCGCGCAAATCACCGCACGAAACGGTCTAACTGATTACAGGACTGCACGATCTGCGTTTCGTGCCCTTGAACCGCATCTGCTCCCGTCGTCCGGAAACTGCGGGCAAATCGCGTCAATTTGCGGGAATGTCGCATACCTTCACGAGCGCGAGATGCTCGTACCGAGGGCTGATCGAGTCCGCCAGTTCACCAGTCGCCCGCCCACGCACCGAAGGACCCGCCGAGCTGTGTTCGAAATCGAAACGTTCGGTCCCATTATCGGCCACGTCCGTCTTGGGGCTTCCCGTGCTTCCTTATCTCCTAACCCGTTGCCATACATTGCGATACGCGCTTCTTGCAACTCCCTGGCACGAATCTTCCCAAGTTCTTGGTCAAGCACCGGGGGAGTTGGCCGCGGTAGTGCTGACAAAGGGAGTAGACTCGAAGGAGCCAGGCTTGGACATCATTCGCGATACCGGCCCCGAAAAACGAGATAGACGGAAGAAAAGGCTGGCTTGGAGCGCCACAGGCATCGGCACGCTGGCGATAGCCGTCTTCGGATGGCAACTGCTTCCGTCGGGCGCGCCGACCATGGATACCGCCATGGTCTGGAGCGATACGGTCGCGCACGGGACGTTGATCCGGCAGGTACGGGGCCCGGGCACGCTCGTACCGGAACAGATGCGCTGGATCACCGCGTTGACCGCCGGGCGCATCGAGCAGATCCTCTCGTTGCCCGGTACCGACGTCTCAGCCGGCGATCTCATCATGCGGCTCAGCAATCCGGATGTGGACATGCAATTGTTGCAGGCCCAGCAGCAGCTCTCGCAGGCGCACGCGAGCCTCGTTCAGTTGCGCACCAGCCTCAGGATGCAGGAACTCCAGCAGCGCGCCACCACAGCCACCGTGCGCGCGGACTATCTGGAGGCAGAGCGAACCCATCGGATCAACCAACAGCTCTTTGACGAGAACCCCGATCTCGTCGCCCGGGCTGACGTCGACCGGTCACGCGAGTCGGTTGAAGCCCTTCGGCTTCGCCTTGCGACCGAGGAGGAGCGCCTGGACGTGGCTTTGGGCACATCACAGGAGCAAATCGGTGCCCAGGAGGAACAGATCACGCGCCTCGCGGACCTGGTTCAGTTCAGCCAGGATCGCATCCAATCCATGCATGTGACCGCGCCTGTGAGCGGAGTGTTGGCGCCGCTCGACATTCCGCTGCAGGAGGGACAGTGGGTGCAGTCGGGGCAGGCGCTGTCGCGAGTCGTGGTTCCGGGCCGCCTGAAAGCCGAGATCCGGATACCGCAGACACAGGCGCAGGAGATCGCTGTAGGACAGGGCGCGATGATCGACACGCGGACAGACACGATTCAGGGGCGAGTCGTGCGCATCGATCCGGCGGTCCGCAGCGGAACCGTGACGATCGATGTGGCACTTCCGCCGAACCTGCCGCCGTCGGCCCGGCCCGATCTCAGCGTGGACGGAAACGTCATCGTCGAGCGCCTCGACGATGTGATCCACATGGGCCGCCCAACGTTTGGGCAGGCCGATCAGCAGATAAGCCTTTTCAGAGTGGTCGAGGGCGGGCGATTCGCGGAGCGCGTCACAGTCCGCCTCGGCGCGAGTTCGGTGAACGACGTCGAGGTCCGCGAGGGGTTGCGTCCCGGCGATGTCGTGATTCTGTCGGACATGTCCCAATGGGATGGATTCAACCGGGTAAGGCTGAGGAGCCGCTAGGGAGCACGACGATGACCGATCATCCGCTGATCCGACTGGACGGCGTGGGCAAGGTCTTTCTTGCCGAAGAGGTGGAGACCCACGCTTTGTCGAACATCAATCTGTCGATACGGAGCGGCGAGTTCGTATCGATCGCGGGCCCGTCGGGATGCGGAAAGACGACGCTGTTGGCGGTCCTTGGACTACTGGACAGCCCAACGAGCGGGCGATACGTGCTGGACGGTACCCCGGCCGAGAAGCTGGATGCAGGCCTCCGGGCCCGAATCCGCAACCAGGCCATCGGCTTCATCTTCCAGGCATTCAACCTCATTGGCGACCTTACTGTGTATGAGAATGTCGAGTTGCCGCTGACGTATCGAGGGATGGGAGCCACGGAACGCAAGGAGCGCGTGCAGGAGTCCCTTGAGCGTGTGGGGCTTGCTCATCGCATGCGGCACTACCCCAATCAGTTGTCCGGCGGCCAGCAGCAGCGTGTTGCGGTTGCGCGCGCGATGGTCGGCAAGCCGCTCATCCTGCTGGCGGACGAGCCGACGGGGAACCTCGACTCCCGGAACGGAAACGCAGCGATGGCGCTGCTCAAGGAGTTGCACGACGATGGCGCCACGATCTGCATGGTGACGCACGATCCGCGCTATTCTCAAATGGCCGACAGGACCGTCCACCTCTTCGACGGGCAGATCGTGAGTGAAGACGAGGCGCGGCGGCACGCGCTCGACCAGGTCGGTCTTGACCCTGGCGTAAAGGCAGCAGCCCATGACGGCGCGTATCCTGATCGCGGACGACCAGACCGATATTCTTGAAGCCCTGCGCCTGCTGCTGAAGGGCGAGGGTTTTGAGACCACGGCCGTCACGTCGCCCGGTGCGGCCCGGCGCGCGGTCGAAAAGGGCGACTTCGATCTGGTCCTGCTCGACCTGAACTACACCCGGGACACGACCTCCGGAAAGGAGGGACTGGGCCTGCTCGGCGACCTGCGTGAACTGGACGAAACCCTGCCCGTGGTCACCATGACCGCGTGGGGCAGCGTGGGCGGAGCCGTGGAGGCGATGCGCCGAGGAGCCCGGGACTATGTCGAGAAGCCGTGGGACAACGAACGCCTGCTCGCCACGATTCGGACGCAGGTGGACCTCGGGCGGGCGTTGCGCCGTGCCCAGCGGCTCGAGACCGAGAACATCAGGCTCAAGGGGGAGAGCGCACCGACGCTCATCGCCGAATCCGCGGCCATGCGGCCGGTGCTGGAGATCATCAAACGCGTCGGACCCTCGCACGCAAACGTGCTGATTACCGGGGAGCACGGGACGGGAAAGGAGGTCGTGGCCCGAAGGCTGCATGCGGTGTCGCATCGAGCCGGGTACGACCTCGTCGCCGTGAACGCCGGAGGGTTTGGCGAAGGGATCTTCGAGAGCGAGATCTTCGGACACGTGAAGGGTGCCTTCACCGACGCCAGGACCGAGCGGGTCGGGTGCTTCGAACTCGCCCACAAGGGCACCCTGTTTCTGGATGAGATCGCCAACGTATCGTTGCAACAGCAGGCCAGGTTCCTGCGCGTGCTCGAGACCGGGGAGATCCGGCGTGTCGGCTCGTCGAAGGTGCGGCACGTCGATGTGCGCGTCATTTCCGCCACCAACGCCAGCATCGGCGAGGCAGTGGCGAGAGGGGATTTCCGCGAAGATCTGCTCTATCGGTTGAACACGGTCGAGATCGAGCTTCCGCCTCTGCGGGACCGTCCCGAGGACATCCCGTTGCTGGCCCGGCACTTCCTGGGGAGGCAGGTAGCCCGGTACGGAAGAGCCATTGTCGGCTTTTCGCCGCGGGCCAGGGCCGCCCTCGCGGCACACGCGTGGCCCGGGAACGTGCGTGAGCTGCAGCATTCGGTCGAGCGGGCCGTGGTCATGGCGCGCGGCTCGCACATCGAGGCGGTCGACCTGCGGCTGCGCGGTCGCGAAGGCGATTCGGCAGCCCTCGCCGACGTCACGCTGAAGGAAGCCGAGCGCATCCTCATCCGGACGGCGCTGGATCGCCACGACGGCAATGTGAGCAAGGCCGCGCGGGCGCTTGGGCTCACGCGCAGCTCTCTCTACCGGCGTCTGAAGCGGATCAGGGCCGGGGAAGATGACCGGGAATCCGTGACGGGTTAATCGCGTTCGCGCGGCATGGAAGGCCGGGAGACGGTATGAGCCGCAAGTGGCTGGATAGGCGACACGAAAGGCGGGTTCTCCTCCTTACCGTGTTGGCGGGCCTGCCCGCCGTCGTCGTCGCACTCCTTTTTCTATGGCGGAGCGGCTTGGACCCCGCAATGCGGTGGCCGCTGTCGCTGGCGTTGATCGCCGGGTGGCTCGGGCTCAGCACCGCGGCGAAGAACCATGTGCTCCGGCCGTTCGAGACCATCGCGAACATGCTCGCGGCCCTCCGTGAGGGGGACTTCTCGATCAGGGCCAGAGTGGGTGATGCCCGGGACCCTGTCTCGCTGGCGTACCTTGAGATCAACTCGCTCGAGGAGATCCTGAAGGAGCAAAGGCTCGGGGCCGTCGAGGCCGCGGAGACGCTCCGCAAGGTCCTGGAGGAGATCGACATCGTGGTGCTGGCCTTCGACCCGCAAGGCGTGCTGCGCATCGTCAATCGCGCCGGCGAGAGACTGCTCGGGCAACCGGCGGACCGCCTCAGGGGCAGGACAGCGGAGGAGTTGCGTCTCTCCAGCCAGTTGACCGGCACTACGCCGCGCACCGTGGAGTTGTCGTTTCCCGGCGGGTCGGGCCGGTGGGAACTCCGACGCAGCGTCGTCCGCCAGGAGGGGTATCCTCTCAGGTTGATCGCGCTCTCGGACCTGAGCCGTGCACTGCACGAAGAGGAGCGCAAGGCCTGGAAGCGCATCATCCGGGTGCTGTCCCATGAGATCAACAATTCCCTCGCCCCGATCAAGTCGATCTCGGGCAGCCTTCATACCCTGTTGAGGCGCAGCCGGCTTCCCGCCGAGATCGAGGACGATGTGGAGCGAGGCCTGGGCGTGATATCGTCACGGGCCGAAACGCTGGGACGGTTCATGGCTTCCTACGCCCGGCTCGCACGCCTGCCGGCGCCGAAGCTTGCTCCAGTCCGGGTCGGCAGTCTGGTGCAGGTGGTCGCCGACTTGGAAACGCGGGTTCCGGTGGAGGTGGTGCCGGGCCCCGAGGCTACCTGCTCCGCGGACGCCGATCAGCTCCAGCAGGCCCTGATCAACCTTGTGAGGAACGCGGCCGATGCCACTCTCGAGGCCGAGGGCCGACGGGTCCGGCTCGGATGGGAGGTCCACGACGCCAGAGTTGAGATCATCGTCGAAGACGAAGGCCCCGGGATTGGAGACACCGGCAACCTGTTCGTGCCTTTCTTTACGACGAAGTCCGGCGGCTCGGGGATCGGCCTGGTACTGTCACGGCAGATCGCCGAGAGCCATGGCGGCACTTTGTTGCTGGAGAACCGGGGAGATCTCCGGGGAGCGCGGGCGCGTCTCGAGTTTCCCATGGGTGAAGACGGCAAAGCGAAGGACTCGACAACATGATCGATCTTCGCTTCGCGCTTGCCGGCACCGCGCGGCTTGTGCGTACATTGAGCATCATGCCCCCCGAGGCTCTTCCCTGAGGAGCGATGGACAGTGCTCCGCATCGTATCGGGAGTCGTCCGGCAACTGTTCGAAGTCGCACACCAGAGTCCCACAACCGGGCGCATGCACATCTCTCGGCACGCGACGACGAAACTACGCAACATGTTACGTTAACATAGTTTAGACATGATCGTGCCGCGTTTGGCATGCTTCTTTCCATATCGTCATTCCGGAATGACGGATGGTTGCCTGGGCGGGAGCCGATGAGGGTCGGTAGCGAGGCATGGAACGTCTGATCCGACCATCGCCATCGCTCGTCAGCAACGACACTGACTCCAGGTGTGGAGGGAGCATCATGGTAGGAAGAGCCGCGGTCGGCGGAACGCTCGTGCTGATTGCTGCAATGGGCACCGCCTCGGCCCAGGACAGAACATCGGGCCAAGCAGGCAGAAGCCTTTCGCTTGAAGAAGCGATCCAGATCGCGAAGGATGGCAACCCGGCCTTTCTCTCGGCGACCAACGACCTGGATCGAGCCAAATGGCAGGTCCGCCAGTCCTATGGCCAGTTCCTTCCTTCGGTTACCGCCGGGGGAGGAGCCCGGTACGAGTATGCGGGTGTGCAGCGCTTCGGCATCTTCTCGTCGGCCGACATCGCTGCGGGAACCACCGACTACCTGCTCTCCAGCTATTTCCTTTCCGTCAACTGGTCCATAGACGGCAACACGTTGTTCCAGGCCAGGTCCGCGCGTGCGAACCAACGCGCTGCCGAGGCAAGGGGCGCGGCGGACGAGTTCGCCCTTGAGGCCACCGTGACGCTGCAGTACCTCGCTGCGTTGAGGGCAAGGGACGAGGTGGAAGTAGCAGAGCGTCAGGTGGCGCGCTGGGAGCAGAATTTTGCGCTGATCGGCGCGCGGGTTAACGCGGGAGCCGCCCTTTCAACCGAAGGAAAGCAATCCGAGGTTGACCTTGGGCGAGCCCGCGTGGCCCTTCTCCGGGCGGAAAACCTCTACCGCACCGAGGTGGCCCGCCTCATGGAGCAACTCGGCACGGATCTGGGAACTCCGCTCGAGCTGGCTTCGGACTTCGTTGTGTTCGAACCAGGTTGGGATCGGGCAGAACTGATCGACATGGCCACGTCGGCACATCCCGGCCTGCGGGCGGCCCTGGCGTCGGAGGCCTCCGCTTCAGCGCAGGTCAACCGGGCTCGCAGCAGCTACTTTCCGACGGTTTCGGCGTCAGCGGTCTGGTCGGGGTTCACCCGCCAGGTCGGTAACCCGGACTACGTCGTTCAGGAAGTCCAGGGCAGCGTTGACCGCCGCCGGCGAAGCTGCCAGTTCGACAACGCCCTCCTCGCCCACCTGCAGGACCTCCCGGGGCTTACGGAGGACGACTGCTCGCAATACGTACTCACGGAACCGATGCGCCAGCAGGTCCTGGCGGCGAACGCGACGTTTCCGTTCGACTTCACGAGGCAGCCGCTGAGCCTTCGCTTGAACGTGAGTTTCCCTGTCTTCGAAGGCTTTACCAGGCAACGCGACATCGCCCAGGCCCAGGCAGACCGGCGAGACGCCACGTACGCTCGCAGGGCGGAGGAACTCAGGCTCCGTGCGGCCGTTACGCAGTCCTACGACGATCTGGCAACGGGATATCGGGCTCTGCGTATCCAGGAGCGCAATCTCGAGGTCGCATCCGAGCAGCTCGAGCTCGCGCGCCGGCGCTATACGCTCGGGGCGGCTCCGTTCCTGGAGCTTCTGGATGCCGAGGACTCGATGGCGCAGTCGGAGCGCGACCACCTCGCTGCCGTGTACGACTTTCATGCCGCCATCTGGTCGCTTGAAGCCGCGGTCGGCAGGCGTCTGCGGCCCGACAACGAGCTCTGAGGGGGACGACGATGTACGCAATCCTCGATGATGTCCGCTACTCCCTGAGGTCCCTTCGCAGGACTCCCGGGTTCGCCGTTGTGGCCGCACTGGTGCTCGCTCTGGGGATCGGCGCCACGACCGCGATCTTCAGCGTACTGAGCGCCGTGGTGTTGCGGCCCGTGCCGTTTCCGGACGGCCATCGGGTCGTGAATCTGGCGTGGAACTACGGTGCCTACGTTTCCCCTAACCTGACGGCAGCCAAGTTCTCGTACTGGCAGGAGCGCACACGCTCCCTGGGCACGTTCGCGAGCTGGCAGCCGTTTTTCGGGAGGGTCGGCGAAGTCGGTGAGATCACGGGCGCTCAAGGCCTGCGCGTAACCGCGGGCTTCTTCGGCGTCCTCGGGATATCGCCGACGGTGGGTCGTGCCTTCGCTGAGGATGAGTACCGGCCCGGGGGGGCCAGGGTCGCGGTGGTGTCTCCCGGGTTCTGGCGTGAGCATTTCGGCGAACGGGTGGATGTGTCCGGTCGCATCTCGATCAGGCTGGAAGAAGAGCCCTACGTCATCATCGGGCTGCTTCCCGAGGACTTCGCGTTCCCCTACGTCTCGGAGCCTGTGGAGATGATCGTCCCCACCGAGGTACCACCCGTCGACCCTGACGACCATGGCGAGAATTGGCCAGCCATCGCGAGACTTGGCGAGGACTACACGATGAGTGACGCCCGCACCGAGGTGGCGTCGCTCAATGCCGGGTTCGGGGTGACGTACCCCCAGCAGGCCCCAGAAGCTGAACCCGGAATGGTGCTCGATTCCTTTGCGGAGTTGTATGTCGGGCAGACAGCGAATGCGATCTGGATGCTGATGGGTGCGGTTATGGCCGTCCTGCTGATCACCTGCGCCAACGTTGGCAACCTGTTCCTCGCCAGAGCACTGCGACGGCGAGGAGAGATGGCGCTTTGCGCCGCTCTCGGAGCAACGGAGAGCCGGATCATGCGCCTTGGCATGGCGGAAGCCGTCGCGGTGGCTTCCGCGGCGGGCGTCGTCGGAGTTGCGCTCGCGGTCTCGGGCGCCAATGTGCTGATCGCATTGGCGCCCGTCCAGCTGCCCCTGGCAGGCTCGATCACGGTGGACTGGAGAGTTGTGGCGTTCACGATCGCGGTCTCGCTGGCGGCCGCCATCGTGGTGAGCCTGGTGGCGGCGTGGCCTGCGGTGCGTGGGGGTTTGTGGCGGGCGCTGAGACAAGGCTCCCGGACCACGATCGGGCAGCGTCGATTGCAGGAGGCGCTGGTAGCGGGGCAGACGGCGCTCTCGACCATCCTGTTCGTGGCAGCCGGTCTGCTCTTCACCACCTGGTCGAACCTCAGGCAGGTCGATCCTGGATTCGACCCCGAAGCGCTAGTAGCCGTGAAATCGCCGATCAGGCCGCCGAACTATGACACGTCCGAGCAGCTTGACCAGTTCGCGCAGGGCGTGGTCGAAGGTGTGCGAACCTCGGAGGGCATCGATGTCGTCGCCGGAGCGAGCAGTCTCCCCTTCGAGCGGGGCCTGAACGTCCCGATTTCGATCGCGGGACGCGACGAGTTCGGTGGTTCGGTCGAGCTGCGAACCGTCACCCGGGGTTACTTCGAGACGCTGGCCGTCCCAGTGGTGCGCGGGCGGTCGTTCACTCCCGCGGATGTTCGGGGCGCAGTCCCGGTCGCCATCGTCAATGAGACGTTCGCACGCAACTTTTTTCCCGGCGGCGACGCCGTCGGACAGCGCATCGATCTCGGGCGAATCAACAACGAGTACCGCCCGTCCCTGGCGGCGCCCGGAATCCTGATCGTCGGTGTGGCCGCAGACGTGCAGGATGTCTCGTTCCGGACTGCGGTCCGTCGAACGATGTACCTGCCGCACACTCAAGCCGGCGATTACATCGCCAACATCCGTCCCACGCTGCCGGTGTTCGTCGTGCGAAGTGCCCTGCCTGTAGAGCGACTCGACCAGGCGTTCGGGCAGGCGATACGCAATGTGGATCCCGCGCTTCCCGGCCCTGACGTCTTCCCTCTGAGCGAGACGGTTGCGGAGACCATGGCGCGAGAACGATTCGGTGCCCTGCTTGTGGCGCTCTTCGGCGCTCTCTCGCTCATCCTGACCGCAGTCGGCGTTTACGCTGTGTTGGCCCAGGCCGTACGCAGTCGCCGTCGCGAGATCGGGATCCGAATGGCCATAGGCGCGAGCGGCGGCCAGGTACTGCGGTTGGTCGTCGTGCGAGGGCTGCTCCCGGTCGTTGTCGGGATCGGCGTTGGACTCGCGGGTGCGATAGCCCTCTCGGGTCTGATGGAGGCCTACCTTTGGGGCATAACCGGCACCGACGCGAGGACGCTCGGCGTAGCCGCGGCCAGCATCCTCATTGTGGCCACCGTTGCGTGTTGGATTCCCGCAAGAGAAGCGACCGGGGTGGATCCTGTCACAGCGTTGGCTTCATGAGCGGAAGTGCCCCGGACGCAAGTTCAGAAAGCATCCCGAGCGAGGGTGGGCTGGTGAGCCGCACGTCGTCTTACGCCGCGACCCCGGCGATCTGGTTGAGGTTCACGCCGATCCGGTCGAGTTCGACCCGCTCCCTGGCACCGAGACGGTGAACGGCCGCCGCGAGGCGAGAGGGCCTTCTCAGGCCGCGGCGCCCCTCGCACGCTCGAACTTTCGCCGGTACCGCCGGGTCCAGATGACGATGGCCGGGACGCCGACGACCGTCGGCAGGATCCAGGGGAGGATGGCGAGCGGCCCCTCGATCTCATAGGCCCACAGCCGCTGCGCCCCGAAGACGATGAACGCGGTGTGGAAGGCGATGCCGCCGCCCAGCATCGAGGCAAGGTGGCTGTAGAACCAGCCCATGCGCTGGCCGTCCGGGTCGCGCATCAGGCGCAGCATGCGTCGCCCCGTGAACAGGCCAATGGGACTCATTGCAAGCAGGACCGGCGACACGTCGGACCATATCGCCAGCCCGAATCCGACGGCGAGGACGCTGCCGGAGATCGACGTCCAGGCCAGCGCCACGTGTACGGGAGTATGCAGCTGCTCCGGCGCCCTCCGCGTCGCCAGCACGCGCAGCCCGTGCCGCACCATGACGAAGGTCACCACGCCCAGGTAGCCGAGCAGGACCGCGAAGCCGTAGGAACCTGGTTGCTCCGCGACACCGATCCCCATGTGCCGATAGGAGGCGATCCGGCCCACCGCCGCAGTGACGGCCGACAGTGTTACGACATACGCGCACCACGCGTAGACGCGGCCCGCTCTCACATGCGCCCGCCCGCCCTTGCGAGCGAATACCGGGACCCAGAACGCCGCCAGCCCGACGAAACCGGCCACGACGTGAACGAGGAGGAGGGAATCGAAGAGCAGGTTGAAGACGGTCATGAACGGCCCTCCCCGGATCGGGCCCCCAGCCGCTGCTCGATCGCGGTGAGGGTCTCGTCGCACCAGGCCACCTTCGACGCGATGGAGTGGATGCCCATCCGAAGCGTCGCGAAACGGTGGAACCCCGCATCGCCGTAGCGCTGCGGGTCCCCGTGGGCGGCGATCACCTCCTGCTCCAGCGACTCCAGCTGCGCCAGCCAGCGGGCCAGGTGGTCCCGCAGTTCCGTCATGAAGGCGCGCGTCTCGCGAAGATCGCCGATCGCGTCCATGAAGTAGAGCTGGGCCAGGTATGCGAACCGCTCCGTGCCGACCGCGGGGCCGCCGCGCAACCAGCGCAGCAGCTCTTCCCGGCCCCCGTCCGTCAGCGCGTAGACCTTGCGATTGGGTCCCTTTGGCGATGGTTCGACCCGGCTGCGGAGCATGCCGCGCTGCTCGAGACGCTTCAGGGTCGGATAGATCTGGCTGAGTTCGGCGGACCAGAAGTGCCGGATGCGCTCGCCGAACGCGCTCTTCAGGTCGTACCCGGTGGCCGGGTCGCGCAGCAGGCCGAGGAGGATGTGATCGAGGCTCATGGCAGTCTCCGGTGGAGGCTCACGGCGGTGTCCGGTCGCAACGCCGGAGGAGCGGCGAAGCGTCTGCTATATCAATGCCTATATACCTACTATAGCGATGTTGTCATACCGTGTCAAGGGAGCACGTCTGCCGCGCTACTGGCGCGCACGCCATCGGATACCGAATTTGCCAGTGTTGATCGACGCACGTCCCTCCGGAGGAAACCCATGTCATCGACTCACCGAGGAAGCTTCGGGCCCGGCCTCGTCCTCGCCGCGCTGCTGGCGCTGGCGACCGCCATCCCCGCACAGGCCCAGGAACGCGGCAACCCGGACGGCGAGTGGCGCTTCCAGAGCGCCGATTCCTGGGGGACCCGCTACTCGCCCGTCGACCAGATCGACGCCTCCAACTTCAGCGATCTGGAAGTGGCATGGGTGTGGCGCGCGGACAACTACGGCCCCGAGGTCGACCCGCAGATGAAGTCGACCCCGACCTACATCGACGGCATCCTGTACACGGTGGCGGGGCAGCGCCGGACCGTGGCCGCCATCGATCCCGCGACCGGCGAGACCATCTGGACCTACCGCGAACCCAACACGACGCGCTGGGAGCGGTCGATGCGCCAGAACTACGGCAAGGGCGTGGCGTACGGCGAAATCGATGGCCGGGGCGTCATCTACTACACCTCTCCGGGATTCTTCCTGCACGCGCTGGACGCGAAGACCGGGCGCCATCTGGAGGGATTCGGCCAGAGGGTGCCGCTGGAGGACTTCCCGGTGACCGGCGTCGTCGACCTGCTGGTGCCGCTGCTCGACGGCTGGGGACCGTGGGAGGAGTACGAGGGCGAATACGATCCCGACTACGGGATCCCGCGGGAGCTCGGCTTCATCACGACGTCCTCGCCACCCATCGTGGTGAACAACACCGTCGTCGTGGGCAACTCGGCGGAGCAGGGCTACAACCAGACCCGCATCGAGAACGTGCCCGGCGACATCCTCGCCTTCGACGCGCGCACCGGCGACCACAAGTGGAAGTTCCATGTGATTCCCCGCCCCGGCGAGTTCGGGCACGACACCTGGGAGAACGACGCCTGGAGGTATACCGGGGACGTCTCCTCGTGGGCGCCGATGTCGGCCGACCAGGAACGGGGCATGGTCTACATTCCGACCAACCCCCCGACCATCGACTACTTCGGCGGCTTCCGCCCCGGCGACAACCTGTACGGCACCAGCGTGATCGCGCTCGACGCCGAGACCGGCGAGCGGGAGTGGCACTTCCAGACCGTGCACAACGACCAGTGGAACTACGACCTGCCCAACGTGCCCATCGTCGTGGATCTGGAGGTCGACGGGGAGGCGGTTCCGGCGGTGATCCAGACCTCGAAGACCGGCCAGATCTTCACCTTCAACCGCGAGACCGGCGAGCCGGTGTGGCCCATCGAGGAGCGGGGCGTCACGCAGACCGTGGTGCCCGGCAACTGGACCGCGAACACGCAGCCGCACGTGACCCGTCCCGAGCCCATGGAGCCTTTCGGGCTGGCCGACGACCAGGTGATCGACTTCACCCCGGAGCTGCGCTCGGAGGCGCTCGAGGTCCTGAGCCGGTACCGGGTGGGCGGGCCCTTCATGCCCCGGCTCTATCCGGACCACAACGAGGACGTGCTGGACAACATCCGCTGCTACGGCGGGCTGAACATCACGCATCCGGCGACGCTCGATCCGACCACCGGCATCCTCTACGCCGCCAGCTCGCGCAACTGCAGCGGCGGGATGGTGATGCTCGGGATCGACGCCGACCAGCCGGACAACCCGCGGACCACCGGGACGACCATCTCGCAGTGGGTGGCGGGCCGCGGCGGCGCGCTGCCGCGGGTCCAGGGGCTGCCGATTCCGAAGCCGCCCTACAGCCGCATCTCCGCCTACGACATGAACACCGGCGAGCGGCTCTGGTGGATTCCGGTGGGTGACGCGCCGGAGGCGGTGGCGAACCATCCGGCCGCGCAGGGCGTGGACCTGTCGCGGGCCGGCAGCGGCGCCACCTCCATTCAGATCGTCGCGGGAGACCTGCTGCTCGCCACCGAGGGCTCGCGTGGGCCGCCGGTGCTGAACGCCTTCGACAAGATGACCGGCGAGTTCGTGGGCGAGGTCGGGATGCCGGGCGCGGGGCAGTACGGCATGATGACCTTCAGCCACGAGGGCCGGCAGCACATCGTGGTGCAGGTCGGGGCTCCCGGCCGGCTGGTGGCGCTGAGGCTGCCGATGTAGGGGGAAGGCCGCCGGCCGAGGCTTTCGGAGGCTGCCGCTCGTCCGATGACGGGGGCGGCCTTCGGGCTGTTCGGGGCTGCCGTGTGGTCGGGCGCTCGCATGCAGGAACGGGCCCGACCGGGTCGGTCAGAGCCGTCCGGCGTAGCGTTTTGTCCAGGACGCGCGGTGGCCCTCCGGCGGAGCGATCGGCGGCCCCGGAACGGTCATCGTGCCGCGGCTGACGAAGGTCGCGGCGCCACCCACCCGGACGGCGGTGACCCGGCCGGCGACCTTGTCGACCTCGACCCTGATGAGACTGGGCCGGCCGATCTCCTCTCCCTGTGAAACCTGCCAGTCCATGGTGCCGTTCAGGCGCCGGCTGGCCTCGCCCAGGTAGCCTCCCAGAACCGCGGCCGCCGAGCCGGTCGCCGGGTCCTCGGGCACCCCCGACCCGGGCGCGAACATGCGGACCCGCACGTCCCCGCCGAAGAGGTGGCACACCAGATACACGTGGTGGCCCACGAATCCGCGAGCATCTCCTGCCAGAGCGCCGTGTTCAGGACGGCGCGGCGGAGGGCGCCAATGGTGCGCACCGGGATGACATGGAAGGGGAGGCCGCAGGACATGGCGGCGGGGGTTAGCGGGCGGGGGACCTCGCCGCCGAGGTCGTCCGCCTCAAGGCCCACCATCGCGGCCAGCCGCTCCAGCGAGTGCGGCGACGCGCGCCGCTCCGGCAGCACCGCCGTGGTGAATTGCGCGAACACCGGACGGCCGCGCCGGTACTCCACTGATGCCGGCACCATGCCCACGTTTTCTTCGAGCACCAGGTCGGCGTGTCCGTCCGCGGCCCTGCGGACGCCGGCCCCTCGCCGAACCGGTCGCGTGGAGGCCAGATAGATCGCGGCGCCGACCGTGGGATGCCCCGCGAACGGCACCTCCACCTCGGGCGTGAAGATGCGCACCCGCGCCGTTCCCTCGCGAGTCTCCGGAGGCCCCAGGAACGCCGTCTCGGCAAGGTTCATCTCGCGCGCGATCTTCTGCATGAGCTCCGCAGGCAGATGCGCCGCGTCCGGAAACACGCCGAGCGGGTTGCCGCCGAAGGTCTCCTCCGTGAAGACATCGAGGGTTCTGAAGTCGAGCTCCATGTTGAAGCAGCCCATCCGCCCAGGTTCAAGAGGCCGTCTACCAGAAGACGGAAAACCACACTATCTTACACGCCCTGCGGCTCTCCGTCAGCGGGTTGACGGGGCGTCGGCTGGGCCTGTAGCTCAGTCGGTTAGAGCGCACGCCTGATAAGCGTGAGGTCGGTAGTTCGAATCTACCCAGGCCCATTAGACTTACGGGATCCGGAGGGTCCCATGCTCGCCAATTATGCTCTCCAATTGGCTCGCTAGTTGGACCCGAAACCGGCCTCCCGGTACTCCTCGAGAGCCTTCCTGAGCCGGTCCTCGTCGGGCCTCTGGTAGCATTGGAGGACCGTCTGGGCGGTCTTCCAGCCGCCCAGATCGCAGAGCACCTTGAGCGGCAGGTCCATGAGGTCGCTGGCGAACTTCCGCCTGAGCGAGTGCCAGCCGCGTCCCCGCTTGGGTTCCAGCCCAGCGAACCTCTCAGCCCGCTTCCACCAGTCGCGCGCAAGCGAGCGGCTCATGCACGCGAACGGATCCTTCGGCGCGGGCATCACCGGCGCGTCCCCGATCCCGGGGTTGTGCTTCCGCGCCTCGACCAGAACGGCCCGTGCCATGGTGGTGACCGGCGTCCGGTGCTCGTACCCGGTCTTCTCGTGCTCGCCACGCCACCGGATCGTCCGGGCACCAAGGTCAATGTCGGACCACCGGAGCTGACGGATTGCCCCAATGCGGTGTCCGGTCTCGTGCGCGAGCACGAGCGCCACCCTGAACCGCCAGTCCACCTCGTCGGCCACCCGGAGCAACGTCTCGTACTCGGCTTGGGTGAGCATCACCCGGGTCGGGTTCTTCTCCGACGGCGCCTTGAGGCCCCGGAGTGGGTTCGACTCGAGGAGGAGTCTGCCCTCCTCATCCCGCGACCTTGCGGCCCAGTTGAGGATCGCGAGCAATAGCTTGAGGTCCTGCTGGATGGTCCGGTCGGCCGCGGGCTTACCGCTCCGCCCGGCCCTGCCCGCGCGGCGCGCTCGGATGAACCGGTCCCAGTCGCGTTGCGAGAGCGATCAGTAGTTGCCGCGAAATCACGGCGGGAGATCACGTAAGTTCAACGAGGGCTGCACGAATCTGCCACTCCCGGCGCTGAGCTTCACCAACTCCCACGGCCTCGAAACGGCCGGATTCCTGGAGTCGATTGGCGGGAGTCCCGTCCCCGTCTCCGTGCGTGAACCGGCACTCCGACACCTCCGTCCGAGCACTTCAGAATATAAGATCGAGCACGAGCCTGAGTCCGAGGCCGCCGGGCTGTCCGGGGCTTTCGGTGCGGACGCCCTCGACGCCGATCTTGAGCGGCGCTACCCGGACCTCCCGGCTCACCTCGCCGATGTCCTCTCCCCGCAGCCCCCGCCCTTGCCCCGCACGCCACCCGCGTCGTGGCCAGTCAGGCGATCGACCATGGCGAGGTGCACCCCGGGTTGGGCCTGCCCAACCTGTCGATGGCCGATTTCGAGGTCGTCGGTACCGGACAGGACGTGGACAACCCCGCGGTTCCCAACATGGAGCACATCAGCTTTCGGTCGTCGGTCGATGCCCAGGTCGAGGATTGCTCCCGACTCACTACACTCCGTTCAGCGCGGGCTGGCCGGTGCGGAGTGCCCGCAGGCCTTCGCCCGTCCACATGTCGGAGCATTTCCCCGCGCACAGTAGCGCACGTCGGTGCACGCGCCCGCTCCGGTCGAGACCAGCAACGCCAAAAGCAGCGGGATCGCGTGTTTCATCTCCGAAGACCTCCGAGTCGGCTCGGTCCCAGACCCCGGCTGTCGCGGAAGCTCGACCGGATTCATCTACGAGGCCAGGCGCGCGACCCCAGCGTTACAGAAATGTTACAACCCACGGCTCGACCTGACCTTGACGAAAAAAGAGGAGAGATCTAGAGTGGTTTGAGTATGGAGCGGTTTCGTACCGCCGAGGAACACTCTTTTTGATGAGGAGGTAAATATGTTTTCGGTCCGCAAGCTGTCTATTTCAGTCGCCTTCGTGATGGCGATGGGGTTGCAATCTGAGGGCGTGTGAGGCGGTCCTACTTCGTTGGACAGTCCGAGGGCAAAGTTAAGGTGTATTCCGAGTGGTTGTGAGAGCCCTCGGCAGCTCTGGTTTTCTGTTCTG
>JAJEBS010000043.1 GCA_022822425.1 Gemmatimonadota bacterium | reverse complement strand
AGGAGCACGGTGCCGACGTCAACCTCCCCGACTCGTGGGGCTATACGCCGCTGCACTACGCCTCTGTGCGGGGCGGCAACGACCTCATCGAGTACCTGGTGTCACAGGGTGCCGACGTGGGCGCCATCAGCCGGCTGGGCCAGTCCACCGCAGACATGGCGCGCGGGGGGCGGGCGGGGTATTTCTCCCGGCCGTCCTACCCCGAGACCGTGGACCTGCTCGTGCGCCTCGGATCGGAGCTGAGGTGCCTCAACACCCACTTCCGGGGCACCGGCGACTTCTGTCCGGGGGCGGGGGTTGAGCCGTTCGAGACGGGCGAGATCGTCAGGCCGGGCAGCCCACCCCCCGGCGGAAGGCGATGAAGCAGCGGGGAGTGCGGGGATAGCGGACGGATCACGTCGCGGCCTGCTTGACCGGAGTGGACCGGAGGTAGAGGTATGCCCGGTGGCCGCGCGCCGGCTACCCGACCGGTGGCCTGCCGGGCGGCCGCCTCCGGGCCGGTGCGGGCGGTGGGCCCGAGGACCGGGGCGGAGGACCCGACCGCGCTGATGGAGGCGGCGGGTCGCCGGGCGGAGTGCGCGGCCGCGCGGACGGCGGAGGACGGGAACCGGCGGTGGGCGGGTCGCCCCGCCGCTGCAGCACGGGCCGCTCGTCGCGGGCCGCGGGAGGCGCCGCCGTACCCGGCCGCAACCGCGCGCCGCGAACCGCCGCGTCCGGGAGCGGTCCGTCGGGACGCGGGGAGATGGCGGGGAGCGGCTCCGCGGGCGGCGCGCCCACCACGCGATCGCTCACGGTTTCCCGCGGCGCCACCGGGTCGGCCCGCTCCGTCCTCACCTCGCCGGCCGCAGCCGCGGACGGCACCGCCGGCGGCGGCGGCCGCACAACCCTTCCCGGCAGCACCGGCCCTCCCCCCGGAGGTGCCGACTCGGCCCGCACACCCGCCCCCGCCCGCATCGGCTCACGCAGACCGGGAACCCGCGCGGTGGGAGTCCCACCCGGCTCCTGCCCCGCGTCCCTGCCGACGCCCCGCTGGCGCCCGTCCCCCGACCTCGTTCGGATCAGGGGCGTCGCAGCTTCGCCATCGGCGCGCTCCGTGAACTCGAACATGGGACGCGACGGCTCGGGCGGGCGCGTGTACACCACCCGATCGCCGCTGTACCGGTACAGCGGGTAGTAGTACGGATCGTCGTAGATCACGACCCGGAAGTCGGTGCACCAGTGGCTGTACGGGTTCCAGTCGAACATCGGTCTGAACCCGTGACACTGGTAACACAGGAAGCGCGGATAATCGTGGGGACGGTCGATGTCGTAGGCGACGAAGTCGAGCGCGTACTCCCCTGCCCGCTCCGGAATCAGCGTTGCGACCACATCGTCCATCATCAGGAACGGATCGCGATATGCGGCCTGCGCCAACCCGGCCAGGTTCCACCCGCCCGCGTACCGCGAGTACGCGAAATCCGAGAAGTCGAGTGGCGCCGGGGACGCGACCATGAAGAGATAGCCCTTGCCCTCGTCCTCCTCCACCTGCCAATAGCGCGACTCCGGAAACAGCACCCGGTAGTCGCGCCCACCCAGCGCCAGGTGGCCGTCGGTGGGAGAGCCGGGATGGAGCAGGCGCGCGAAGCCGTTGGTGTCGATGTGGAAGATGCTCACGAAGGCGTCGCGCGAGGCGCGGTAGAAGACCCGCACCAGGTCGCCGCGGCGCAGCACCGGACTCGTGCCGCGATCCAGCCAGATGCGCGACTCCAGGGGCTCGTCCCGGGCTGCGAACTGCTCCTGGGCGCCCATGGGCGTCGCACACAGAAGCGTCAGCCCGAGTACCGGGCCGGTGGCCAACCTTCGGAACCACATCGTCCTGACTCTTCCTCCTCCCGGCGGGCGCGACCCGCGAAACGAAACCATGGGCTTAATGTGCTGCACCATGCGTGCCAGCGCAGGCGCCCGTCGCCTTCCTCTAACCTATCCGAGGCTGAAGTCCTTCCCGCAAGTACATGTGAGGCTGATACCTTCCATTCAAGGGCCTCCGGCGGCACATGCCATCCGTCGCACCCAGGACCGGAGCCACGCGGGCATGGCATCCTCTCCCACGGTTTTCTAGACTACGCACCATGAACGAGCCCAACACGTCCCCACCCGACGCCCGCCTCGGGACCGCCGCGGGCCGGCGGCGCGCCGACCTGATGGACCCGGTCGCGCTGTCGGAGGTCGGCGGCCTCGAGTTCATCGCGCGCGAGGTCGTGGAGGGATTCTACATGGGGCTGCACCGATCGCCGCACCGCGGGTTCTCCGCGGAGTTCGCGGAGCATCGGGCGTACCAGGCCGGGGATGACCTGCGCTACATCGACTGGCGCATGTACGGCCGCTCGGACCGATTCTACGTGAAGCAGTTCGAGGAGGAGACCAACCTTCGCGCATACCTCCTACTCGACAACAGTCTCTCGATGGCGTGGTCTTCGCAGCCCGGGACGCTGGCCACCAAGTCGTGGTACGCGAAGCACCTGCTGGCATGCATCGCGCTTCTGCTCCTGGGTCAGGGGGATCTGGTCGGCTTCGCGTCCTTCCACCACGAGATCCAGGCACGGCTCGGACCCAGCGGAGGGCGCAAGCAGTGGCACGAGGTCATCCGGCGCGTCTCGCCGCTGGAGCCCACGGGCCTGACCTCCGCGCACTCGGCGCTGCGGGACATCGCCGGACGCCTGCGCCGCCGGGGCTTGATCGTGCTGCTGTCCGACCTGCTGATCGACCCGGAGGAGACCCGGTTGGCGCTCCGCTATCTCAAGCACTACGGCCACGAGGTGCTCGTCTTCCACATTCTGGATCCGGGCGAGCGCGAACTGCCGCCCGCAGGCGACGTGCGCTTCTTCGATCCCGAGAGCCGCGATGAGATCCAGATCAGCGTGCCGGACATGCGCCTCGAATACCGGGAGGCGGTGGCGAGCGCGATCGCCGAGTGGGAACGCGCCACCCGGCCCTACGGAATCGACTACTGCATGATCGAGACGAGCCAGCCCTTCTCGCTCGCCCTGAAGACGTATCTGCGCAAGCGGCAGAGACTGGGATAGGAGCCGGACGGCGTGGGCTTTCTGAACCCCCTCTTCCTCGCTGCCGCGGCGGTCGTCGCGGTCCCGCTGATTCTTCATCTCTTCCACCGCCACGAACTGCGCCGGGTCCCGTTCCCCGCGCTGCGCTATCTGCTGCGCGCCACGCGCGATCATGCGCGCACCATTCGCATCCGCCAGCTGCTGCTGCTGCTGGTCAGGGTTGCCATCTGCCTTCTGCTCGTGCTGGCGGGGAGCCGGCTCTTCTGGAGGGGCGCCGGGGGCACGCACCAGCCCACCGCGCTGGTGATCATCCTGGACAACTCGCTCAGCTCCGGGCTGGTTCAGGGAGAACAGCGCGTGCTCGATCGATTGAAGGCGCTGGCCCTCGAGACCCTCGACGAGGCCGGGCCCGAGGATCGCATCTGGGTGATGAGGGCCGGAGAACCGTGGGATGTCGCGGTCCCGGGATCGCCCGTCCAGGCGCGCGCGCGTGTCCTCGAGACCCAGGTGAGCAGCGGACGAGGGGATCTCGGGGGCGCGATCGAGAGAGCCGGCGCGCTGGTCTCCGCGGCACCGCTCGACGAATCGGAAATACAGGTGCTGTCCGACCTGCAGGCCACGGCGTTCCCGGGCGACGCACCCGTGGTGCTGCCCCCCGACACCCGTCTCCTCGTGTACCATGCACCGTCCTCTCCGGAGGACAACCGTTATCTCAGGGAGATACTGGTGGGCGGGGGTCTCGCACCCATGACGAACGAGCGCTCCCAGGTGTCCATCGCCGTCGGGAGCGCGGGGGAAGGCGCGGACACCCTGGCCGTGCGGCTGGTCGTGGGAGGGCGCACCGTCGGGGCGACCACCATCACGGCGGGATCGGAGGCGCTGCTCGACGTGGGTCCGTTCGCGGGGGGCGTGGTGAGCGGGTACGCCGAAATCGACCCGGACGCGCTGCGCGGCGACGACCGCCGTTTTTTCTCGGTATCGGTGCGGCCTCCCGTGGGAGTGTCGCTCCGGGGGGATGGCGGCTTCTTCCTCGAACAGGCGATCGAGGTGCTGGCTCGGGCGGGGCGGGCGCAACGGACCGCGGACGCGGCTGTCCAGGTCGTCCTGAGCGTCGGCGGAGAAGGGCTGGACGGCCGGCCCGGCGGTGCTGCC
>JAJEBS010000281.1 GCA_022822425.1 Gemmatimonadota bacterium | reverse complement strand
GCCGTTGTTGTCGGCGTCGTCGGGCCCCTCGAAGTCCTTCGCCTCGGTGAAGGCCAGCGCGCCGGCCTCGGTCAGCGCGAAGGCCGCCTGGTCGGCGCCGCCGTTGAGCGTCCACGCCAGGTCCGCCGCAGGGGTGTCCGCATCCGTCGCCGCCAGCGTCGCCACCGCCGTGGCGTTCTCGGCCACCGCGAAGCTCGTCGCGCCGGTGATGGCCGGCGCCGCCGTTTGCCCCGGCTCGCCCGTTCCGCCCCCTTCGCCCTTCGGGGGCGTCCTGGTCCTGGACTTGTCGTTGCCGCCTTCGCCGCGGTTGCCGGACACGACGCCGGCCCGGGTCGCGCCGAGGTGGCCGAGGGCCGCGTCGAAGTACGTGGTTTGGCTCCGGAGCGTCCCGGCGTTCAGGGCCAGGCTGTCGGCAGTCACGGACATGGAGCCATGCGAGCCGTCTCCCGGCGCCAGCGTGTACGAGAACGTGAGTTCCGCCGTCCCGGAGCCCCGTGCGTACGACGCGCTCTTTGCTTCGGTCCCGCCAAGCGCGATGCCAATGGTGGGCGTCCCGCCCGTCGTGTCCACCACAACCGCCTCGGTGAAGGACAGCGTCACTTCGACGGTCTCCCCCTCCGTCCAATTCCCGTCCGGCCCCGACCCGCTGATTTCGGGCGCGCCGTCCGCCGCGGGCGGATCGGCATAGCCCCCGGAGCCCGTCGCTTCGACCCGCCCGTGCCCGAGCGCCGCCGGCATCCCGGTCTGGGCATCCAGGATGTGCGCGATTTCAACGAACGGTTCGTAGTCGAAGCCGAGGGTTTTGAGCTTGAGCGCGTTCGCCGGCACGAGCACCCGGTCCGCGCCGGTCCCGCCGCCGTCCGCTTGGAACACGAGCGTGTTCATGTCGGCCGACATCCGCACAAGCTCGGCGTTGCGTTGCGAGAATCCCACGAACAGGTGCACCGACGGCTTGCCCCTCGGCGGGTTCTCCACGATCCGCACCGGGGCGCTGAAGGTGTACGAAATTTCGACCGTCTTCCCTTCCCCCGCGTCTCCCTCCTTCCATACCCCGTCCTCTCCCGGACCGCTGACGATCGGTCCGCGGGTGATCGTGGGTCGTGCCGTTGCGGTGATGTCCTGACGGAAGTAGGCGGGATGATCGAGGTAGACGAGCTGTCGCTGGTCCGATGTCTTCTTGATGTTTCCGTGCCGTGCGACGAGCGCGTTCGGCGGCACGTTGACGCGAACCCAGGGGCCTCCTGCGATCATACAGCGGAACGTGATCGCGTTCGTGTCGTTGCCGCTGTGGTACACCGCGTACCCGCCCCCGGTATGGCCGTGCTGGTTCTCATGGGCGCTCCTGCACTCCCGTCCCATGTTCAGTATCGGCCCCACGGTCTTGAGTCCCATTCGGCGATGGCGCTCTTCGATCTGCCTCCCGTTGGAGTTCTTCCCGATGAGGCTCAGCGTGGTTGCCTGGTTGAAGTGGACGGTGACGTCGAGCCATTCGCCCGCGGTGTACAGGTTGTCCGGGCCCGGGCCCGAGAAGGTAATGTTCTCAATCCGCACCCCGTTGCTTGACAGCACGTTGTAGTTGATGACGTACTGGTCGGTGAAGCTCTCGGCGTCGTTTCCGAAGCCGTCGGTGATGGCGTTGTCCGATCCGCTTTGCGGCTTGGTGTAGGAGACCGTGACCCCCGCCGCGCCGGAGTCCATTTCCGACGCCAGCGTCAACGTGATCCGGTTGCCTTCGATTTGGGGCGATCCGGTGAGGTTCAGCGTTCCCGTCGAGCCCCCCGTCGGCGTTCTCTTCACGGCGAAGGCGTTGTTCGCCAGGCTGGCTGCCGCCCCGAGCGCTTCGCTGAAGTAGAGCCTGACCTCGTCGTCCCGCGTCCGCGCGTAGAGGAACACCGGGCGTTCGGTGTCCTCGGTGATGTGCAGGGTGCGGCTCGCGCTCCCCGTCCAGTCGACGGGTGTCGATAGCCAGACATAGGTGCCGACATCGACGGATGCGTGCGCCTCGCTCAGCTTGTAGCCTTGCGCGCAGTCGTGGACTTGGAGCTTCTCGCGGTCCGTCGCGGTCAGGGCTTTTTCGAACGAGATATTGAGCTGCCCAGTGTCCCACACGCTCCATTCGTCAATCTCGTAGCTGCTTCCGCTCGACGTTGTGAACTTTTTCGAGTCCATGGACCCGAGCCCGCCCGATTTTCGGTACCCGTACTCGGTGACTGTGCCGCGAGGCTGCTTCCCGACGGTCACCTTTCGCCCGCCTCCCAGCAGTTTCGCGCCGCCGAGCGGGAAGGGCGCGTTGCACGCCGGGTCCGTCCCGATGGTCCCGGTCCCGGACGGCACCCTGGGACTGTGGAACGGTCCTTCCGCGCCCCCCTCGTCGTCCGTGAAGGTCACCGTGACCCCGATCTTGAAGTGGGTCAGGTCCTCCCGCGTCAGCGTGTAGGTGGCGCCGGTCCCGATGTTCGCGTCGAACAGCCTGCCGCTCACGGCTTCGTACCGGTTCCACGTGTACTGTGCGGTGGCCTCGATCTGCTCCT
>JAJEBS010000311.1 GCA_022822425.1 Gemmatimonadota bacterium | reverse complement strand
CGCGGGTCGCGCGCCGGGTCGCGTCCAGAGCCTCCTCGAGCCTCAGGCGCCCCTCCAGGTACCCGAGGATCTCGCGATAGCCGGTGCCGGACATCCCGGGATCGTCCGCGCCGTAGCCGCGAGCGGCGAGGACGCGGACTTCCTCGATCATTCCCCGCTCGGCCATCGTGCCCACGCGCTCGTCGATGCGGCGGTAGAGTTCGTCGCGCGGAAGCCCCAGCACCACGACCATGCCCTCGCCGGCCGGAGCGCTCGCCTGCCCGGTTCGGTGCCACCACGACAGCGGACGGCCCGTGAGCAGGGTCACCTCCAGGGTGCGCTCGATGCGCTGCACCCCGCCCGCGATCGCGAGCCGGGCCCGTTCGGGATCCAGCACGCGCACCCAGCGCTCCAGTTCTTCCATCCCGCGCTGCGCAAGGAAGCGACGCAGGCGCGCCACCCGATCCGGGTCCAGCTTCGGCTCCTCGAAGAGGGGTTCCATCAGAGCCTTCAGGAAGAAGCCGGTGCCTCCCGCCAGTACCGGCACCCTGCCGCGCGCGCGGATTCGGCTCATCCAGCGGGCGGCGTCGCGGGCAAACTCGCCGGCGCTGTAGGACTCGTCCGGATCCCGGATGTCGACGCCGTGATGCGGGATCCGGGCGCGGATGCGCGCGGCGACCTTGTCGGTGCCGATATCCATGCCGCGGTAGATCTGGCGCGAGTCCATGGAGATGACCTCGCCGTCCAGCGCTTCGGCTACCGTGAGCGAGAGCGCGGTCTTGCCCGTGGTGGTCGCGCCGGTGATGGCGAGGAACTCAGGTGCGGCCAAAGCGGCGCTCCAGCTCCGACAGGGAAAGGCGCACGGCGGTCGGACGCCCATGCACGTCGTGATGCGGGAGATCGGTGGCGAAGAGGCGGTCGATCAACTCCCGCATCTCCTCCTGCGACAGCTCCCGGCCGGCCTTGATGGCGCCCTTGCAGGCGAAGGTCATCGCGATGCGCTCGTGCTGGTTGCGGGCGGCGCGCACCAGTTCCGAACCCTGGGTCAGCTCGCCGATCATCTCGCGCAGACAGTGCTCGGCGTCGAAGTACGGATGCGGGTTCGGAACCGCGTGCACGATGATCGAGTTGCCCCCGAACCCGTCGACATCGAAGCCCGCGCGGGCGAGCATGCCGAACAGAGGCTCGACGTGCTGATACTCGGCCGGCGTCAGGGTCAGGGTGATCGGGAACAGCAGGCGCTGACCGGGCTGCCCACCCCTGCCGAAAGCCTCCATCAGCTCCTGGAAGAGGATGCGTTCGTGGGCGGAGTGCTGGTCGATCATCATCATCCCGCCGCGCACCTCGACGAGGATGTAGGTCCCGTGCAGTTGCCAGAGGCGCGCGGGTTCCACGGGGACTTCCCCGGGCGGAGCGACCGGCATGGCTGCATCGGCAGTGGGCTGCGCTCCGCTGGCGAAGAACGCGATCTGCGCATCGGCGGCTTCGGAGGATGGGTCGGACGATCGGTCTTCGGTCCCGGGAGCGTACTTCGCCGACTCGCGCACCCTGGCCGCGCGTGCGCCATCGCCAACGGGCGGAGCGGAGGACGGGCTCGGTTTCCGCGCCGGGTCCTGCGCCTTCGAGGCCGCGTCGTCAGGCGCGGAGGTGGAGTCGTCAGGCGTGGCGGCGGAGTCGAGCGTGGCGGCGCTTTCCTCGCGCGCGAGCGCGCGCCGGATTTCCTCCTCGATGAAGCCCTCCACCGCGGTCCGGTCGCGGAAGCGCACCTCCAGCTTGGCCGGGTGCACATTCACGTCGACCTCACCGGCGGGGAGGTCGAGGTAGAGGAAGAACCAGGGGTGCATGGCCTCGCGAATGGTGGTGCGGTAGGCCCGCCGCACCGTGTCCCTCAGGCCCTTGTCCCGGAAGGGTCGGCCGTCCACGAAAAGGCAGGTGCGGCGCGGGCCGGGACGCGCCTGGTCGGGGCGCTGCAGGAGGCCGCTCACCCGGCCGACCTTCCCCGCCCCCGCGAACCGGAACATGGAGGCCTGGGCGTCTCTGCCCCACAGCCGGCCGACCCGGCGGGCGGGGCCGGGGTCGGCGGGCAGATCCATCAGCGTGCGCCCATCGGAGGTGAGGGTGAAGGCGACCTCGGGATGGGCCAGGGCGAGCGACGTGAGCTCGGCGGCCACCACCCGGGTTTCCGCGGATCTGGTCTTCAGAAAGCGCCTGCGGGCGGGCGCATTGAAGAAGAGGTTGGCCGCCTCCAGGGTGGTGCCGCGGGCCCGCGCGTGATCGTCAACGCTGGTGATGGTCCCCCCGGTCGCCCGAATGCGGGTGCCCGCGCCCGATTCATCGCAGGTTTCGAGCGTCAACCGCGACACCGCTGCGATCGAGGGCAGCGCTTCGCCGCGAAAGCCGAAGCTCGCGACCCCACGCAGCTGCCGCGCGCTCGTGATCTTGCTGGTTGCGTGCCGCTCGAGGCACATGATCGCATCCTGGCGCCCCATGCCGACCCCGTCGTCGATCACCCGGATGCGCTGCCTTCCGCCCCGCTCCACCTCGACCCGGATGTGCGCGGCGCCGGCATCCAGCGCGTTCTCGACAAGCTCCTTCACGACCGACGCTGGACGCTCGACCACCTCACCGGCGGCAATCTGGTTCGCCACCGAGTCCGGAAGCACCTGGATGGGCCGCCGGACGCCCGCGGTCACCCGCCCTCCTGCGCTTGCAGGCCGAAGAAACGGAGGGCGTTGCGGGCGGTTTGGCGCTCCACCTCTTCCGGGCTCTCACCCCGCACATCCGCCACGCCGTCCCGCACCCGCGCCACCCAGGCGGGCTCGTTGCGCCGGCCCCGATGCGGCACCGGCGCCAGATAGGGCGAGTCCGTCTCGATCATGAGCCGGTCGGAGGGCACCGCCCGCAGAGCTTCCTGGCCGTCGAAGTTCCTGAAGGTCACGAGCCCGGTGAACGAGATGTGCCAGCCGGCGCCGAGTGCTTCTTCGAGCAACCTCATCCCGCCGGTGAAGCAGTGGAGCACCCCCCGCGCCGCGCCCCTGAACTCACGGATCACCGCGCGGGTGTCATCATCCGCGGAACGGGAGTGCACCACCAGCGGGAGCCCGGTCTCGGCTGCCAGGCGGGCATGGGCACGGAACAGGTCGCGCTGGCGGTCGCGCGGACAGAAGTCGTAGTGGTAGTCCAGACCCGTCTCGCCGACCGCGACCAGGCGCGACGAGGCATCGAGCAGTTCCGCCACCCGGCGTACGTCGTCGGGGCCGGCTCGCCCCGCCTCATGGGGATGGACACCCGCCGTCCCCCATACCCGCCGGTGCGCCCGGGTGAGCTCCGTCACCCGCTCCGCGTCCGCCACCGAAGATGCGATGGAAACGATCCCCCCCACCCCGGCGGCGCGCGCCCGCTCGATGGTCTCGACGCGGTCGGCGTCGAAGCGCCGGTCGGTCAGATGGCAGTGGGATTCGAACAGCATCGCGGTCGTGAACCCGGCGGGTCTGGCGAC
>JAJEBS010000276.1 GCA_022822425.1 Gemmatimonadota bacterium | reverse complement strand
GGGAGCATGGATCGGCGTGCCGGGTTCCGCGAACAGATCGATGCCCACATGGACGGTTCGCCGCTCGAGCCCATCCTCGCCCCGGATGGCGAACGCGTCGGAGTCGTACCAGCGGCGCGCTTCATCGTATCGGCCCACCCCGACTGCGGCGCCGTTCGCCCGCATGTGACCGAAAAGCAGGTCGGTCCAGCCGCGCGCGTCGAGCTCGCCTGTGGTTCCGAGCCATCGGCTGCCGACGCTCAGGTCGAGAACGGTGTGCGGACGCTCGGCCAACTCCGGCGGCAGCAGGGGAGCGAAACGGCCCGCGTTGCGCTGGCGCTCGAGCCAGACGCGCAACAGCCCCGCCCGCGGACACGCTTCCATGCCGCAGGCCTCGCGCAACCGGTAGTGCACGAAGTCCGGATGGAACTCCTCTCCCCGCTCAAGACGCTCCAGCAGCTCCCACACGTGCGCTTCGCTGATGCTCAGATACTCGTTGTCCGGCTCCCGGGCCCGCTGCCAGGCGGCCATGGTCGCGCTCAGGCAGAGCCGCATGCCCGTCAACGGGAAGACCGCTGCGACCTCTTCCTCCATCAGCGGATACGCCTCGTGGAAGCCGCTCACGAGTTGCACCAGGGCCCCCACGGGATCGCGCTTGGATAGCATCGCGTAGGCCCCCGCGACCGCCGGCTCGGAAGCCAGCCAGGTGCGCATGGCGTCGCCGAAGTCGATGATGCCGGTGACGCGCCGGTCGCCGTAGCGGCCCCCGGGCGGTGTCTCCTCGACCCGGTTGGCGAGCACGTTGTAGTCGTTGGCGTCCCCGTGCACCACCTGGGTGCGCAAGCCCGGGATCAGGGGCGTCAGCCGTTTCTCGCAGTCCGCCATCCGGTGACGGAGCAACGCCCGCCGGCCCTTCCCCCGCACGCTCCCCACGCGCTCCTCGAAGATGGAGGACGCCGTGCGCAGGTCCCAGTGGAAGCCGCGCTCGGCGGCGGGATGGTCGAAGTCGGCGAGGGCGGCGTCCAGGCGCGCCAGCACGCGCCCCCAGGAGCGCAGCAGCTCCGGCCGTTGCGGGCGCACCCGGGCAACCGGCACCCCGGGCAGCCAGGTAACCAGGCGCAGCGGGTAGCGGACGCCCTCCTTCTCGACCGCCGCGAGGGAGGAACCGCTGAGGTCCGGGACCACACGCGGAAAGAGCGCCCGCCGACCGCCGTCCGGATCCGGTCGAACGGCAGCGAGCCGAGCCAGGATCGCGTTCTGCATCGCGAGTGACCCGTCGGGTTCCGCGGGGTGGCCGATCTTGAGGACAAGAGCCTGGCCGGCGCGCTCCGTTCCGGCGTCCTGCGCTCCGTCGCTGCTCTCGCGGCCAGCACCTCGCCCGTCCCCTGTCACGCGCAGCAGGAAGTTCCGGTCCCGCTCGCCCGGGAGTTCCCTGGCGCGACCCTCGATGCCGTAGTGGTCCCTGGCCAGCGTCTCCGCCTCAGCGGTCGTGAAGTCGGGCCGCACTCGCATGGCGCCTCAGCCCCCTTCCAGCGCCCGCCGCAGGAACCTGGCCGCGCGCGGGATGACACCGCTCAAGTCGAAGAGCTCGTGTCCCGCACCCTCGTAGATGAACGCCTCGAATTCCGGCGGCTCCCGCCCAAGCGTCTCCATGACCCGGATCATGGAATGCGCCTGGCTGACGGAGACGTCCTGGTCGATGGTTCCGTGGTGCAGCTGGACGGCGGGCAGGTCCTCGGCGAACAGCACGGCGGAGCGGCGAACCAGCTCGAGGCGAACTCTGGCAAGTTCGATCTGACCTCCCAGGTACGGCTGGACGAGTGTGGAGTCCATGTGCGCGACCCCGGGGAGTTGGCGCGGCATTCCCAGCGCCACCTCGCGCACGATCTCCCGCACCCATTCGTCGAAGAAATCGGTGGGACCGAACAGGGTGATGATGTTCTCGATCCGTTCGTCCCGAATTCCGGCCAGCAGGGCGACGCCTCCGCCCCGGCTGACTCCCACGAGGCTGAGGCCTTCGGATCTGGCCTGCGGCGTCAGCGCCAGCGCGACGTTCAGCAGCGCCAAGGCATCGTCCACGTCGTAGTCCCAGTGCCCGCCCGGACCGGTCGACACCCACTCCCGGTCTCCGTGCCTCAAGGGTTCGCTGCGGAACGACGGAACCACGTACACGAAGCTGTCACGCAGCTCTCCGAGCGCGAAGGCGAGGAACTGGACATCGTCCAGGTCAACGCCGTTGTCGCCTCCGTGCAGGTACATCAGCACGGGAAGGCTGGCCGCGCGGTTCGACTTCGGGGCGATGATCGCTCCGTAATGACGCACCTCGCCGACCTGGTGAGACACCACGCGCAGCGTCGCCGGGGAGCCGAAGAGGGAGTAGGCCTCGGTCAGCTCGATGGTCAGGCCGGCGGGCGAGATGTCGCGGCCCGCCCAGTCGGCGCGCACGGCCGCGACCTCCGCCGCGGTGGGCGGCGCGAAAAGGACCTCGAGTTCCGCCTCCAGGTCGATCGCGTTGGCGTTGATCGCCGTGGCGACCAGGCCCGCCGCGACCAGCACCGTCTGGACTCCGGGATCGGGTCCGATCGTCCAGGTGATCGACACGTCACCGTTCTGGTCGGTGGTGGCGCGAGCGGGTTCCACCCGGCCGCTCCCCGGGGTCGTCACGAAGTCGACGGAGATGCCGGGCAACGGGCGCCCTGCCGCGTCCAGGGCGCGGAACACGATCGGCTCGTTGAGCCGGGTGCCGATCAACGCCGGCTGACCCCCGCCGGACACGACGGTGATGGCGACCGCCGGGGAGCCCGGGTCGAACTCGACCGGATCGCTGGTCCGTTCGCACCCGGCGAGGGTCGAGAGCACCAGCAGCGTCGTCAGTCGGCGCCAACGTCCCGACAAGTCAAGCCTCCTCAACTGCCATCTCCGGATTCTCGTTCCCCCTGCATCCGCTTGCAGGGGACACGATAACGCAAACCGCATCCTGCGTCGCATGGCCCTTCCCGCTTGCCCGCACGGGAGGCCGAGACCCACATTCGCGCGGTCCGTCAGGCGATTCAACCCGGAGGCCTCCATGTCCCCAGGCGTTCAAGCCGCGCTCGCGCTCCTCCCCATTCTCATCGGAGGAACCCTGCTGGTCGGATTCCGGGTGCCGGCGAAGTTCGCGATGCCCATCGCCTACGTCTCGGCCGTCGTCGTGGCGCTGACGGCGTGGCAGGTGGCCCCGGTGCGCGTCGCGGCCTCTTCGGTCCAGGGGCTGTTCCTGACCTTCGATCTGCTGGTCATCATCTTCGGAGCGATCCTGCTGCTGAATACCCTGGAACAGTCCGGGGGCGTCTCCGCCATCCGGCGCAGCTTCCGCAGCATCAGCGAGGACCGCCGGGTCCAGATCATCATCATCGCCTGGCTGTTCGGATCCTTCATCGAGGGAGCCGCCGGGTTCGGCACGCCGGCCGCGGTGGCCGCCCCGCTGATGGTGGCGATGGGATTCCCGGCCGCCGGGGCGGTGATGATCGGCATGATGATCCAGAGCACCGCGGTGACCTTCGGCGCGGTGGGCACGCCCGTGCTGGTAGGGGTCCAGGGCGGCCTGGGGGGAGAGGCCTTCGACGCCCAGCTCCTCGCGGCCGGCATCACCATGGACGACTTCCTGCGGCTGGTCACCGACCGGGTCGTGGTGCTGCACGCCATCGCGGGCACCCTGATGCCCACCTTCATGATCGTCATGACCACCCGCTTCTTCGGCGCCAACCGGTCGTGGACGGAAGGCCTGTCGATCTTCCCCTTCGCGCTGTTCGCCGGGGTGGCGTTCACCGTCCCCTACATGTTCACGGGCTGGCTGCTGGGACCCGAGTTTCCCGCGCTGCTCGGGGCTCCGGTCGGGCTCGCGATCGTGATCTTCGCCGCGCGCAGAGGCTTCCTGATCCCGGACGATACCTGGGACTTCCCGGAGCGCAGCCGCTGGGGGCGGGGCTGGGCCAGCGGACTGGAAGCCCGGCAGGACCTGGAAGACGACGACAGACGCGTCTCCGTGGGGATGGCCTGGGCGCCCTACGCGCTGCTGGCCGTGCTGCTCGTCCTCAGCCGACTGTCGGCGCTCCCGGTGCAGAACTGGCTGCGCGCCCCCGCCATCACCTGGGCCGGCGTCTTCGGCACCGACATCACCGCCACCACCACCCCTCTCTACCTGCCCGGAACGATCCTGATCGCGGTCGTCGCGGTGACCTTCTTCCTGCACCGCATGAAGTTCTCCGAGCTGCAGCGGGCGTTCACCAAGTCGTCGCGGGTGCTCCTGGGGGCCGGTTTCGTGCTCATCTTCACCGTGCCGATGGTGCGCATCTACATCCAGTCGGGCGTGAACGCGGCCGACCTGGTCAGCATGCCCATCGCCATGGCCGCCTGGGTCGCGGACAACGTGGGACAGGTGTGGCCGCTGTTCGCCGGCGTCACCGGGGCGCTGGGGGCCTTCATCGCCGGCTCGAACACGGTCAGCAACCTCATGTTCTCGCTCTTCCAGCACGGCGTGGCGGAGCGGCTGGCGGTGTCGAGCGCGATGATCGTGGCGCTGCAGGCGGTGGGGGCGGCCGCCGGCAACATGGTGGCAATCCACAACGTGGTGGCCGCATCCGCCACGGTGGGCCTGCTCGGTCAGGAGGGGGTCACGCTGCGCAAGACCATCCTGCCCACCATCTACTACCTGGCCGTCATCGGCGTGCTTGGGCTGATCGCCGTGCACGTCATCGGTCTG
Organism: Gemmatimonadota bacterium; assembly: GCA_022822425.1. Lineage (GTDB taxonomy): Bacteria > Gemmatimonadota > Gemmatimonadetes > Longimicrobiales > Gaopeijiaceae > BD2-11. The sequence continues at coordinate 9,804 of JAJEBS010000276.1, read as the reverse complement.
GCCGATCCTCTGATGGCCGCGGGCGCCGGGAGTTCCTGACCCGGGGCGCACGCCTTGCCATCGGTCTCGACATCGCCCCACCACCCGGCCCCTGACGGCGGTCCGGCGCGGGCATGGTCCGCCACGGGCATCCTTGACCGGGATGCGCACGGCGAATCTCTTGGCAGTAAGGGGTTGAGAGCCTTCGCGGTCAGGCTCACCCTCGATCTCGCCCCGACGCTCGCCGCGCAAACAAGGACGGTCTCGCATGTTCGATCATCCACGGCATGGCTCAATTCACGGCATCGCCGCTCTCCTGCTTGTCCTGACGCTCGCCGGCTGCGCTCCCGCCGGGGAACCCTCCGAAGAGGGTCTGGTCGCCTTCACCGGCATGCGCCTCATCGACGGTCTCGGAGGCGATCCGGTCGAGAATGCGGCGATGGTGGTTCGGGATGGCCGCATCGAGGCAGTAGGCCCGTCGGCCGGTGTGGAGATCCCGGAGGGCGCCGAACAGGTCGACCTGAGCGGCCGGCACGTGGTACCCGGGCTCATCAACACGCACGGCCACGTTGGCCGCACGGCCGGCGGGCTGGAGGGAGAGGCCGCCGACGAGGCCATCCGCAATGAGCTGCGACTGTACGCGGCGTACGGTGTCACCACCGTCAACAGCCTGGGCGGGGGCACGGAGCCCAGCATGCGCGTGCGGGACGCCCACAACGACGACTCCGGCCTCACGCACGCGCGCCTGCTCATGTCGGGGCCGGTCCTCACCGGCTCCACCGCCGAGGAGGTGCGCGCCGAGGTCGCCGACAACGCACGCCTCGACCCGGACTGGCTCAAGCTGCGGGTGGACGACAATCTGGGCACCTCCACCAAGATGCCTCCCGAGGCGTACCGCGCGGCCATCGACGCGGCCCACGAGATGGGCGTCGGCCTGGCGGCCCACCTATTCTATCTGGACGACGCCAAGGACCTGTTGCGCTCGGGCGCGGACTTCCTCGCTCACAGCGTGCGCGACGTGGCCATCGACCAGGAATTCATCGACCTCATCGCCGAGACCGACGTCTGCTACTGCCCCACCCTCACCCGCGAGGTGTCCACCTTCATCTACCGCGAGCGGCCCGATTTCTTCTTCGACGACTTCTTCACGCGCCACGCCAACACCGAGGAGGTGGCCGGGCTGGATCAGGAGGACCGCCGCCGCTCGTTCCTCGAGAGCCGCTCGGCGGCGCTCTACGAGGAGGCGCTGGAGGTCGCGCTGGACAACCTGAAGGCGGCGGCGGACGCGGGCGTTACGCTGTCCTTCGGCACCGACACCGGTCCCGTCGGGCGCTTCCAGGGCTTCTTCGAGCACATGGAGATGGAGATCATGGCCAACGCCGGTCTCACTCCCGCCCAGATCCTGGCCACCGCCACCCGCGACGGCGCCGCCTGCCTGGAGCTCGACGACGTGGGCACCCTCGAGGCCGGAAAGTGGGCCGACTTCATCGTCGTCGCGGAGGATCCTCTCGCCGACATCATGAACATGCGTTCCATCGAATCGGTCTGGATCGCCGGCAACCCGGTGGAGCGGTAGCCCCCGGTGGACGAACCCGGCCCGACGTTCGAGCGGCGATGCATCCATGGGTTGCCATGGCTGGCGATTGCGGGCGTAAGCGATTCTGGACCCAAGGGCCTGTTTCTAAGCGTTTTGGCGGCTGTGTAATCGTTCTGGAACTCCGGCAGCCATGACGAAATCAACTTCGCGGCTCGTAGTCGTGCCCGTGAAGAGCCGCGCCGACCTCCGACGCTTCATCAACCTGCCGTGGTCGATCTATCGCAACGACCCCGACTGGGTGCCGCCCCTGAAGCGGGACGTCCGCGCCGCCTTCGACCCGGCGAAACACCCCTTCCATCTGCACTCCGAGGTTCAGCCCTGGCTCGCGCTCCGCGGCAGCAGGGTGGTGGGGCGCATCTGCGCGGTCCGCAACCGGAACCACGAACGGGTGCACCGGGAGGCGGTCGGCTTCTTCGGCTGGTTCGAGTGCATCGACGATCCGGAGGTGGCGGAGGCGCTGTTCGAGGCTGTGCGGAAGTGGCTTCGGGCACGCGGTCTCACGGCCATGCGCGGCCCGACCAGCTTTTCCACCAACGAGACCACCGGCCTCCTCGTCGAAGGAGACAGGGGACCGCCGGCGCTTCTTCTGGCCCACAACCCGCCCTGGTATCCGGCGCTGCTCGAGGGCTGCGGGCTCCGCAAGGTCAAGGACCTCTACGCCTGGCACCTCGTGGCGGGGAACCGGCCCGGATACCTGTTTCGTGCCGAGAGGATCGTGACGCACCGCTGGGGCATCCGCATCCGCACATTGGAGATGTCGAGGTTCGACGAGGAACTCGCCCTCGTTCGGCGACTCTACAATTCCGCCTGGAAGAAGAACTGGGGGTTCGTTCCCATGACGGACGCCGAGATCGACCACGTGGCCGCCGAGTTGAAGCCGATCATCGATCCGAGCCTGGCGCTGTTCGCGGAAACGCCCGCAGGAGAAGTGATCGGGCTCGCGCTCGCCTTTCCGGATTTCAACCAGGTTCTGCACAAGCTCAACGGGCGGCTCACTCCGCTCGGAGTGATCAAGCTGCTGATCCACAAGCGAAGGATTACCCGCCTGCGCGTCCTCATGCTGGGGCTCCTTGAGGAGTGGAGGGGAAAGGGCATCGATGCCCTCCTCTACCTCGCGCTGTTCCGAAACGCCAGCGCAGCCGGGATGAGGGAGGCGGACATGTCCTGGATCCTCGAGGGCAACCACCGAATGAACGCCGCGATAGAACGCATGGGGGGCAGGATCTACCGCACCTACCGCCTCTACGAGGCTCCGCTGTAGCTGATATTGTAAACGGTTTGTGCTTTGAATACGTTATTCTAAGCATTTCTCGTCTTACTACGCGGTTTCTCATGGTACAACGATACACCGCCCATCACGGCAGGAGACCTGTCGGGCAAGCCTGGCTCCGCCAGCAGCTCAACCTGGCCGTACCCGCTCCGGCGGTCGAGAGCCACGTGGTTCCGGGCGCGCGGCGGACCGAAGTTCAGGGGGCCCGGGTGCGGGAGGACTACCCTCTGCACTATGCACCGGACCACTCGCTTGCCGGGCAACTCAGGTTCACGCTGCGCCATGAGCCGTTCGATCTGCGCATCCTGGCCGCGGCTTTCAGGCACATCGATGCGGCGACGCTGGAAGACTGGGTACGGAGTGAACCAACGGGCGCCTACAGCCGCCGCGCGTGGTACCTGTACGAGACGCTCACGGGACGGACCCTCGATCTCGACGACGCGCGCAGCGGAAACTACGTCCCATGCCTCGATCCGAAGAAGTTCATCGTCGCCCGGCGCCATAATTCCCGGCGGCACCGGGTCATCGACAATCTGCTCGGCGGTCCCGATCTCTGTGTGACGGTCCGGCGGACGCCGGAGCTTCTGCGCCAGATGGCGATGCGCCTGGACGACGAGGCGCGCTCTCTCTGCGAAGCCTTCGACCGGAGCCTTCTCACCCGCGCGGTCGACTATCTGTACACCAGGGAAACGCGGTCCTCCTTTGCAATCGAAGGCGAGAAGCCGTCTTCCCGTCGTGCTGCCCGCTTCGTACGTGCGCTCAGCGAAGCAGCCACCTTCGACCCGCTGGACAAGGATGCGCTGATCCGGCTTCAAGGGTCGATCGTCGACCCGCGCTATGCCGCCACGGACTGGCGCGACGTTCAGGATTTCGTCGGCCGGATGGGTGCGGGCTTCCGCGAAGAGGTCCACTTCGTATGCCCCCGGCCAGCCGACGTACCCTCGCTCATGAAGGGCTGGATGAACCTGACCGCGCGCGTCTCGCACGAGAGCGTTCCGCCCGTCGTCGGCGCGGCGGTTTCGGCCTTCGCCTTCGTCTTCGTTCATCCATTCGATGACGGAAACGGCCGCATTCACCGGTTCCTCATCCATCACGTGCTCGCTTCGAGGGGATACACGCCCGGGAACTTCATCTTTCCGGTGTCCGCGGCCATTCTGCGCGATCGTCACGGCTACGACCGGGTGCTCGAGAGTTTCTCCCGGCCGATCCTGGAATTCATCGACTGGCGATGGAGTCCGAACAGAGACCTGTTGGTGGAAGGCGACACCCGCGATCTCTATCGGTTCATCGATATGACCGCGTTCGCCGAATACCTTCACGAACGAGTGGCCGAGACGGTCCGGCACGATCTTCGGGAAGAACTCGGCTTCATCGCCGGCTTCGATCGAGCCTTCAGAGCGGTTTCGGAGATCGTGGACATGCCCGACCGGCGCACCTCGCTGCTTATACGGCTCTGCGTGCAGAACGGCGGACGCCTCTCCGCGAGAAAACGTCCCCGTTTTCGCGAGCTGAGCGATGGCGAAGTGGCTGCCATCGAATCCGCCATACAGCGCGCCTTCGCCGCCGATCCGCACGAACCGGGCGTCCCCATCGTTGACCCCCTTCACGCCCCCGGCTAGAATCCCGCAGTAGCAGAGGCCGGAGGGGCCCACGGAAGCCGGTGTGAATCCGGCGCGGCCCCGCCACTGTGATGAGGTCCGGGTTTTCCCGGAAAACTCCGGCTCGAATGTGCCACCGGGTTCCCAGGCGAGCCCGGGAAGGCGAGACCGGAGGCCTCAAGCCAGGAGACGAGCCCGTCCGGCGCCCATTTTACCACCTCCGCGGGGAGGTGAGGGGCGCCTTCCAGACCGCGATTCGCGTTGGTCGGCATCTCCTCGTTCTTCCGCGCGGTAAGAGGAGAGCCGACATGCGCTACGCTCGATTCGTCCGCCTTGCCGCCGCCGTCGCCACCGCGTGCCTTGCCGTGCCCGTTGCTGCGCAGGGACCGGGCAACCTGCAGGGGCTGGTGGTCACCGCCAACCGGCTGCCCCAACCCGAATGGGCCGCCGCGGCCCACACGACCATCCTCTACGGCCCCGAACTGGAGCGAGCCGGCATCGAATACGTGGCCGACGCCCTGCGCCAGCTGCCGGGCGCGGCGCTGGTCCGAAACGGTTCGTTCGGCGCCATCACGTCGCTCTTCCTGCGGGGAGGCGAGTCGGACTACGTGCAGGTGCTGATCGACGGGGTGCGCGTGAACGAGCCCGGCGGCGCTTTCGACTTCGCTTCGCTCACCACCGACAACGTGGAACGCATCGAGATCGTACGCGGGCCCGCCTCCGCTCTCTACGGCTCGGACGCGGTGAGCGGGGTCATCCAGATCTTCACTCGCCGTGGAGGCGGTCGGCCGCGGGGAGACCTGTCGTTCCAGGGGGGTAGCTACGGCACCCGGCGCTGGCAGGGGGGGCTCTCGGGAGGGACGAACTCGCTTTCCTACGCCTTCTCCGTCGGGAGGAACGAGACCGACGGCATCCTCGAGTTCAACAACCAGTTCCGCCATGCCACGGCCACGGGCCGGGTCCAGGGGCAGCTCGATGAAGCGACCGACGCTTCGGTTTCGGTGCGCTACGAGGATCGGCGCTTCCACTACCCCACCGACGGCTCCGGGAACCTGGTGGACGAGAACTCTCACAGCTTCGGAGACGCTCTTTCGGTCAACATCGACGCGGGGCGGCGCTGGAACGATGTCTTCGAGATCCGGCTGGGGATCAACGTCCACGAGTCGGACTCGGGTACCGACGACGCCCCGGACGGTCCGGCAGACACGCTCGGCTTCCACGGCTTCAAGAGCCTCGCCGATCTGCGCCGGACGACGGTCGGTGGGCGCGCGGTCTGGCGGCCCGGCGAGGGCACCTCGATCGCCGCCGGAACCGAACTCGAGCAGCAGTCGGTGCGCGACTTCAGCGAATCGCTCTCCCAGTGGGGCCCGAGTTCGGCCAACTCCCGCAACGAACGCGCAAACCAGGCCATCTACGCCCAGCTGTCGGAGTTTCGCGGGCCTGCGGCGCTGAACGCGGGCGTGCGCCTCGAGGATAACGAGCGCTTCGGCTCGGCGATGACTTGGCGCGCCGGTGCAGCGTGGCGCGCGGATGCCTCGGGCACGCGCCTGCGTGCGTCGGCGGGAACCGGAATCAAGGAGCCCACTTTCTTCGAGACCTGGGCCACCGGTTTCGCGACCGGAAACCCGGATCTGGAGCCGGAGGAATCGACCAGCCTGGAGGCGGGGCTGGACCAGGAGCTGGGGCGCGTCGCGCGGCTCTCGTTCACCGGGTTTACCCAGAGCTACCGCAACCTCATTCAGTACACCTTCTCGCCTCCCGAGCCCGGGGGTCCCAACTACCACAACGTGGCGCGGGCGCGCAGCCGGGGACTGGAAGCGGAAGCTGCGGTTGCGGCGAGCCGAGTTCGGCTGTCGGGCTTCTACACGTACCTGGACACGGAAGTGGAGGACTCCGGGTTCGACGAAGGCCCGTCGGCAACGTTCGTGGAAGGCGAGCCGCTGCTCCGCAGGCCGAGGCACACCGTCGGGGCGAGCGCCTTCGCGCGGGTCGCGAGCGGGATCGGGCTGGACGCGAGCGTGCGGCGCACGGGTGAGCGCAGCGACCGCGATTTCAGCGTCTGGCCGGCCGACCCGGTGACGCTGTCCGCCTACACGCTGGTGGACGTGGCGGCCAGCTTCGAGGTGGGCCCGGGCCCGGGACGTCCGGGGATGCGGCTGACCGTGCGCATGGAAAACCTGCTGGACGAATCCTACCATGAGGTGTGGGGATTCGCCGCGCCCGGACGCGCCCTCTACGTTGGCGGCAGCGTGGCGGTGGGTGGCGGAGAAGGATAGGCGGGGACGATTCCCCGATCGGAAAAGGACGGCCTCGACGACCCGTGAGGGACGCGGAGCCGTGAAGGAACTGACGACCGGGAGGAGACCAATCCCCCGGATGGAATACGGCAACAAGGAGGAATCGAGATGAAACCGCGGCTTTCCGTGATCGTGGCAATGCTCGCCGTCAGCGTCTGCGTGCGGCTGGCGCCATACCTGCTGGCGCAGTTCGGGATGTCGATCGACCCGGAGCGGACTACCTATCCGTGGAATTTCTCGCCCATGCTGCCGCTCTGCCTGTTCGGTGGAGCGTTCTTCGCGCGCGCGAGGACGGCGTACCTCCTCCCGTTCGCCGCATGGCTGCTGGGCGATCTGGGAATCCTGGCGCTGACCGGCCGGGTCGACTGGGCGTTCTACCCCAACCAGCCGCTGGTCTACCTGTCGCTCGCGCTGGTGGCGACCACGGGATTCGCGCTGCGCGGCGAGACGTCGTGGACGCGGGTGGCGGGCGCGGGGCTGGCGTCGTCGGTCGGGTTCTTCGTGATCACCAACTTCGGCGTGTGGGCCTTCGGCGATGGTCTGCTGTACCCGAAGACGCTCTCCGGTCTGGTGGACTGCTACGTCCGCGCGATCCCCTTCTTCCGCAACACGCTGGTCAGCATGGCGGTGTTCCTGCCGCTCCTGTTCAGTCGCGCCGCGCTGAAGAATCCGGCGCCCATCCCGCTGTACCGGCTCGCGTCCAGCCGCACGTAGCGGCCCGTAAACGCGGATTCGTCGGCGGACGGCGAAGGACGCCGGGATGCCCCACCGCATCGTTTCGCTCATCGCGAGCGCGACCGAGATCGTGTGCGCGCTGGGCTTCGAGCGCGAACTGGTGGGCCGGTCGCACGAATGCGACCATCCGCCCGGCGTCGCCCGGCTGCCCACCTGCTCCAGCTCGAAGGTGAAGGTGGCGGCCTCCAGCCGGGCCATCGACGACCAGGTGCAGGCGATCGTCCGCGACGGCCTGTCCGTGTACAGCGTCGACCCGGTCCTGCTCGACCAACTGGCCCCGACCGTCATCGTCACCCAGACCCAGTGCGAGGTGTGCGCGGTGAGCCTGCGGGACGTGGAGCGCGCGGTGTGCGACCTGGTGCGCTCGCAGCCTGCGATCGTGTCGCTCGAACCCATGGCGCTCGACGACGTGTGGAGCGACATCCGGGCGGTCGCACGGGCCCTCGGGGAGCCGGCGCGCGCCGACGCACTGGTGGGGCGGCTGACGGGCCGGCTCGAGGTGCTCCGCGCCGCCACGCGCACACTGCAGCCGCGGCCCTCCATCGCCTGCATCGAGTGGATCGACCCGCTGATGATGGCGGGAAACTGGGTGCCGGAGCTTGTGGAGTGCGCCGGCGGGGTGGATCCGTTCGGGGAGGCCGGGCAGCACTCCGGCCATATGGATATCGCCGAGCTCGTGGCCGCCGATCCCGACGTGATCGCGGTCATGCCCTGCGGGTTCGACATCGGGCGGGCCGAGCGGGAGATGCCCGCGCTCACCGCCCGTCCGGAATGGCGGCGGCTGTCCGCCGTGCGCGAGGGCCGCGTGGTGATCACCGACGGCAACCAGTACTTCAACCGCCCCGGGCCCCGCGTAGTCGAGTCAGCGGAGATCCTGGCGGAGATCCTGCACCCGGGGCGCTTCGACTTCGGGCACCGCGGACGCGGATGGAGGAGTTACTAGCCGCGCGTCCACTCCACGCTGCGCTCCCACAGCTCTAGCGCCAGCGCTTCGTCGCGCGCCTGCGCACTTGGAGTCTTCTCCCGCTGGACGTGGAAGTACCGGCCGGTCACGTCGTCGCCGGCGGGATCCGCGACGAGATTGATCACGGCCTTGCCGCCCACATCCGGACTCGCCATGAACCAGGTGAACGGTAGAAGCAGCAGGCGCGGGGCCAGCGACGTCTTCTTCCAGATCTCCGTCGCCAGCACACCGGGATGCACGGCGTTGGCCGTTATCCCCCGGGAGCCCCAGCGCCGGGCCGTCTCGCAGGTGAACAGGACGTTGGCCAGCTTCGAGTCGGCGTAGGCCTGCAGGGCCCCCTCCCAGGCGCGGCCGCGGGCGATGTCTTCGAGCGCCGCCCGGCGCAGATCCCCGCTCTGGTGCCCCCGCGAACTCACGTTGACGATGCGTCCCCGCCCGGCCTCAAGCCGCTCGCGCAGCAGACGGGTGAGCAGGAAGTGTCCGAGGTGATTGGTCGCAAAGGTGAGCTCGAACCCCTCCGGCGAATGCACGCAGCGCGGCCGCGTGACGCCGGCGTTGTTCACAAGGATATCGATCGCCGGATGTCTGGCGGCGAGTCGCGCGGCCAGATCCCGCACATCCTCCTGACGGGAGAGGTCGGCGAGTTCCAATTCGACCTGAACCCCGGCCGAGTTGCTTGACCTCAAGTCGGGCACCTCGTCGGCGCCGGCACGGCTCCGCGCTCCCCGACGCCCGCCCGCCGCTGTGCTCGCGCGCAACTCCGCCAGCGCGCGTTCGCCGCGTTCGGGGCTGCGACACACCATCGTGACACGGGCGCCCGCCTTGAGCAGCATCTCGGCTGTGGACCGGCCCACCCCCGAGTTGGCCCCGGTCACGACGGCCACCTGTCCCCTCAGGGAACCGGACATTGCCCTCCCTGTTTCGCTTTCCCGTCCCGGAACTCCGGTGGCACCCTCATCCGGCTCTCAGCTGCCGTCCTGCGCGGCGCTCCTCTCGCGCTCCTCCCCGAAGTGTTCGGCGAACCAGTCGAACATGCGCTGCCAGTGGTCCACGAAGTCGGCCTCGCTGCTCGCGCGCCCGGCGCCATGCCCGCCCGCGGTGTAGTGCACCCACACCACCTCCTTACCCAGCCGCCGCAGCGCGTAGTACATCTCGCGCTGGTTGGTGGCCGGCACGTTCCAGTCGCCTTCGCCCGAGAGCATCAGCAGCGGCGTCTCGATGCGGTCCGCGAACATCACCGCCGAATGCGCGATGTACTTGTGCGGCTGCTCCCAAAGCGTCGCGCCGATGCGGTCCTGCCCCACCTCGGCGGCCGCGTAGTTGCGCGTGGTGATCTTCGGCGAGTCGCCCAGGAAGGAAATGAT